>CAZNNZ010000024.1:9328-9677 GCA_964574575.1 uncultured Planctomycetales bacterium
AACATCAAATACTCAGAAAACGAAAGTGGGAAGACTGTAAGGTCCAGATGCCGCCCGGTCAAAAGCGTTCCTAATTCTCGGCTCAATAGGTGGGCATTGGATCCGGAAACAATGAGCTTGGCTTTTTTAAGTTCATGCATCGCACCAACCCATTTCTCCCAACCCTCAACATCCTGAACTTCGTCAAGAAAGAGGTAAGGCATATCCGTTGGAGATATGAACCCCTTATACACATCATAAATCTGGCCAAGTAATTTTGTGTCAAGGGAAGTAAACCGAGGATCTTCAAAATTGACGAAAAGGACATTCTCTCTCTTGATTCCCTTGTCAAAAAGCCTTCTGGCCATTT
>CAZNNZ010000024.1:9687-17379 GCA_964574575.1 uncultured Planctomycetales bacterium
CGACTTGCCTGCCCGCCTTGGACCTGTGATCGTGATGATCTGATTTGATCCCTCAATAAGGCTTTCAAGCCTATTTAGATAAGCTGTCCGAATAGTGCCTATGTCCGCTAACGGGATCTGCCATTCATTCCAATCTTTTAATATGGCTAATATCTCATTTTTGTCCATTTAAAACACTCCTATGCGGCATAATTCGTTAATCCTGCCTGATACAATAAAATTTATACCTCAAAAATACTCTTTAGTCAAGCCTTCAGGCTGGCTTTAATTTTGTTCCACATCCGATGAGCCTGCCGCCAATTGCAGGCACAAACCTACAATTGGCGCTCTCCATATTTTTATCGTTTCATCAACTTTCTAACCAAACGATAAACGCCATAACCGACCAAGCCACAAAGGCCCACGGGCAAGAGAAATCCGAAGATCATGATGATTCCGTTAAACGTATCGACGGCAAGACTGATTGTGCTTTCCAACGTGCCGCGCAAACGCTGATTAAACGAAAACCCTTCAAGGAATTTGGGGGCATCAGAATGCTCTTCAAAAAACGCGACAGACACCGTCGCCAGCGACGTTGTCTGCGAAAGGACTTTCAAACGGCTTTCCATCGCCTCAATCTCACCGGTCACACGAGCCAGTTCGCGCTCAACTTCCAGAACATCCGTTACCTTAGCCGAATGTTCATCAAGCATCTTAATCAGCCGCTCACGAACTACGCGCCAGTTATCTAAACGGGCTTGCGTATCCACATACTGGCCGGTGACATCCTCTGCACTTGAAGTTTCACTGCGTAAATTACCCAACGCCTTGATCTGACCTATGATCAATTCCAGATGTTTAGGCAAGACTTTAAAAACAATCGTACCCGACGCATTAACGCCATTGCGATCGACTTTAGAATTCTCGACGATCCCATCAAAACTTTTGACATATTGGATAACCTGAGACTGAAAAGAAAGCGCGTTGTCAACGGTCAAAGAAAGGTTGACGTTACGCACAATCTTGCGATCGAGAACTTCGGGCGAGAGATTTATGTTTGTTTTTACTTCCTTTTTAAGGGAATACGTCGGCGGCTGATAATATTGATCCCCAATATCATCAGCAGAGCTCCTTAACCGACCCGACACTCCCCTTTTGAAATAAGTTTGCAAACTAAAAACAGCCACAAGAATTAAACAAACCACCACCCCAAATGTTTTAAAACTTCGCATCGATTGAAACGGTTTCATGGCAAACTCCTCTCTAATCCCCAGACGCATCATTGTTTTTGTCATCCGCTGTTCAAAATCCGGCGAAACCTGCAGATCGGGATACTTGCCAAGGACTTCTTTAAGACGCAACTGTTTTGCCTCATAAGCCTTAAGCTCCGGCGAAGATTTGATCGCCGCCTCAAGTACCGTGCGATCAGCGTCGGACAACACTTCTCCATCGACAGCCTGGGTGATCAATTGTTTTATCACTTCTTCATTCATAACTAGCCTTCTTTCAACAGAAATGCCAAGTGCAGCGACAGATTTTCCTTGGCGCGAAAAATAAGGACCTTGGCCTTGTCCAGCGAACAGCCCAAAACACCAGCAATTTCGTTGTAACTTAAACCCTCGTAATATTGAAGCACAATCGCTTGCTTCTGCTCGTCGGATAGCTTGTCAAGTGCGGCGCGCAAATGGCTTTCCGACTCTTTGACCAAAAGCGCGTCTCTCGCGTCTTTAGGCGCGTCCAAACGCTCGACGGACCGCTCATCAATTTCACCAGTCTTTTGGCGACAACGCAAGCGAAGGACATCCACACAATGGTTGCGCGCGATCGTGTAAAACCAGGTTGAAAATTTGACATCCGGTTGCATTTTATAAGCGCTGGTAAACAAGGACATGAAAATTTCGGACGCCACATCCTCGGCTTGCGCGCGATTACCGAGCATGCGCCAGCAAAAATTGAGTATCCGATATTTATACCTTAAATAAATCGTCTCAACCGCCTGCTTATGCCCGGCCTGATAACGGACCATCAACTCTTCGTCCGACACATCCATCAACGCTTATCCTCCCTTTACATCTTTAATCGGGAAATGTGTGAAAATGTTACAAAAAAAGAGGATTTAATATCCCACCCTCTTGATTGCTCGATAATTAAAACCTAATCACGACAGATTGATCTAATGATTATATTTCTCATACAGATCATTTAAAAATTCAAAGCCTGCCCGACTATATCGGTCACAAATTCGATTCGCCAAAGACTTCTCTTCTGCTTTATATATCTCCTCAACAATAGATTTGATATTCAATTCTTCATATAAAGGCAAAACATTCCCATCCAACATGGCCATATACACTTCGCCGACTTCCTTTGGACTCTTTCTTGCCAATTTATCCAGAGATTCTAAAAAGAAGAAACTATGATGCCTTTCTTCGACATAAGGCGCAGATTGAATAAGCCACTCTTTCGTCTTAGGATCAATTTGCTTAAGAAAAACAGTTAATAAATTCAGGTCAGATAAGATCACATGATTTTCTTTCTCCTTCCCCTTGATCTTGTTATTGCAATATTCCCAGAAAGCAAGGATCCGTTGATCTTCCCCGTTACTAAAATCAACTTCTCGATGAGACCAAAAAAGATCAATTACACTGCTCATATCCTGTACTTGCCATTTTTCCAGAATATAAGCCATCAAGCTATTCTCTCCCTGTAGCTCTTCATCGCCTCTCAAATAAGAGATGGATATATTTTCAACAATCCGCTCTCGAATATTTGACTTCTCAAAAGATGTTTCTAGTGCCCTTTGGAGATGATTATTATTCTTTAGAAGTCGATAAATAACCGTATAAACAGTATTCACATAAGAATATCCAGCAATAGCAGCACGCCAGTTCTTTTCATACTCTGACTCAACTGGAAGAATTTTATTTATATTCGCTTCAACCCACTCCTTGCTCAAATAATAAAGATTCGGCAAATACCGTCCAGCCAACGCGGAAAACTCGAAGTTTGTATTCTTCGTCTTACTTAGCTCATTGTCAAATATCGGTTTAATCCCTTCCCAAAACTTCTTGCGTTCCTCAACCCCCTGATTTTCATATTGTTTCGATAAAACACGACACTCTCTTAAAGCGTAATTCAGATATGCCTCAATCGCGTGTCCCCTTGGAGAGTTAATGGCCGCTGTTAACGGATCTGAATCTGTTCCTTTGGCTGAAGGCTCAATCTTATCTAACAATTTCTCCAAAATCTTACGCACCTCTGGTAAATACGCATCCGGCATAACCCGCTCATCGTCTCTCACTCCGCTCTCAATTAGCCGGGCAATAAGCGAAGGGATCCACTCCCTTCTAAAATAGTATCCGATTGCTCTTTGTTCCGTCTTTTTCTCCCACAATTCTTCAGAATCGATAACAGCACCAAAGAAATCAAGAACCTTTTGCCAGTCGATTGATTTTTTCTCTTTCCAGAGATCTTCGAGTGCTTGCATCGCATAATACTGATAAACAAACCTACCATTTAGAAATTCTTTCAGGTCATTCTCAAAAAACTGCTGTTTGGCTTTAATAGCCTGTTTCAAAACCTGCCCAGCCTCTTCATACCCAATTTCATTGAATCTATTCTTCCCTTTAAAATCATTCAAAAAAGCAATAATATCCTTAACACTTCCCTTGTCCATCAGATCACCAACACTGAATAACTGCTCTGTTCCCCATGTTACCGAGCCATGATAGCTTTTAAACTCAGGATGCTCCAAGATCAAGTTATCCAAATCATATTTCTTAACCAAATCAAACGAAAAGGTATATCCCGAGGCTTTAATAGCTGAGAACCAACGCAGTCGGTATCCTATATCAAGACTCTGCTTTTTCTCGGCTGGAATATCGTCGGGCCAATCATGAACCAAATTATCTATCGCATCAATAATCTTAATCTGAGTTTGATGCACAAAATCGTTAAAACGGTTTCGTAGAAGTTCATAAAACTCATGGTGATAGTTCCCTTCTGACAAAAAAGTCCCAATATTATCAACAACCAACTTTTGGCACAACTCTCCATATTTGAGGAATTGAATATTGAGAACATAAAGATTAATTCTTCTTACAATCCACCTTGAACTCTTAAACAATTCCAGCAAGGCCTCTGATGCATCTTTGATTTGAGCGTAAGCTAACAATACATCCCGGAGGCCGGAGATTAACGCTTCTCGAGCATCTTCTCTGCTGGTATTTTGCGCATGCTCTTCTATAGCTGGCCGCCAGATGTAACTATATGCGTCGTCTTTCTCAGGAATTATCTGCTCCGATTCCAGCCGCGATTTCAAAATTTCAATGACCTCCTTGCCGCACTGTTCGCCAAGCTTAACAGCGTTCTTCTCAAACAATTTCTCCAAATCATGGGCATCCATGATGCCTTTTGTTTCCCCTTTTATCTGAACAATAATATCAATAACCCGAACTGCCTTTTGCATGTTTTCTTTATCATCGTTGCTGAGCAACTTGGGCAAGAGGGACTGTCCTATTTCTCGCCCAACCAGACCAGCGCCAAACTTGCTATCTAGCCAATATTTAATTAAATCAACATCTTCGAGCTTAATAATATACGTTGGCAAATTGGCCAAGATCTTTGAAAACATATACCACGTGCGGTCATTATCTGAACGCTGGTTTGGTTTCGGCGGCTTACTAACCCGTCTCATAATTTCAACAATCAGATTTTGGATGTTTCTATTTTTCGAAGCTGAAATCTTCTCCAAATAAAACAAAACCGGCCAGAAAGGTATCGTGAACATACCCTTCTGATTTGCCGCTTCAACTTCAATCGGGGCAGGATTATTATTGAAAAATCCGCTGGCAAGAAGATGAGAAAGCCAACTCTCGTGGGTCAATCTTTTGAAGAAATAAAATCCGTAATCTTCACCTTTACGGCAAGCGTCAACAGCCGTTTTTACATAAAATGCCGTCGGATTACTTTCACTTAACAACAGATCCAATACTTTAATATCCTTGTGGAAATCTTCATCCGTAATTAAATTATGTTCCAGAGCCTTGTGATGAATGCGTTGCCGCAAATTTTCGTATCCGAGTTCAAAGTCTGAATCAACGAAACTTTCCCACCGTTCCCCCGTTTCCTGTGTTTGGTCTATATTAAAACCGAACTCCTTCAATGCATCATCTGAACATCCGTACCTTGCTGGAAATACAAAAGGGAATATTCCTGCTTCTTGCTTTTGCTTTCTGGCAATGGCCAACTCGCCTTTGCAATTGTCCCGAGAATTGAAGCTATCACAGATAACAGGAATAAAAAAATGCGAAGCCTTTACTTTATCGTT
This sequence comes from uncultured Planctomycetales bacterium, assembly GCA_964574575.1. GTDB lineage: Bacteria > Omnitrophota > Gorgyraeia > Zapsychrales > JANLHA01 > JADLGJ01. The sequence continues at coordinate 14,996 of CAZNNZ010000024.1, forward strand.
TAAATCTGTGCTGTTCGTCCAAGTAGTGTCTTTGCAGGATAAATACGGATAAACGGAAAGAAAATCTTTCTTCAACTTCTCTAATAATTGATTGGAAAATAGACAATTTTTACCAGCTCCATTGCCACAGACATGAGAAAAGAAAATTGAAATCATGTTCAACCGCCTCTCAACCAAAATACCTTTGCGTCAGGGCGTTAAAATGGTTATCGATTACCTCTAAACTTCCATTTAATTTTAACCTCATTGCCTCTACTTGTTTTGCAATATGAGCATACATTTCCTGCGCATCTAGCAAAGGACAAATAATATCGATAAACAAGCCCAACTCAGTATGGGACGCAATGCGTCAGATTAACACTTATTTAAATAAAGCAAGATATTCTGATAAAGAAAATAATCTGTTCCTGGAAAAACCTGTTACTTCTTTCAGAAATCCTAGTCGCTGGAAGTCAGAAATCATCCGTGACCCGGCGGCAAAGCCAACTCCTAAATGTTCTGCCGTTTGTCCGATGGACACAACAGGATGTGAAAATAAAAACAACAGGAATTGTTGCGCCAATTTGGCTTTACGTCCCATCATCATTATTTTATCCTCGTACTGCTTACGTAATCTGACAATGGTCTCCAATGTCTCTTTCCCGTTTTTGGCCGTTTCCATCACTCCTGTGAGAAAAAATTTAATCCATTGATCTAGATCATTGGAACTTCTCACAACCGTCAATGAATCATAGTAAGACCCTTTATTTCTTTCAAAGAAATCGGATAAATAAAGCGTTGGTTTCTGAAGAATCTTCAAATCAACCAATTGCAAGGTAATTAAAAGACGTCCAATGCGTCCGTTACCGTCTAAAAAAGGATGAATGGTTTCAAACTGGTAATGACTGATTGCCGTCTTGATCAAATTAGGCGTATCTAATTCCCTGTTATGCCAAAACTTTTCAAGATCCGTCAATAAATCCGCAAGTTCTTCGTGATGAGGTGGGACAAAAAATGCATCTTTTAAACTCGAACCACCGATCCAGTTCTGACTATGACGTACCTCGCCGGGCAATTTGTAATGACCGCGCACACCAGATAATAATCGCTTGTGCGTTTCCTTTAATAAACGCATGGACAAAGGAAGTTTATCGAGTTGAGCAATAGCGAAATTCATGGCATGAATATAATTCTGAACTTCAGCCCAATCATCGCGTTTTTCCGGACTAATCTCATTTTCAGGCAGAACAACTTCATCTATATTGGTTCGTGTTCCCTCAATACGACTTGATGTTGTGGCTTCTTTTGCCACGTGCATTTTTATAAAGAAATCAACATCTGGGACAAGGGTTGAGTATGCGTTGAGCTCTCCCAAATATCTCATCGCATCTTCAAGCAAAAGAACAATTTGCTTATCCTTCCACTCATAATTTTCGTTAATCATAGATGGAGAAAAACTTTTATACTCAAGTTGTTGCTGATATTTTCCGGCACTAAACATTTCGCACCTCATTTTGAATGATATTTAAGCATAGATATATTATCATTTAATATATTAAAAGTAAATATATAAATTTCTGTTATCTTTTATAAACATTTGTGCATTTACATAAAATGATAATATGATCATTTCTTATTATTATTTGAAATCATAAATGATAACAATGGAAATGCAATTATTGCTTCCGTCAAAGAGAAAAACGAGACATTCGAACATCGCCAATGTCCTATTTGTCCGGCTCTGGGAAATTTAGGGAAACACAATTCACGACTGGGAAACTTTGTTTCTGTTCTTGGTTATTGATCCCCATGTCCAGCTCCTTTGTGTGTTTGGGGTAGGTTGTGGGGGAATAAGGAAATTCTAAAATTAAAGAAGGTTATTCAAAGCATTCTCCCCGCCTTTAACCTCTGCCCCACCGCAAAAGCGTGGGCGGACATTGGTTTAGCGGATTGAGGGTGAACTTCTTTTAACAACAGTGCGTCTCTGCCGGTCGCAACCAAAATACCTTCTTTCGTAATCGCTAAAATTGTTGCCGGCGCTTGAGCGTGTGCTTGTGGCACAACCGTACTTTGAAGAATTTTGAAAATCTTGTCCTGATACGTTGCATACGCACCCGGCCACGGCAGAAGCCCGCGGACAAGATGATGAATTTCTTCGGCCGACTTGCTCCAATTAACAGATCCCAACTCTTTGGTTAATTTTGGAGCAAAAGTAACGCGGCTTTCATCCTGTGGCTTTAAAGAAAAATCCCCCACCTCAATTTTTTTAATCGTCCGACACAAACATACAGCACTCTCTTTGGCCATGCGCGAGCGCAAAGACTGCGCAGATTCATCGTCGAAAATCGGTATTTTTTCCTGCACAATAATTTGGCCGGCATCCATTTTGGGGCTTATTTTAATCA
>CAZNNZ010000025.1:0-10192 GCA_964574575.1 uncultured Planctomycetales bacterium
GTCCCCGAAATTCCGACGGATCTTCGAAAAGTTTGCGAAGACCTTAAAGCTCGCCATGGCCGCGGGCGGAATTTTAGCATTATTGTTGTTTCTGAAGGTGCGGAGGTTCTCGGGTATAATAAAGATCTTATTCCTGCCGGAGAGCGCCGGCGTTTTGGTTATGTCGGTGAAGTTGTGGCCAAAGTCATTGAGGAAAGTACGGGGTTTGAAACCCGGGTCAGTGTTTTAGGTCATATTCAGCGCGGTGGAACACCGACGGCGTATGATCGATTAATCGGAACGCAGTTTGGAGTCAAGGCTGTTGAGTTGGTTGTTCAAGAAAAATTTGGCCAGATGGTAAGTTTGCGGGCCAACAAATTGCACTCGGTTGATATTGCCCAGGCGGTTAAAACTCGTAAAATGATCGACATGGAACTTTATGAATTAGCCAAGGTCTTTTTTGCATCGTAAAGAAATGAAAGATAGAATTCAAAAAATTTTTGCGCAGTCTATTGATATTAAAAGAGCCGCGCTAGAAAAAAATCTTGTGGCCATTGAAGATGCCGCTGTTGTGCTGACTAAGTCTTTAAAATCTGGCGGCAAGATTTTGCTTTTTGGCAATGGCGGCTCGGCGGCCGACAGCCAGCATATTGCTGCAGAATTTATCGGGCGTTTTCAAAAAGAGCGTCGTGCTCTTGCGGCCATTGCTTTGACAACCGATACTTCGGCTTTGACAGCGTTGGGCAATGATTATAGTTTTGATATTATCTTTAGTCGTCAAATTGAGGCATTGGGCAAAACTGGGGATGTGGCTTTTGGAATATCGACGAGTGGAAATTCAAAAAATGTCGTTGAAGCAATTAAAAAAGCCAAGGCGCTGGGACTTGTGACCATTACTTTGACTGGTAATGATGGCGGGGCTTTGGCGCCTTTATCGGATATTGCTCTCATTGTCCCCTCGAAGGTGACTGCGCGCATTCAAGAATCGCATTTGACCATCGCGCATACAATTTGTGAGTTGGTGGAAGAAGAGTTTAGCGATGTCTGATTTTACAAAAAAGATTGTTTCTGTCAGTTCTTTGAAAAGAAAATTGAGTATTTTGCGTCGGGCTGGCAAGAAAATTGCTTTTACCAATGGCTGTTTTGATATTTTGCATTTTGGCCATGTCAGTTATTTGGAGGCCGCCAAAAAAGCGGGACGTATTCTTATCGTCGGTTTAAATAGCGATGATTCGGTGAAACGTCTTAAAGGTGCAGGACGTCCGGTGAATGGTCAATTAAATCGTGCCGGCGTTTTGGCAGCTTTAGCGTCGGTTGATTTTGTGGTGACTTTTGGTGAAGATACACCGCTGCGTTTGATTACGGAACTTAAACCGGATATTTTGATTAAAGGTGCGGATTGGGATGGCAAAGAAATCGTCGGGGCAGATGTGGTTCGTCAAAACGGTGGTAGGGTAGAATTGATTAAATATTTAGATGGTTTATCGACGAGCAATATTGTAAAGAAAATCAAAGATCGTGCCTAAAAATTGTGAACCTAAATTTTTACGTGTTATCGATGCGAATTTTAATCGCGCTAAAGAAGGCTTAAGAGTTTGCGAAGATGTTTGCCGGTTTTGGCTTAATCAAGAAATTTTGACTAAAAAGTTCAAAAGTCTTCGACATCGGCTTACGGATGAGATTAAAGTTTTGGGGTTAAAAAATTTGATTGCTGGTCGGGATGTGCAGTCGGATTGTGGGCGCACAACGATCAGTTCTGAATCAAAACGTAAGACCACAGCTGATATTTTTTATGCTAATTGCCAGAGGGTCAAAGAATCGTTGCGGGTTTTAGAGGAATTTGCCAAACTTAAGAATGTTAAATCCGCCCTCGGGATTAAAGCATTGCGTTATGAAGTTTATGGGATTGAAAAAAAAGTTTTAAGCTCGCGTGCTTTCAATGCAAAGTAAAAAAAAGATTTTAAAGGTGTCTAAGCTTTATGTCGTTTTAGACAGTAGTGTTGCCGATTTTGACAAATTATTTTTTATTCTCAAAAAATGTGTGAATGCCGGCGTTGGCATTGTGCAGCTTCGCAGTAAAGAAGGGTCGGCGCGCGAGATTTTGGCTTTTTGCAAAAAGGCTGTTTGTTACGTTGATGGCAAGGCTGTTTTTATTGTCAATGATCGTTTAGATATAATGTGTGCAAGTGATGCGGACGGTGTTCATTTGGGACAAGAGGATTTGCCCCTTTTGGTGGCACGCAAGATATTGGGGCCAAAAAAGTTGATTGGGGTTTCGTGTCAGACGCTTACTCAAGCTCGAGGGGCACAAAAGGATGGGGCAGATTATGTTGGTTTTGGTTCGGTATTTAAGACTAAAACTAAACCAGAGCGAAATCCGATGAATATCCAACTTGTATCTTCTGTGGGCGCGCAAATAAAAGTTCCGGTGTTTTTTATTGGAGGCATAAGTTTGGAAAATGTTTCACAGGTCATTGAAAATGGTGGACAGCGTGTTGCAGTTACGCGTGCGATTTGTCAGGCAAAAGATCTTGCGGGCGTGACAAAAAGATTTTTAAAGATATTGTCTCAATGACGGTAATTTTGCGAGGGTAATTCAATGGTAGAATGGTAGCTTCCCAAGCTATCTACGCGGGTTCGATTCCCGTCCCTCGCTTTTAATGAATTTAAGGGATTTTGCCTTTAAAGATTATTATTTTGAGGTTGTAGCGGTGAAAAAAGTTTTTTATAGTTTTGGTTTTTTTGTTCTTGGGGTTTTTGTGATTTCTTCGTCGGGGTGTATGACCGTTGATTCAGGAATGTCAACGGGTGTTAATCGTGCCCAGAAAGGAATTTATCATAAGGTCCAAAAAGGCGAAACCCTTTGGCGTATTGCCAAAACTTATCAAATTGATATTGATGATGTTATCCGCAGCAACAATATTCCCAATGGTGCGCATCTGGAAGAAAACCAATTGATTTTTATTCCGGGTGTGGATGCAGTAAAATCTGTTTCTACCCAAGAAAAACAAGCTTATAAAACTTCTGTTTTAAGTGTTAAAGATGATTTTGGTTGGCCGGTGACGGGACGGGTTGTCCGTTATTTTGGAGAACAGCGTGGATCCTATCTTAATCGTGGCATTGGCATTGAGACCATGGAAGGCCAGCCAGTGGTGGCTTCTCGTCAGGGAAAAGTTGTTTTTGCTGATTATTTATCAGGGTATTATTACACGGTTATTTTAGATCATGCCGACGGATATTTTAGTGTTTATGGTTTTAATTCAAAGATTACTGTTAGTTTAGGGGACACAGTTATGAAAGGCGAGAAACTTGCTCTCGCCGGTAAAAAGGGGAATTTACCGCTTTTGTATTTTGAAATCAGACGTTACGCTAAGGCCGAAAATCCACTCTATTTTCTGCCAAAAAGCTAGTGCACTATCAAATTGATGTTTAAAGGTCTAACTTTTAGGAAAAGTGCACGTTTGTCCTGTGCACGATTATTCATAATTAAGATTACACAGGGCTAAGGATTATATGGGCATTGTTGCACAAGAACAATTTTATGGGCGCAAAAAGAAGCTGGAGCTTTTGAAGCGCCGCGTTTTTGATTTAAAGGAAGGTTATCGTCAGAATATGGCCTTTTTGGGCGATCGCTATACGGGCAAGACGATGATTATCAAAAAGTTTCTTTCCGACTTAGATGATCCTCAAATTGTTCCCGTTTACATTGACCTTGAGAATGCAGATCTTTCTTACTTTTTTTATAAATTAGCTGGTAGTCTTTTATATCATTTTGCTCAGAGCCAAGCTTTAAGTCTCGCCGACGAACTTTCACTTTTGGCGAATGCAACAGAAAATCGTTTGCCTCAAACGGTCAAAGTTATCCGTAAAATTCAGGGGTTATTGGCGCAAAATCGTCAGCGGGAAGCGTATCTTGAAATCATTACTTTGCCGCAGATTTTTACTCAGGAAGCGCAAGTTTATTGTGTTTTGTTCTTTGATGAATTTCAGCATTTTGAAGATTTTGGTATTGATGATGAATTTCAGGAATTAGGCAAGCAGATTATGACGCAGAGGCGCTGCCTTTATGTTGTGACCAGTTCTTTGCTATGGTCGGCGCAAAGAATTCTTTCCGAAAAACTTTCATTGCTTTTTGGAAATTTTGAAATCCTTGAGATACAGCCGTTCGATATTAAGACCAGTCAAGAGTTTGTTGGTTTTCAGCTTCAGGGAATTAAGATCAGCGGACAATTGACGCATTTTTTGATCGATTTTACCGGCGGACAGCCTTTGTATTTAACGCTTATTTGCGAACAGTTGCGTGTTTTAGCTGATGCGCATAAACAGACTGAAGTCTTTTTGCCGCTTTTGTCATTGGCGATGGAAAAAATTCTCCATGAGCGCTGGGGTGTTTTAAGTCGTCATTTTGATTTGGTTATTGAAAGAATAGCGTCGGGCAAAGGCAATGTGGTTGTTTCAAGGATTCTCTTGTCTCTGGCTTTTGGCCGGCAAAAAGTCACCGAATTAAGTGCGAATTTAAAACTTAAACAAGCCGCCGTTGGGGCGCGCGTTAATCGTCTTTTGGAATTGGGCATTATTGCAAAGAACGGAAATTATTTTTATATTCCTGACCGGTTATTAAAGTATTGGCTAAAGTTTGTTTTTTATAAGCGCCGCAATGTGATTGAAGATCACGGCGAACGTCAACAGGAAGAATTTCGCCACGAATTTAATGCCGCGTTTGAAGCGTCTTGCGCGAATGCTAATCGTGATGTCTCTTCTCAGATTTTAGAATTGTTATCGTGCTTCGAGAATGAATCGTTGTCGATAAATGGAAGGCGCTATAAACTTCCTGTTTTTGAGCAAATGACACCGGCGAGAGTTGCCATGGCCAGCGGCGGGCATTTGGATTTTATTCGTGCAGTTTCTCAAGAGGGCGAGTGGATCATTGTCCTTAAGTCGGGAGCCATTGGAGAAAATGAAATCAGCAATATGTTAGTCGAAACAAAAAAGATTATTCATAAGCCTCAACGTTGTGTTTTGATTTCTTTTGATCGTCTGGATGAGAATGCGCGCATCCGGGCTTTGCAAGAGAGAATGTGGATTTGGAATGAAGGGGAATTAAATACACTCGCGGCGATATTTGATAAATCATTGATTGCCGCACCAAGGGAAGTGAAGGTTTAAGTTATGCTACGAATCGGTGTTGTCGCAGATACGCATTCTCGGGAACTTCCAAAAATGATGCTTAAAGATTTTAAGTCGGTGGATTTGATTATTCATGCCGGGGATTTTTGTGACACGTCCGATTATAAGGTTTTTTCTGCGATCAAGGAAGTTAAAGCTGTTTATGGGAACATGGACACAGCTGCGATTCACAAACTTTTTCCTCGACGGCAAATTTTTAAATTAGGTGCTTTTACCGTAGGACTTTTTCATGGAGAAGGACCGCCTAAAACGATTCTTGAAAAAGTCAAAGAAGAATTTCAAAAAGATAAAGTGGATATTGTGATTTTTGGTCATTCCCATCAGCCATTAAATCAAAAAGAAGGAAATGTTCTCTACTTTAATCCCGGGAGTCCCAACGATACTGTTTTTGCGCCGTATTGCACGTATGGAATCCTTGAAATAGCCAATAAAGATTTTTCGGCCAAACATGTCAAAATTAAGGAATAAATAATTTTATGGACAAGCTCTGGGCGCCATGGCGCGTCAAATACGTCACAGAATTAATTGGTAAAACAAAGGGATGTGTTTTTTGTCGTATGCTTAAAGAAAAGAATGACAAAAAAAATCTTATTCTTTTGCGCAGCGCTTTAAGTTTTACGGTTTTAAATCTTTATCCTTACAACAACGGGCATCTTTTGATTTTACCCAAGCGACACGTCGATGATTTGAGCAAACTTTCGAAAGAGGAAACGGCTGATCTTTTTGAATTGCTTAATTATTCCAGAGGACTTTTAGATAAAATAATGAAGCCCGCCGGATACAATGTTGGAATGAATTTAGGACGCGCCGCCGGTGCAGGGTTTCCGGGGCATTTGCATATTCATGTGGTCCCGCGTTGGAAATACGATGTGAATTTTATGCCGGTTTTGGCGCAAACGAAAGTTATTTCGGCGTCGTTAAAAGCTTTGTACGAAAAATTGACTCAGCAGCATGTTACTGAGTCAAAGAAAAAATGATATAAAAATATGCGCACACGCCAGGACATCGAAGCATTAGAATCCAAAATTCTTGCTGTTTATGCAATGAAAAGCGCAGATTCCGGCCATCGCATGCACAAAGAACCTGTGCACGCTGTGCGAACATGTTATCAACGGGATCGTGATCGGATTGTCCACTCTGAAGCTTTCCGCAAGTTAGAATATAAAACACAAGTTTTTACAATTCTCGAGGGAGATTATTATCGCACTCGCCTGACGCATACCATTGAAGTTGCGCAAATTGGACGGACTATTGGACGCAATTTGATGCTTAATGAAGATTTGATTGAGGCGATTGCCTTGGCCCATGATCTTGGCCATCCGCCGTTTGGTCATGCCGGAGAAGCGGCTTTGGATAATATTCTTAAAAAAGCGGGGCTTCAAGGATTTAATCATAATAAGCACAGTTTTGAAATTCTTACCCGCTTAGAAAAACGTTATCCGGATTTTGATGGGTTGAATTTAACTCCCGAAGTTCTCGTCGGGATCTTAAAGCATAAAACTGTTTATGATTTACCCAGTAATGCAAAGCAGTTTTTTAATGAGGGGACGACTTTAGAAGCGCAGGTTGTTGATTTAGCAGATTCGCTGGCGTATCTTAATCATGACATTGATGATGGATTAACTTCTGGCTGTATCACCGAAGAAGATTTGACGGAAAGTTTGCTTTGGCAAAGAGCTTTGGCTCGTATCGGCGGAACAAAAAAATTTACAAATCGCGAGATGCTTAAATATCAAGTTGTTAAGGCGCTTATTGATATGCAGGTTGTGGATCTTTTAGAATTTACTGATGCTCGTCTTAAAAAACTTGATTTGCGGAGTGCCTTGGAAGTTAAAAAATATCCTAAGGACATTGTGGCTTTTAGTCCGCGTATGTCGCAGGAGAGAATTTTTTTGCAGAACTTATTGAATAAAAAGCTGTACCATCATTATCGGGTTGTGCGGATGACCGCCAAAGCACAGCGGATTATTGATGATCTTTTTGCGGTTTATTTAAAAGAACCGCATCAGCTTTCGCCGGTGGTTTATTCGCGCAATAAGACGTATTCCAAAAAACAAAAGTACGAAATTATTTGTAATTATATTGCTTCGATGACAGATCGTTATGCGCTTCTTGAGCATAAAAAGTTTTTTAATCCGTATGCGTTAGTATAATATGCAAAACTTTCAATCTCCTAAAAAGAATTTCAATAGTCCTCATACGCATTTGCCTCTTGAAAAACGTTATGGTCTGATTCTTTCTGCTGTTCATATGGTTTATCGTTTGGTTAATTCAACGTATAGTGTTCATGAGCTGACACTGCGTTTAACGCGGTTGTTGTGCCAATTTATTAAAGCCAGTTCGGCCAGCGTTTATATTCTTGATCCGCAAAAACGTAAAGTTATTCTCGTCGCTATTTTTAATAATCAGATTAATATTTTACTCGATAAACAGCGGGATCTTAAAAATATCAGTGATGTGGAAATTCGTGTTACTGAAGGATATCCTTTGATTGAAAAGCGTGTGATGGGACTTCCTTTGATTGCTGATGAAAATATCGGCGCAATTTTTATTGAACGCAAAAGCAGTGAACCTCCCTTTACGGATTTTGATCGCGAAATGCTTTCTGTTTTTGCCGAACAAAGCGTGACCGCGATTAAAAAATTACAACTTTATGAAGAGCAACAAAAAACGATTATGGGCAGTATCCAGTTTATTGATAAACTCCTCGAGCGAAAAGGATATCAGGCCTTGGCGCATGCGCCGGCATATTTTAGTATCATGAAAGCGATAGCCGAAAAAATGAACCTTGGACAAGAGGCGATTGATTGTTTACAATACGCTAGCATGTTGCATGATGCTGGTGCGGTGGATGTGCCGTTTGAAATTCTCTCTAAGACAAGTAAGTTGACGCCGGAAGAATTTAAAGTTATTCGCGATTTGCCGATGAAAAGCGCGGAGCTTATTAAGCCAGTTGCTTTTTTGCGTCCTGTTTTGCCAATTATTCTTTATCATCGTGAAAAATATGACGGCACAGGTTATCCGTCGGGACTAAAGAAAGAACAGATTCCCGTTGGTGCGCGTATTATGGCGGTTGTTGATGCATTTGAAGCGATGACGCGCGGACGGCCTTATAAAGGAAAACTTAGTTTGTCACAGGCGCTTGAAGAATTATTACGCAACAGTGGCACGCAATTTGATCCAAAGGTCATCAAATGTTTTAATGACCTTTACAAACAAAAAAACTTTCGAAAATTCTTGAGTAAACTGCAATAAGCCTTTATATAATATCTCCATGAATATCCATTTTGGAAATCAATCTCAATTTGAACTTTTTCCCGGCACTACTGGTGAGCCTATAGAAAATACTGCGCCGCGTTTTATTTTTAGCCGGCTTGTACTCACATTTGAAAATCTTGTCGTGGTTTTTGTTTTTTTGATTGTTGGTTTGATCATTGCTTTTTCGATTGGAGTTGAGCGTGGCCGAGTTAAGGCGCGTTTGGCGCGGCCTGTTGCGCAACTGACCACACAAACGCTAACCCAAACCAGTGTTATGCCGCATCCACAGATCTCTGTGATTACCACAGCGCCTGTTGTGAGTAAACCTGTTTCAACAATAACAGCAACGGCTCAAGCTGCTGGCCAAGTTTTACCGCCGGCTGTTGTGGCTGCGCCAGTTATCGCTCGTGGGACCCAAGCAGAAAAAGGTGTTGACAAAAGGTATACTGTTCAGGTAGCATCTTACAAAAGTCAATCTATGGCAGAGAAGGAATCAGGGGATCTTAAGCGCAAAGGCTTGGCAAGTTTTGTGGCGGTTAAGGGAAATTATTCGATTGTTTGTGTGGGAAAGTTTTCGAGCCAAGATCAAGCCAAACAAATGTTAACCAAACTTAAAAAACGATACAAAGATAGTACGATAAGGAGTTTATAATGTCGCTACACTCGTCTCTTAAAATTGATACCGCCGGAGCGCAACAACGTTCTGTTTTAACGCGCATTGAACGGATGAAAGAAATTATGAAAAAAGGTCTTTGGAAAGAAGATCGCAGTGCGGTGGGTCTTCCTAAAACAAAGATTATTAAGTTAAAAGCGCGTAAAGCTGTTAAAGAAGCTGCTGCTGAGGGCGCTGCTGCTCCTGCCGCCGGTGGAGCTAAAGCTGCACCAGCTGCAAAAGCTGGGGCACCGGCCGCAAAAGCTGCCGCTCCTGCTGCAAAAGCTGCTGCACCCAAGAAATAAATGAAAAAAACTCTTCTCTTGTGTTTAAGCCTTTTGTGTTTTGGTATTGTTGATTGCCAAGCACAAGAGGCTTTTCCTTTTGTGGCCAAGGTCACAGCTACAACGGCGAACTTGCGTGCAGGACAAAATGCGAATTTTGAATCTTTGGGCCAACTAAAGAAAGATGATCAAGTTGTTGTCGTCGGCGAAAGTTTTGATTGGCGCAAAGTTAAACTTCCTCTTGAAGCTAAAGTCTATGTTAACGCGGGATTTATAAAAGATTTAGGAAATGGAATTGGCGAAGTCATTGGCAATCGGCTTAATATCCGTGCCGCGGCTTTGGCCAATGCTTCAATTGTCGGTCAGCTAAAAAAAGGTGATTTGGTTGCGATTATTGAAAAAAAAGAAAATTGGTATCAGATTCAGCCGCCCGATCAGAGTTTTGGCTGGGTCGCCAAGAATTTTATTGAATTCCAATCTTTAGAAATTCCGGCTCCACGTTTGGTGCAAGCGGCGACACCTAAGGTGGATGTCAAAAATCCGCTGGTTGTTGAAGAAATTCCTCAAGTTGCTGTCAATGTGTTTACTGCAAGCGGAGTTGTGCAAGATCTTGGGAATAAATCAGTGTCTTTGGATATTCGTCATTATTTGCAAAGCGACGGAAAAGTTTATGCGCTACAGGGTTATCGTCATATGCTAGACGGCTTTTTAAATCAAAAAGTTAAGATTGAAGGCAAATTACAGCCAGACATCAAATCTGATAATCCTGTCGTTCTGGTTACCAAAATCACATTTGTTTTGATTTTTCGTCGCCAGAGTTAGCCCAAATTAG
>CAZNNZ010000025.1:10202-16874 GCA_964574575.1 uncultured Planctomycetales bacterium
ACCGATTCAATTCATGGCAATGAAGCTCATCAAAATTTCGAAATTTTACAAACAGTAGAAATTATTTTTATTTTGGGAGTCGCTGTCATTTTGCACGAATATGCGCACGGATTTGTTGCGCTAAAATTTGGCGATCCGACGGCAAAACTTTTGGGGCGTTTGACACTTAATCCTTTCAAGCACATTGACCCGATTGGAACTATTTTGGTTCCTATTGTGGCAAAGATTATTTTGGGATTTCCTTTTGGCTGGGCCAAACCGGTGCCGGTTAATTTTGCGAATTTAAATAATCCTAAACGAGATATGATTTTTGTTGCTTTAGCTGGGCCGGCGGTCAATATTGTTTTAGCCCTTATAGCCAGCTTGATGTTTCCTTTGGGGCCCAAAATTTTTAGTTTAGCCGTTGTAATCAATTTGATGCTTGCAACTTTTAATATGATTCCCATTCCGCCTTTGGATGGTTCACGTGTTGTGGCGGGGCTTTTACCGACGAGCTTGGCAAGGAAATATTTATATCTTGAACCGTTTGGGTTTATTATTGTGATTATTCTTTTGCAAAGCGGCGCTTTAGACTTTTTGGGTGGGTTTGTGATGGCGATGGCCGAAATTTTGATTGGTAATTTGTCTGTTTTGTAATTTGTTGAACCTTAGGTTAGAGAAACCCGACGGCGAATTGTAGTTTCGCCTTTGGCGAACTATCCAACGCAGTCCCGATTTTTTCCCGTCTTTAGGCGGGACTCCATCGGGGACCGTTCATTGAGCCGAAGGGTTTGCTCTAACCGAAGGTGTCAAAATTAGAAAGGGTGAGAGATGGCTTTAAGTCTTAAAGTAAATTTGCGTGAGCATGGGTATAGAATCATTATAGGTCGACAAATTTTGCAAAACTTAGGCGCTGAGCTTAAGAGTTTGAATTTAAGCGGTGAGGCCTTGGTCATTACTCATCCCTTGCTTAAAAAATTGTATGGAAAAACTTTAGAAAAGAGTTTGGCCGCGCAGGGCTTTGGCGTTGAGTTTTTTGAGGTCGCAGAAGGGGAAAAGAGTAAATCTACCAAAACTTTTGTTGCTCTTTTAGAAAAGATTGCGTGGCACGATGTTAACAAAAATATTTTTATTGTCGCTTTAGGCGGCGGGGTTGTCGGGGATCTTTCGGGATTTGTGGCCGCAGTCTATCGGCGCGGTGTGCCCTACGTGCAGGTGCCGACGACTTTGTTGGCGCAAATTGATTCGGCAATCGGCGGCAAAACAGCTATTGATTTGCCCGTCGGGAAAAATCTTGTCGGCGCTTTTTATCAGCCTAAATTAGTTTTTAGTGATGTGGAGCTTCTCTCTACACTGGATAAACGTCAGATTCGCAATGGGTTAAGTGAAGCTGTTAAATACGGTGTTATTGCCGATCGGCGATTGTTTGATTATATTAGCCGCAATGTGGCTAAACTTTTAAATTCGGATGCTAAGGTTTTGGAAGAAATTGTTTATCAGTGTAGCCGTATTAAGGCCAAGGTTGTCGAACAGGACGAAAAAGAAACCAAGGGTTTGCGCACGATTTTAAATTTTGGCCACACCGTCGGTCATGCGGTTGAGGCGGCAGGAAAGTTTCGTGTTTATCAACATGGAGAGGCGGTGGCTCTTGGAATGCGTGTTGCCGCAGAACTGTCTGTTCGTCTGAAATTTTTGACGCTAAAGGAAGCCGCGATTTTGGGCGGCGTTCTTTCTGACATTGGTCTGCCGGAGAAAATCACCGGCGTTAAACTTTCAGAAGTTTTAAATCATATGATGCATGACAAAAAATTCCAATCGGGAAAACCGCGTTTTGTTCTGGCCACAGGTTTAGGAAGCGTCAAAGTTGTTGACCCAGTTTCATTACCCGATATCAAAGCCGCGATAAAAAGTTATTTATAGCAAACAGTAACTCGCAAGGATGCAGATGTGTCCAGTGCGAGTTTGGCGACCAAAGGAAGTCCTTTTTAGGACGAGCGCCGATGTTTTTTTCGGGTAGCTCTAAGTTTTAGTTTTGGCGCGAGACACTGTTTGAGCACGGGACATATTTGCATTCTTGCGAGAAATATGTGGTAATTACTAATCCGGCCGCAGGACTTTGATGGTTCGTGTTTTGCCTTTTTCAAGGACTTCAATACTGTCGGTTGTGATTTTTGTAATTGTTCTTCCAGACACTTTTTCGCCGGTTTCATAAAATTCATTATTAATCAGCGCAAAGTTTTTGCCGTCCATCTCGACGACACCAGAGAGGATGAGTTCATCTTTTTTGGGTTGAGGTGGTTTTGGCAAAGAGGTTGTGCCGAGTGTTTCGCTGGAAAGAACAGGCAATTGACCAGCCGAAAATTTTGTTATCGCCATTTCGCGGCTTGTGAGGGTGTACTCATAGAGATTGTAAATCGTGATTCCGGCGAGAGCAGAGACTAACAAAATCCACCAGTGCATGGATAGATTAGATTGCTTGGGGCTTATTGTTGTGTTGGCAGTCGTTTTGTTGACAATGCTTGTATTTTCAGAACGATTCGACTGGACTTTCTTTAGCGCTTCGTGAATGATGCTCATGATGATAGCCGACCTCGTCAACGGCTTTTAAAGTGATATTTTCGTCGATGATGTTTGTTCCCGTGACGTAGCCTAAGAGCAGTGCGCGATCGCAGAGGATATTGATGATTCGCGGCGTGCCTTGCGAGTGGCCAAAAATGATTTCCACAGCGCGGTTGGTAAAGTGGACGGGCAGTTGATTAGGCGAAAGTTTTGAGTCGGGCAAAAAGCCTGCGGCAATTTTGATGCGATGCTCAATATATCGGGCGACATCGCTTTTGTCTAAAGACAAAATATGATAACGCACCGCGACCCGTTGAGTTAATTGGCGCAAACTGGGGAGTTTGAGTTTTTCTTGCAGTTCGGGTTGTCCGACGAGAACAATCTGCAGTAATTTTTCTTTTTCGGTTTCAAGATTTGATAAAAGCCGTATTTGTTCAAGCTGATTGATTTTAAGATTTTGCGCTTCATCAATAATAAGCACCACATTATTTTCTAAAGTTGCCTGTTCGATGAGGAAATTATTAAGCGCTGAAATGAGGGCCAGCTTACTGCGAAAGTTTCCGATAATTCCCAAATCTTTGACGATAAATTGCAACAGTTGCAGTTCTGAAAAATAAGGATTAAGCACCAGCGCAGTTTTGATATTGCTTTTGAGGCGGCTGAGCAAAGTTCGGCAAAGTGTGGTTTTGCCGGTACCGATTTCGCCGGTTATAACCAAGATGCCTTTGCGCTGGTCAATGCCATAAATCAAGTGTGAAAAGGCCTCGTCATGCCGCTGGCTGGCAAAGAAAAATTCGGGGTCGCAGGTGACGCTAAAGGGTTGTTCGGTAAAGTTGTAGAATTGTTTATACATGGACGACATTATAGCAAAGTTAAAAAATAATTCCATTGGCAAGACGGTAATTTTGTTTTATACTTTGACTATGTTTCCCTTCAAAAAATACCGCCGTGGACAATCGAGCCTAGAATTATTAGGGGTTATGGTTTTTGTCATGATGGCGATCATTATTGGCGGGCCGTATGTGGTGCGGTCAATTAATTCTCATTTTAAAAGTATCGAGGAAGGAGCCATTGATTCGGAACGGGAAAGGATTACCGAGGGTCCAACGAGTGTTCCTTTGCCAACTTGTGATTGTGTTCCTGAGCCTCTTTGTGGCGATGGTACAACTATCGACGGAATGGCTTGTTCAAAGCAAAAAAGAATTTATAACAAGTTTAGTTGTACTCCGGCAGGGTGTGATGCCACGCTTATGGATCGTGGTGTTATTCCTCCCCTTCGTTGTGGGGATGATCTGACCAACACGTGTTGTGGCGATCCGACTTATTCTCTTTGTGCCAATGATCCTGGTGCAATTGGTACGTGTGTTTATGGACAGAGAGAAAAGCAGAAATGGTGCGGATCACCAATTCCTGTCGCTAAATATGACTGTAGTCCAGATGCATTGTGCAATTATACTTGTGATACTTTGGATATTAATGCGACGTGGTGCCAACCTAATGCAACTCTCCGAGAGCAAGGACTTCCAAGTCCTACTTATCCAGTGAAGTACTTAGATAATAGTGTTGGGTGTTTGGGCACAAGCTATTGTGAAGCGGTGTGTGCTGCAGGTTTTACTGCTGGGCCGGGGGGATGTCAGTTTCCGAGCGGAATTCATTGTGGTTGTAACAACTGCCCGAATGGAACGGACATTATATATGCGGGCTGGACTGATCCTGCGGACGCGTTTCCGTATAAATTTGTTGTTTGTAAGCTTCTTTCTACTCAATTGGGTCTCGAATATCCTTTTTCTGGTAGCACAGGCTCTTTGCCACCACAATATCCGGGTGCTGTCATATGTTATGCCACAATGTATTTTTGTCTTAATGGAGCGAGTAATTATCTGGTTGGCCAATGTCCACTTTATACGGACTGGGGTCTCCCAGCAGACCAATGTTGGGAAATTATTAATTAAATGAGTCGACTGGAACTTCATTTCAGAAACAAGCAGATAATTCGGATCATTTCTTAGTTGCAAAGGCTTCATGTTTCAAATTTGTACGTAAGGGCGTATTGCAATACGCCCTTACGATTAAAAGGGGCTGAATTTTTTTGTTGCAAAACGCCGGATTGTGCTATAATCACCCGTCGGTTGGGAGGATGCTTATGAGTTTGCCAGATAACAGAAAGTTTCCTCGTGCAGAGTTTCGCGAAGCTGTGGCATATCGTTTCCCGGAAATCCCTACTTTAACCGGTTCGGTAGGTTATGATCTTAGCTGCGGGGGCGTGCGTTTTCGTACCGAAGATTTTATCCCTATTGACGCGCAGGTTGTTGTTAATCTTGCGCTTAAGCCCGAACGGGAAGCAACTTTAGATGCCCGAGTTGTCTGGGTGCAAAAGGTTGCGCATTCGGACACATATCACGTTGGCTGTGAATTCTTGGAAAATCGCGAAAATGTTTTTCCGCGTTTTGTTGTTAAAAATTTTTTAGATTTGAGATAACCCGTAGCACTTTAAAAGGAGCGTTGTTAAGTTATGGCAGATGAAAAAAAAGAAGCCGCCCCAGAGATTGTCAAAAACTGCGCCGGCTGTAAAAAACCTGTAAAAAAATCCCGCCGTTATTTTCGTGATGGCAAATATTATTGCAATTATAGCTGTTGGCGAAAAGTCAGACCTGCTAAGGAAACCGCAGAAACCAAGCCTGCAGAGGTGTAATCGTTTAGGTCGCTGGTGGGAGGATATCAATGAGTCACAAATCTTCTGTCGAACGCCGTAAGGACCCGCGTTTTTTTGGCAGTGTCCCTGTCAAAATTTCGGGCAACGATTTTGATCTTGTTACTGAAACAAAAAACTTAAGCCGTTCAGGCGCCTATTGTCGCGTCAATCAATACATTGAACCGATGACCAAGTTAAAGGTGCAATTTCTTTTGCCTTTTAAGAGTAATGATCGGACGGTTACCAAGAAAATTTCTTGTGGCGCGGTCATTGTGCGTACCGAGAGTGATCCGTCTAACGGAACGTATAATGTTGCCGTTTTTTTTAATGATATTCAGGCGCGCGACGTGGCTGTGTTAGTCGATTATGTTTCTAATATGCTTTCCTTAGAAGAAAAAGCACAAACGAAAGCTCTTTGAGTTATGGAAGCGATGCTCAATCAGGTTACCCCGTTGCAAATGTTATTCATGGTTGCTATTCAACTTTGGGTCGTAATTATTTTTCCGGTTATTGTTTTCCGCAAGCTTGATTATTTAAAAGAGCTTATTGAATCTCAATTTGAAGAAGAAAATAGCGACCAGTCGCAAGTTTAACGTTTGACCTTTCTATGCCTTCTGCGATTGAAATTTTGTACGAAGATGCGGATTTTATTGTTTTTGATAAACCTGCAGGACTTTTGGTTGTTCCAGACGCTAGGGGATTGTCGCGGACGCTAGGGGATATTGTCAATGAGCAATGCCCTGCGACAGAAAAAGGGTTACTTTATCCTTGTCATCGTTTAGACCGAGAAACTTCGGGTGCCATTATTTTTGCTCGTGGCAAGGTTAATCAAGAGCGGTTGATGGACCAATTTCGCAAAGGGGCAGTCGAGAAAAAATATATTGCTTTTGTTCGCGGCAAAATGAAAAATTCGGCTGGTGAAATCAAAAGTGTCATTCGCGATTTTCATGAAAAGAAATATAGCCGTAGACGAGAAAAGGTTTTAGGCAAACTCGCGGTCACTCGATATAAAGTGTTGGCTGTTAAACATCTTTTTAGTGTTGTCGAGGTTTATCCTTTGACGGGCAGAACCAATCAGATTCGTATCCATTTAGGCGAAATTGGGCATCCGATATTAGGCGAGCGGCTTTACGCTTTTGGGAAAGATTTTCCGGTTAAGTTTAAACGGGTTGCTCTTCATGCTAAAGAGGTGAGTTTTACTCATCCTTGCACGCGAAAGAAAATTACAGTATGCGCAGAGCTTGCGAAAGATATGGAAAATTTTATAAATAGGTATTAGAATGCGTTGATTAACGTAGCAGGGAACGGTCGCCACTGTTCCCTACATTATGATTAAAATGATGGAGGACAATTTGCAGACTTTAGAGATCAAGGGAAAATCCCTCAATGAACTTTCGGCTTTGTGTCATTCGATTGCCGTTGAAAAAGGTTTTTGGGACAAA
>CAZNNZ010000025.1:16884-17190 GCA_964574575.1 uncultured Planctomycetales bacterium
GATGCTTATTGTCACTGAATTAGCTGAAGCTATGGAAGCGCATCGTATCCAAGATCAAGAAAATTTTAAGGAAGAAATTGCGGATAGTTTTATTCGTTTATTAGATCTTTGTGGTGGGATGAAGATTGATATTGAGGCAGAAATTGAAAAGAAATCCAACAAAAATAAAAACCGTCCGTATAAACATGGGAAGATTTGTTGAGTGCCGTGAGCTTTTAGCTCGCGGCACGAAATCCCTTGCGACTTGATTTGTCGAGTTAGGGACAGCATGGTAAGTAAGACAAATCAGCAAGGGATTGAATATTA
>CAZNNZ010000026.1:0-7220 GCA_964574575.1 uncultured Planctomycetales bacterium
CGCAATGGGGATTGACGCCGTAGTCAAAGAAAATTTCGGAGCATGGGCCGCAGGGTCCGTTGGGGCCGTTGAGCTTGGCGTTAGACGGCCAAAAATTGCTTTTGTCGCCGAGTTTGACGAGTTTGTTTGCAGGAATTTTGATGTGTTCGAGCCAAATTTTTTGTGCTTCTGTATCTTCCCTATATATCGAGACCCAGAGTTTTTCTGGCGGGATTTTTAGTGCTTGGGTCAAAAATTCCCATGCCCACTCAATGGCTTCTTTTTTAAAGTAATCGCCGAATGAAAAGTTGCCCAGCATTTCAAACATCGTGTGGTGAAACGCGGTCACGCCGACCTGATCGAGATCATCGGTGCGCAGGCATTTTTGGGAAGTTGTCGCGCGCGTAAAGCCGTCGATATGTCCCAAAAATTGGCGTTTAAACTGCTGCATGCCGGCAGTGGTAAACAAGACCGTCGGGTCATCTTTAGGCACCAAAGAATCGCTGGCAATGACCGAGTGCTGTTTGGACTTAAAGAATTCTAAAAAATTTTTTCGTATTTCATTTGCGGTTAACATAATGTTTTTTTAAAAAGGGCGGGTGGCCCGTAGGCGGGACCCCTGCCGCCCGCAGCGAATGCGAGGACGGTAGGGTGCCGCAGGGACAGGACCCGCGCGCTGGTTTTAATTAAGTAACTTTATTATCTTGTAAACTATTTGCGCTGAAAATCCCCGACGCATTAAATAGCCCTCCAAGCGTCTTTGTTGTGTTGTCTTATCGAGTTTTTGATAAATTTTTATTCGTTTCTGTGTCACTTGCTCTGCCGCCTTTAGCTCGTCGTAATCTTTCGTAAGCTTTGCGATTTGTTTGCTGACAATTTCGTCGGCGACTCCTTTTTCTTTTAATTCCTGACGGATACGTTTGACGCCTATTGGTTTAGCCAGACGAGAAACAATCCAAGCTTGCGCAAAAACCGCATCGTCGATCAGCCCGGATTTTTTAAAAAACGCAATAACTTGTTCAATAATACCATTATCAAAACCTTTGTCTTTAAGTTTAGTGACTATTTCGTATTCACTGCGTATTCGAAACTTTAAACAGCGGTAAACTGCTGTTTTGGCTTTTGAAAATAAAATTTCCTGTTTTTCTTCCAATGCCATTTTATGGTTCGAGTACAAAAAATCCGCGAACGGTGCGAACCAAACAACTTCCCTTTGTTTCGTTGGCCGCTTGATTGTAATCGTCTAAATTGTGAATCCTGCGTTTATTGATAGCGATAATCACATCATTTTTTTCAAGGCCACTTAATTGTGCCGGACTGTTTTGTGCAACTTCTGTAACTAGGACACCATTGGTATTTGCCAATCGTAATTCTTGGGCTTTTTGCTCTGTGACTTCTTCAACGCTTAATCCTCGCCAAGATTTTAAGATTTGTGATTTTAATTTTGGTTGGGCCGTTTGAATAGTTTCGGCGGCTGTACTTTCATTTCTTCCGACGGTGACCGGAATTTCTATGTTTTTCTGGTCGCGTAAAATTTCTAAAATAACCGGCTTACCAATTACAGCATTGCTGATTTGTTTAACGAGTGCCGAAGAATTGCGGACTTTAATTTTGTTGACCGAAAGGATAATGTCTCCTTCTTGGATTCCCGCTTTATCTGCAGGCGCATCTTTAAGTACTTTGGTGACCAGAACGCCTTCATTGGCCGTCAATGTAAAATATTGCGCCAAACGTTGATCAATATCTTGAATCCCAACCCCGATCCAGCCGTATTCGATTTTTTTTCCTTGTGTCAGTTGATCAACAATCGCTTTGGCATAATTAACAGGAATCGCAAACCCCACACCTTGATAGCCGCCCGAGGTTGAAAAGATTGCGACATTAATACCGACGACTTCGCCATTTAAATTGACCAAAGGTCCACCGGAATTTCCAGGATTAATTGCGGCATCGGTTTGGATTAAATCGGAATAATCTGAATCTTGTCGTGATGTTTGCGGCAGACTCCGGTGCAGAGCACTGATAACGCCGGATGTCACCGTTGGCTGAGGGTCGTCTAAAATATTGCCGAACGGGTTGCCGATAGCGACAACCCATTGGCCGATTTTTACATTTTCGGAATTTCCAAGGTTTGCCACAGGAAGATCTTTTGCCGTGATCTTGATAAGTGCTAGGTCAGAGCGCACATCAATGCCGGTTAATTCTGCGTCAAATTTGCGGCCGTCGGGTAAAGTGACCGTGATTTTGTCAGCACCATTAACAACATGGTCATTGGTTAAAATATATCCGCGGGCATCGATAATAACCCCTGATCCTAGCCCAAGCGCTTTTTGTTCGTAATCCGGTACTGCTCCAAAAAAGTCTTGGAAGAATTCGCTCATCGCATCGTCATCGTAAGGATTGCCAAAATAGTTTGCCTGTGGCCGGTAATGTTTGGTTTTTTCTGTTTTAATGGCGACTACCGCCGGCCCGATTTTTTGGGCAACATCACTGACGGCGGTAATTAAGTTTGGTTCTTCGGCGGCGAGTTTTGGTGCCGCGACACTTAAAAAGATGAAAAGAAACAATAATACTTTTTTCATAGTTTTTTAGCGTTTGATAAGTAGTTTTTCAATAATTGACTTTTCGATTTTGTTAGCGATTTTAGGGTTCTCTTCCAGAAACTTGCGTGCGCTGTCACGGCCTTGCCCTATTTTTTCATTCTCAAAAGAAAACCAAGCGCCGGCTTTTTGGATGATCTCCGACTTAACGCCCATGTCAATAATGTCGCTTAATCGTGAAATCCCTTCGGTAAAGAGAATTTCAAATTCTCCATCTCGAAAAGGTGCGGCGACTTTGTTTTTGACGATTTTAGCGCGTATGCGGTTGCCGATGACTTCGTCCCCGCGTTTTAAGGACTCGATGCGGCGCAGGTCAATGCGCACGGATGCGTAAAACTTTAACGCATTTCCGCCGGTGGTCGTTTCCGGATTACCGAACATGACGCCTATTTTCATACGGATTTGATTGATGAAAATCACACAGGTCTTACTCTTATTAATAGCGGCGGTCAGTTTACGCAGTGCCTGGGACATAAGTCGCGCTTGTAAACCCATGTGCGAATCGCCCATCTCGCCTTCTATTTCGGCGCGTGGTGTTAAAGCGGCGACAGAATCGATGACCACCAAATCAACGGCATTGGATCGGACTAAGGTTTCGGCAATTTCTAAAGCTTGTTCGCCGGTGTCGGGTTGGGAAATAAGAAGGTCTTCTAGTTTGACACCAACCGTCTTAGCATAGCTTGCATCGAAAGCGTGTTCGGCGTCGATAAAAGCGGCCACTCCGCCTAATTTTTGGACTTGATTGATAATACTTAAGGTCAACGTTGTTTTTCCCGAGGATTCTGGCCCGTAAATTTCGACGACCCGGCCGCGAGGAATGCCGCCGATGCCTAAGGCCACGTCAATGGCTAAGGAACCTGTTGGAATTGCGGGAATATCCAGACAGGTTGCCTCATCCATTTTCATGATTGAGCCTTTGCCAAATTGCTTTTCGATTTGCGTGAGAGCAAGTTCGAGGGCTTTATGCTTATTATCGAGATCTGCGGCTTTTTTGGCTTCCATTGCTTTTGTTTCTGTTTTGACTTCAGTCATTGCAACCTCCGATTTTTTTAAACTACGAAAAATATAATAACCACACCTTTAAGGGGCCTTGGCGTAAGATAAAAATGGAACACAACTTCTCGAACAAGGGTTATCGGGGTGGGGAACTCTTCCTTTTCTTTAACTGACGAGAAATTATAGCTGTGAGCCTTAGGGTTGTCAAACGGTTTAACTTTGTATTAGTTGGGGTGGTATTAGATGGTTATTTTAGCCAGCCATATTTTGTTGGCAAGATACCAAGCTACTGTTTGCTTAATGCCTTCTTCTAAGCTGACTTTAGGTTGCCAAGCCAAAAGTTGCTGAGCTTTAGAAATGTTGGCCCAGGTAGCTTTCAAGTCAGTTTTATGAAATGCTTTTTCATGCCGTTGCGATTCTTTGCCTAATTGTTTTTCAATAAGCCTTATCATTTCATTAAGTTCATATGGCCGATTGCCGCCGAGATTAATAATTTCAAAACCGACTTTTTTGAGAGCTTTGATTGTTCCTGCAGCGATATCATCTACATATGTAAAATCTCGACTTTGGGTTCCGTCACCAAAAATTTCTATAGGTTTGCTTTCATCAATCCATTTGATAAAACGAAATATACTCATATCCGGTCGGCCAGCTGGGCCATAAACGGTAAAATAACGTAAGATTGAAACATCGATGCCATAAAGATAATGATAGGTATATGCCATGACTTCAGCCGCTTTTTTGCTGGCTGCATAAGGCGAAATAGGTGAATTGACTGGTAGGTTTTCTACAAATGGCATTTTTTGACCTGCATATAGCGACGAGGTGGACGCTAAAAGAAATTTTTTGACTTTGTATTCTTTGCAAAGCTCTAGCAGGTTAAGTGTCCCCATGGCATTGGTTGATAAATAAACATAAGGATTTTTCATGCTGTAGCGAACTCCAGCACGCGCTGCAAGATTAGCCACTGTGGTAAAAGGGAATTTCTTAAAAATCGTCTTTAGGGCATATTTATTTTCAATATCGCATTTGTAAAATGTAAAATTTTTGTACTTTCTTAATGATTTTAATCGGTATTCCTTTATTCTTACATCGTAATAATCGTTTATATTATCGATCCCTACAACATCGATACCGCGATCTAAAAGCATTTGCCCTGTTCTTGAAGCAATAAAGCCGGCTATACCCGTGAGCAATATTTTTTTCACTAGCTTTGTTCCTCGCTGTTTTTAAGAAATTTTATTTTGATTTAAATTTGAATGAAGAGCGACGCATAACCCTAATATTGTCCAAAAAAGAAAACTTAATTGTGAAGAATAAAGTTGTGTATCAAAAAAACTGTGTACCAAAAATCCTAATAAACCTGCGTTTAAGCCGATGAGTATAAAAGATTCTAAAGAGTCGCCTATTTGTAAAAGCATTTTAAAACTTTTATAGAAAACGTATCCCACCAATAGAAGAAAACATAATAAAGAAAAAATTCCTGATTCCGCCCAGATTTGTAGAAAACAATTATGCGCATAATACCTGCCAAGATTATTTGTGTACTGGGCGCAGTAATCCATAAAAGTTCCCAGCCCTTTTCCTAGCAGTGGATGCTCGGTGATCATTTTCCATGCGCCACGATAAATAATTAATCTTGAGCTATCCCCGCGATTTTGAAATAAAAGCAACAGGGCTCCCAACAGTGGCAGACTAAAAATATAGCCGATTGAAAAAACGCTCCAAAACATTTTCTTTGATAAATGAACATAATTCGTAAACAACGCTACTGCAAATAAACCTGCTGCAAGTCCTACCCAGCCGCCTCGACAAAGAGTTAAGATAGAAATACTTATTAGGAGAAAAGAAAGGAAAAGAAGCCCTATTCGGACAGAGATGTTTTGCCATTTCCACAAGCCAAAACAAAGAATGATTGGAATAATACCTGTCAAATATGCGGCCAAGTCGTTTTGGTTTCCAAAAGGCCCGGTTACGATTGCGCCACTTAAAGACTGATGACGCAAGAATTCTAGCCCAAAGAGTTTTTGTGAAAAGGTCGTAAGCATAAGTAGAGTTGCACTCAATGATAAAACCCAGATGGCCTTAACAATACGCCGATTATTGCGCAATGTGCTAATGAGTGTCCAAAGCAAGAAAGGGAATTTCCCCCACTTATGGTAAAGCGCATGAAAACTTTTCCCTAACAGAGGTCCGCTATTAAGCAAAGACAAGGCCATAAAAATAAAGAAAGCTAAAAGGATTAAAAAAAAAGTTTTATGGGTTTTGAATGTAGAGAAATCTGGCGATAGGATTTGTTTGATTAAAAATAATACAACGGCAATGCCGGAAAAAATACTCACTGGTGCAATAGCGATAGGAATAAAGAGAATAAATCCGTAAATCGAATACTCAATAATGATATCTAAAAGTTTTATAATCTTTAATTTCATACGCTGATGATTTCCTTTAATTTCTTAACGACAGCAGGCCCATCCATTGATTGGATCAGTTTTTCTAACTT
Organism: uncultured Planctomycetales bacterium; assembly: GCA_964574575.1. Lineage (GTDB taxonomy): Bacteria > Omnitrophota > Gorgyraeia > Zapsychrales > JANLHA01 > JADLGJ01. Next base: position 6,079 of record CAZNNZ010000026.1, read on the forward strand.
TTTGATTTCTCTACGCAAGGCGCGCGGGTCAAAACATTGGGATTGGGCAATATAAATTTTATCAGCTTTGGTGGCTTGGTCTTTTTCGGTATCCAGCAATGTTTCTTCATATAACTTTTCACCTGGTCGCAAGCCGATGAAATTGATTTTGATATCTTCATCGACCTTTAAACCATAAAGCGTGATCAACTCTTTGGCTAAATTTAATATTTTGATCTGTTCCCCCATGTCCAAAATAAATATTTCTCCCTCTTTGCCCATACTGCCGGCTTGCAAAACCAGTTGGCTGGCCTCCTTGATGCTCATAAAATAACGTGTCACGTCAGGATGCGTGACAGTCAACGGCCCGCCACTTTCGATTTGTTTTTTAAATAAAGGAACAACACTGCCGTTGGATCCTAAAACATTTCCAAATCGCACCGCCATAAACTTTGTCTTACTATGGGTAGCTTTGGACTGCAAAATCATTTCGGTAACTCTTTTGGTCATTCCCATTACATTAGTCGGATTGACGGCTTTATCTGTCGAGATGAGAATGAAACGTTCGACCTGATAATGATCTGCCGCATAGATGAGATTGCGGCTGCCAATTACATTATTTTTTGCTGCAGCTATCGGATTTTCTTCCATCAGCGGCACATGTTTGTGCGCTGCGGCATGAAACACAACGGCTGGTTTATATTTGGAAAAAGTACTTTTTAAAAGTCCGATATCTTTGACATCACCGATGATACTGTGGAATTTGATGTGTGGATATTCTTTGTGGAATTCAAGGCTCAAATAATAGACTTCGTTTTCATTGTGGTCAAATAATAGAATCTCTCTGGGATTGAAAGTTGCGATTTGCCGGCAAAGGCATGAGCCAATCGATCCGCCGGCACCAGTCACTAAAACTACTTTGTCCGCAAGATAAGCATTGATCTCTTGCGCATTGACACTGACAGTTTCTCGACCTAAAAGATCATCGGGTTCAATATCCCGCGGCTTGACTTCTAATTCCCCGTTTAGGATTTTTTGTAAACCGGGGACGATACGGATTTTGACCGACAATATCCCGCAATTGGCAATAATACTTCGGATTGTTTCCCCTTTTGCTGAGGGAATTGCGATAATCAGCTCATCAACTGCATATTCTGTAACGA
>CAZNNZ010000026.1:7230-17001 GCA_964574575.1 uncultured Planctomycetales bacterium
CAACAATGCTGCGTATCGTTTCGCCTTTGGCCGACGGGATCGAAATAATTACTTCATCGACCCCGAATTTAGTAACAATACTGGGGATATCTTCCTGGTTGCCTAAAATTGGCACGCCTTGAATATGTAAATTCATTTTGTTAGGGTCATCGTCGATAAAGCCGACAATTTTAATTGTGGACTTTGGATTAGATTTTACGTCTCGTAACACCAAAACGCCAGCATCTCCCGCACCGATGATAAGTGCCGTTTTTTTCGTATTTGTCGCAAGAGGACGGTATTTTTCTCGAAATAAACGTGTAGAAAAACGAATGCCTGACACCAAACAAAAACTTAAAATACAATCCAATATAAATATTGCGCGTGGAAAACCTGTACAAAAATGAACAAAATAAATCAAAGCCATGAAACACAACATCGCTAAAAGATGGACTTTGATGATTCGCCAAATGTCCGAGATCCCCACATACCGCCACAAACCCGAAAACAGGCCGAAGTATCCAAAAATAAACATTTTTATGCAGATTAAAAGCGGCAGGGTCCGGCCGATCAGCGACCAACTCGAGCTGTCAATTTTGTAGTCGAGCCGTAAATAAAAAGCCAGCAGGTATGCGATAATTATCAAAATCAGATGAATAATGATAATGATCGGTCGGCGAAATTTCAGTATAAGCAGTTTGATATTCATGGGCTATTTTAACAATATTTTCGAGAGGTAATTTTAACAGACATTAATGAGAAACGCCTTCTTTTTTAACAACTTTTAGAGCTGTTAAGAAAATAATATAGAGATCAAACCAAAAAGATTGACGATGCAGGTATTGTTCGTCGAATAAAACTTTTTGGGGAATCGGCAAATCATCTCGTCCATTAACCTGTGCCCAACCGGTTATTCCCGGGACTAAACGATGCACATCTTTTTGTGTTCTTAGAGCCACCAAGTCATCTTGGTTAAATAATGCTGGACGAGGCCCTACAAAACTCATATCGCCTTTTAAAATATTAAACAATTGCGGCAGTTCATCGAGGCTGTATTTACGCAAAAATGACCCTCCGGGGATCAAGTAAGACTGCGGGTCTTTCATTAAGTGTGTGGCCAGTTGCGGCGTATCGAGCCGCATCGTCCGGAATTTAGCCATTTTGAAAATGGCATTGTTTTTACCGATTCGATCACTCCAAAATAAAGCAGACCCCTTTGACTTATATCTAACAAAGCCCGCGATAAGAAGCATCGGCAGGCTAAATAAAATGAGCAAAATTACAGATAAGGTCAGATCAAAAATTCGCTTTATCATGGTTGAGAATATTTTACAGTTTCTGCTATTGCTTCATCAAGAGAAAACGGCGGTTTCCACCCCAGCAAATTTTGAATTTTACTGCTGTCGACACATAATGTGTCGGTTAATTTCTTAATCGTTTGGCTTTGCCCCGTCAAGAGTCCCAGTGTGTTTAAAATACTTGGCGGGAAAGAGAACAAAACAATTTTTTTATTCATTGCAGAGGCGATAAGTCGCATCAGACCCGGCGTAGAAATGTCTTGTGCGTCACTGACTAAAAAAGTTTCGCCGGCGGCTAAAGGATGAGTGATGCATGTCTTAATTGCATCGATAAGATTGCCAAGATAAAGAAAACTGCGTTGATTACAAATATTTTTAAACGGCAATGGCAATCCCAAAGAAGCGAGTTTAATCAAATTTTTAAAATTTGCTTTTACTCCTGGGCCATAAACTAAAGGAAGTCGTAAAATAACCGTTGGCAAACCAGTTTGCAGAGCGATGGCTTTTAAGGCATTTTCTGCTTCTGTTTTGCTGAGGCCGTAGGCGTCTTCGGGCTGTGGAACATCTGTTTCTTTGTAAGGTCGCAGTGAGCCTTCGCCGTTGACTTTGACGGAACTGATAAAAATAAATTTTTTGACCCCCGCTTTTGCGGCCATGCGGGCTAAGTGTTCTGTTCCTTGTACGTTGACTTTGCGAAAATTTTTCAGAGGATCTTTAGATCGATCATTTAAAATATGAACGCGTGCGGCTAAGTGGATGACGACATCGGCACCGGTTAATGCTGTTTGCCAATCTGTGTTAGGCCCAATATCGTCGATTTCCAGCACATTGTAATTAAGCGAAAGATTTTTTTCTTTCCTTCGAAGGCAAGCGCATACGTTATATCCAGCGTCAGATAAAGCTGGGCATAATGTGTGTCCGATAAAACCGGATGCTCCGGTAACAAGAATTTTTATTGATTTATTCATTATGTGTTGGAGAGGTGTTTTACTTGATAAAAGTTCGTTCAAGGACTTTTAGAATTCTTTGAGCCGCTTTTCCATCCCCGTAGGGATTCAAAGACTTTGACATTGTCTTATAAAGTTTTTTATCATCCAGTAAATTTAAAGTTTCGCTGACGATTCTTTTTTTATTGTCACCGACAAGCTTGACAACTCCTTGTTGGACACCTTCTGGACGTTCTGTCGTGCTGCGCATAACGAGAACAGGTTTTCCAAAGGAGGGGGCTTCTTCTTGTATTCCTCCCGAGTCGGTAAGGATTAAATACGAGTAACTCATTAAATAAATAAACGGCTCGTACTCTAACGGTTCAATAAGTAAAATATTGGGGATGTTTTTTAAAATGGTTTTAACGGGTTGCTGTACATTAGGATTTAAGTGCACGGGGTAGACAATTGTAACGTTTTGGCGCGATAAAGCGATTTTTTTTAGTGCAAAGCAGATGTTTCGGAAACTTTTGCCGAAATTTTCTCGTCGATGACCAGTGACCAGAATAAATTTTTTATCGGAATCTTTTTTGGGGAGCACAATATCCCACGATTTTTTGAAATACGCGTCCCATAATTTCTGTGAAGCAGAAGTTTGTTGCCGCCGTCGAATCGTTAGGAGCGCATCTATAACGGTATTACCGGTTACAAATATTTTTGCAGGGGGTATTCCTTCTTTAAGAAGGTTTGATTTCGCCCAATCTGTAGGCGCAAAATGGGTATCGACAAGGGCGCTTAACATATGCCTGTTGACTTCTTCAGGAAACGGACTGTATTTATGATGTGTCCTGAGTCCCGCTTCGACGTGCCCGACTGGGATTTTTAAATAATAAGCGGCAAGTCCGGCGATCAATGCCGTTGTCGTGTCCCCTTGGACTAAGACCATATCCGGTTTTTCTTTGATCAATATATTTTTTAAGCCCATTAAAGTATCGGCGGTAATCGAAAACAGATCCTGTGAGGGCCGCATGATATTTAAATCATAGTCCGGTTTTATTTTAAAAATTTTGAGAACTTGATCGAGCATCTGCCTATGTTGAGCGGTCACGCAAACAACCGGTTTGATCTTCGTTGTCTTCGTTTTAAGGCAGGAAATAATTGGCGCCATTTTGATAGCTTCCGGCCGAGTTCCAAAGATAAGCATGATTTTCATTTGATTAACTTTCTTTCAAATGTTTTTCGAGCTCTGACAATAACATACCTCGCGTAAAATGTTTCTCAAAATATTCGCGTGCCCGTAATCCCATCTCTTTTCGTTGTTCGTAGGTCAAATGATACATTTTTAAAACACATTGAGCTAAGGCTTCGTCGTCATCGGATGGGCAAGAAATTCCGGCTTTGGATTCTTCAACCACCAAAGCCCCCTCCCCGTCAAGACATGCCAAAATTGGACGGCCACAGGCCATGTAAGATTGGATTTTAGCGGGAAGTGTTAAGGCAAAAATTGGGTCTTTTTTTAAACTGACTAACAACACATCTGCTAAAGCAAAATAGTCCGACATTGTTTCTGCCGGACGTTTGCCTAAAAGATGCATCGTGTTTTCTAGTTGATAGAGTCGAATTTGTTCTTCGACCCATGGCCTCATTCGGCCATCTCCGAGAATAACCCAATGGATATTGCTCTGACTTTTTAATCTTTTTGCGGTCTTAAGAATTGTGTTAAAACCTTGCGCGCTGCCAATATTGCCTGCGAACATAATGCGAAACCCGGTGGGCATTTCTTGACTTTCTGTCGAATTTTCTTGGATAGGAACAACTTTATAAGAATCCTCAGCCCATTGTGGCCAGTAACTAATCTTTTTTTCTTCAATGCCCATGGCCTTGATTCGTCCGATAAAACCTGGCGAGGAAACAAGTATCCGATCACAATGTTTATAAATAAAGTGTACGATTTTTTTAACTCCGTTTAAAAGAAATGGAGATTTGATTGCTCCAACGGCTGAAATTGATTCGGGCCAGAGATCTAAAACATATAATACTAGCGGAATTTTACGGAGTTTCTTAAGGAAAATAGCGGGAATGGCCATGAGAATTGGCGATATCCCATATACAAAAATTGCATCATATTTTTGGCGACAAAAAAATGGAGCAAGGATTGTTCCAAAGAATACAAAAGACAAATAATTTAGAATTAAATTAAAATTCCCACCTTTTCCGCGCGCAATAAGTGGGACACGAATAATTGTCGCTCCAGCGTAGGTTTGGCGCAGATTTTTGAAAAAACCATAGCCAGAGTAAAAATGACCCTCAGGATAGTTGGGGATTCCAGTTAAAACAGTAACTTCATGTCCGCGTTCTACTAATCCTATGCTTATATCATTGACGCGAAAGTTTTCCGGCCAAAAATATTGGGAAACAATTAAAATCCGCATGGGAAAAAGCCTCTAAAGGATGACTTCTGCATTAGCGCTGCTGATCCCCGGGCCAAACTTAGCGGAACGTTTAATGGTATCAAGATTATTTTTCATCCAAGCAATAGTTGTTTTTAATCCTTCATCAAAATCCATAGTTGATTTAAAACCGATAAGTTGATGGGCTTTTTCTGTACTCGCTAATAAACGATCTTTGGTGTCCCATTTTCTTTTTGACCCGATTATAATTTCAGAGCTACTCCCAGAGTACTCGACAATTTTCTTTGCTAAATAACCAATTTCAATTTCTTTACCGCCTGAAAGATTGTAAGCTTCGCCAATTGCTTCTTTACAATGCCCAGAACGCAGTAGTGCATCAACTAAATCAAAAACCCAAGCAAAATCACGTGTCGCTTGTGGATTTCCGGTAATAACCAAGGGTTTCCCCAATAAGGCCCAATAAATAAAATTAGGAATAACGTTGCGATATTGCCCAGGTATTTCTCCCGGACCATAGCTATTAAAAAATCGTGTTTTTACGACCGGCAAGCTATACTGATGATAGAAGAAATTGCAGTAAAGTTCGCCTAACATTTTAGTGATTTGATAAGGTGTCGTATGAAATAAAGAAACCTGGTCTTCGGTAAGTGGTAATTTGCCATGACTACCATAAATTGAGCAACCGGAACTCGCGTAAACAAAACGTTCGACTCTTCCGGACATGCTTGCAAATTGCAAAGTTCGTAAAATGCCCAGTCCATTAACTTCTAGATCTTTTTCCGGATAGTCTAGAGAATTTTGATTTGCAAAAAGTGCGGCCAAATGAAAAACGATTGCAGGTTTTAAATTAAACACTCTCTTGAGTTCATTTTGGTCAACAACGCTGCCTTGTATAAATTGAATATTTTTTTCATTGGGAATGTTCCATAACTCGGCGCTGGAGAGATCATCTAAAATCACAACTCGCTCTGGATCCAATTTGCTTAAGGCTTGTGCAAGATTGCATCCGATTGCTCCGGCTCCACCGGTGATTAAAATTGTTTTTCCTTTATAGTATGACTTATAATGATCCATCGTATCTCCTTGAATTTCTGATTCTTTATTTTTCATAGACTTTGCGCATCCATCGGACATACCGGCGAATTCCCTCTCGGATATCAACTTGCGGGGCGTGTTTAAGGTCTTTGCGGCTTTTGCTAAAGTCAACAATTTTTACGCGTGTCGTAAAATTTTCTTTACCTTGATATTGCGCGAGGGACTTAGCAGCTTTTGTTTCTTTTAAAATGATTTCTGCTAGATCTTCAATGCTGATCCCCCAGTCCTCCCTGCCGCCGACGTTATAGACTTCTCCGGATATAAAATTATCGAGTATATTAGCAAACGTTCGGCATGTATCTTCTACATAATCAAATATCCGCATATGTCCGCGATAAACCGTAAATTTTAAATTATGCAAACAATTATAAACAATGATCGGAATGACTCCTCGATATCGGCTGTAATGCTCGTGGGGGCCATAGCAGCCGACCGGACGGACGCGGACGGTTTGCGTTTTAAACATGATTGCTGAATTCAGGCACTGTAATTCTCCTGCCCACTTTGATATAGCGTAGTCATTCATTTGTTTGATAGGAACTTTTTCCATAATGTCTTCTGACATCAATTTATCATAATCTCCATAAACTTCGGCGCTGCTAAAGAAGATCATACGAAAACGATGAATTTCTTGCAGGCGGAGTATATTTTTAGTACCAATAACATTTGTCTTCCAAAGATTTTCATAGTGGTCTTCCCCATTCCAACGCCCATATTCAGCCGCTAAATGATAGACATAATCAAATTTGTATTGACGGAAAATTGCATCGACCTGTTGATATATCCCTACATCAGCCTTTAAGTGTTGGGGATCTTCTCCTTGTAGAATATCGCATGTCCAGACATCGTGTCCGCGAGTTCGTAACTCATAGACTAAATTCTTTCCAATAAATCCCAACCCACCTGTAACTAAAATTTTAAACATCTCTTTATTTCTCCTTATAGGATTAAACGGTATTTATTATATTTGTAAAAAAGTTTACATATGCGCTAGAGGATGCCGCATTATTAAAATTCTCGTAGTAGTAGTTTCTTACAAATGTTATTTTTTGATTAAATTGATCCTGATTGAACGAACAGGCTTGAGTAATGGCATTTACAAATCCTGCAGGATTATCAAGGGGCAAACTCCACCCTGCGCCATGATCTTGAAGTTTTGTCCATGGTGTTTGATCACTAAGTAAAAGAATCAAACCAGCTTGCATGGCCTCGACAATAGCGTGTCCGAAGTTTTCGTTTCTTGTTGGCAGAAAAAACATATGATAAGTAGACAACACTTTTATAACGTCATTTGGATGTATAGATGATTTGTAGGTTACTTTAATTTGGGACGGCATCCTGTTGATCACATTTGTGCATAAAGCCCAATAAGAATGTTCTTCGATTGGGCCATAGATATCAAATGCTATTCGAGCTTCGGTGTTCAATGAAGCAAGAACATTTAACGCATAAAGCAAGTTTTTCTTTTCGCTTATTCGGGAGAAAAAAACGATCCTCAACATGCCAGGGCTTTTTTCGGTAACAGCGCTGTGGATATCTCCGGATATTAAATTGGGAATAACACAGCAACGCTGTTTAAAATGTTGTTGAATAGCTTTTTTCTCGTTCGCATCTGTGGCGTGAAAAATGACTTTGTTGTATAACCCGAGAAGTTTGCTAAATGTTAAAAAGATCCATTTTTTATTTCTTTTTATTGATAAAGCTCCGCTTGATAATTCTCCTCGGGTAGATAAAATTATAGGGCAATGAATTAAATGAAAATATTTTAATAAGATAACATATGTTGTGTAATTTGAAAAGAAACTATTGAGATAAATTAGATTTGGGTTAAGCACCTTGAACTTTTTGAGAATATTAAAGAGCGTGAATTGGTTAAAATATATGACAGTATAATTTTTATAGCAAATTAATTGGTTCGTTTTAATATTTTCATAAGGTTTAGTGTCGGTGTGATCTTTATTTAATGTGCAGATAACAAATTTAAAAAGGTCACTGGTATTATCACACAATGCTTTAATCGATTTGATAGGTCCACCAGCTTTATACCCGGGTAAGAAATGGTTGCTGAATATCAATATGGTATTTTTTTTAGAGGACATTCTTACCTGTTGGAGTTAAAGGATTAAGTGGTATAGACACTGGCTTATTTATGAAATACCCAAATAGGAACAATATGACAGTAAATAAAATAAATCGAGGTAAAATGTAAACGTAGGTATCAGTAATAATAAATAGCGAGACCATAAAAAAATAATAAACATGCTCGAGTATCGATCTGTGACGCAGAAATTTGTCGAGCAGCCCCAAAGTTATACCTTGCAATAGCGCAATAGTAAGTCCAAAGTACCGTAGCTCATAGAAACTTTCTCCGATTACGCTTAAGCCTATGGATGTATGTTTATCGAGTGGCCGAAGTAGTCCTAATTCTCTGCCCAAAAGATTAAGATCAATGCCGATAATAGGTTTTTCGGGCCAAAATACTCGTGGCACTAGTCCTATCAAATTGTCCCAATAATCGTTTATCAAATGAAAATTTGCATAATATTTATTGATGACGACGTTAATCATTTTTATGTAATTCATTCTGTCAACAAAAATTTCTGTAATCACATTAATTAATTTATTGTTTTTAATGACTTGATCAAAAATATCAAACAAGGACTGATCATAATGGCCGCGATAAAGATTAAGGACTGGAAAAATAATAATAAAAAATGGAATAAAAGGGATAAAGAAAATCATTCTTTTCCGTAAATAATCGAAGTGGTTATAAAATATGACAAGGAACACGCTCAATGTTTCCATTCTTGAACCGCTTAGGATACCTAACCCTGGGGATATTAAGATTATAAGTATGTAGAGTTTTAAATAAATTCTTTTCCACCCTGTTCTGAGATAAAATCCAATAGTAAGTATCACCAGAATATCCAGGGTTCCTAATATTTTTACGTACTCAATTATAACTGATGGTTTTTGCAAATCAAGGAATCGGTAGTACCCTTGAGTGAATAAATAATATTTTGAAAAAAGCGAAATTAGGTAAATAAAGATAAGAAAATACTTTTGAGATTTGATGCTAAAGTGTCCAGATTGTTTAATGTAATAATGAAATAATTTTAAACTTTTCGGAGGAGTATTATTGGTATGTGTTACAACTTTGTATGTTATCAAGACGCAGAACACGTAAGCTAAAACATACGCCAAAGTTATGGGGGAATAGTTTATGATTGGTTGAAACTCTACACCGATATTTAATGTTTGAGCAATTATTGGGCATACGATTGAAATGAAAGTGTAAAGTGCGTATATAAAGGCAAGATATGTTCGCGATTTATTATAAAAGCGATATAAAATAATTCCGAGTACTGCTGCAAATAGTGAACATATGTTCAACCCAGTCAATGATAAATAGAGTAAAATTATTGCATAAATGAACAATTAAATTTTCTCGCTTTTGGTAATACCTAATAGTGTTTTGACAGAACAACAGAATTTTAACATAAAGAGATAAAGTTTAAAAAAACGTATTTGAATTCTTGGGCTTAGTTGGTTAAGGCAACCTTGCCCAAGAGCAGTTTTCAATTCTTTTATTAATAACTCATAAGCTGCTTGGTCATATCCGAGATAGAATGATTTGGCGGATTTTATCAAATGGATGATTCGGGCTTTTCCCATCCAGGAGATGATTAAATTGTATTTGACATAGAGTGCCAGTGTTTCAAAACACTGAATATTTTTTAGCTTATTGTTTAGTTGTCCAACTCGCCAATAACCTAATAATTTGGGAATGTATAGTAATATCGCTTTTTGGGATAATCGCATGCAATAATCCCAGTCTTGCAATTGCTGATAATTTTTTTCATCAAATCCATTAAGATCAAGGAAATTCTCTGTCTTAAACGTGAAACCTACGATTGAAACAGGGAAAACAAATTTAATAATCCCGTCTTGATATGTGTGCCGCATCGGGAAAGGGAATCCCAAGGGCTTTTGGGTGAGCTTTCCTTTGGAATTTATAACGTGACATTGGCCATGGATGAGCGCCGCATCGCTGAGGCCAGC
>CAZNNZ010000027.1:0-3325 GCA_964574575.1 uncultured Planctomycetales bacterium
TATTCCCTTTTTTTGTTTGATTTCTTGCTCGCCATGCTGAAATTTGGCATGAACATACAAGGCGTGGATAATATCATCCATCGTGGCTTTTTGCGGCAGAGAATCAACAACGCTTTTTGCGATTTCTTTTACTGTCATATTCCCCTCCAGAGGTTTATTGTCACAGAAAGTATACCATAGCACTTGTTAATCTTAAACGTAGATTTTCTCCAAAAAACTCCCCCAAAGTCCTCAAATAGTAACCCCCGCCAGAGGCGGTAGGCATCAGTCGGCCGTAGGTCTTGACGAAAAATCTTTTTGTAATGTACTATTTATCATAAGGTTATGAAAAGTCCCAAGCTTAATTTTGTTGTCAATTATAACAGTTTCAGGAGAAAAGGCAATTGCGTCCGCGCGGACGCAATTGGGCGATATCGATTCTGTAGACGCTTTATTTAAGCCGATACCATTAAATCACTTATCGCGAAAGTCAACGCCCCAAGGAAAATACCCGGTGACTTTATTTGCAACCTCATTGACAGAGCTGATAAATATCTTTTCCCTCAAGATGTGGGCATATTTTTTCTAATTGCGGTTTAACATGCTCGGGAAAAATATGATATTCAAGAGCCCGTTTGACCGCTATGTAAGCTTTTTTATAATTCTTTTCTTGAATTGAGATCATTGCCATGACCGAATACGCTAACGCCTGATCTTCGGTAGATTTGATCAGTCGGTTGACACATTCGTCGGGTCCTTTTTCGACTAATTCTGTTTGATAGGGCCCTTGCCCAAAGGAATATCCACACGTTCCCTTAAAAATAATGCAACTCGATTTTGCTTGGATATTAGAAAGTAAATCTTCATCATCCCAAGTTGCAACTTTATACTCGAATATGTAAAAGAAATACCAGTCTGGATATAATTTACTAAGCGTAGAATTCAAAACACGTACATTTTTTGTGCCATCACCAAAATACAGAGCATACTCCGGCCCCGACGATCGATAATAGTTTATGACTTTACAATCCTTATACTTCGTTCGAACATAGTTATAAAAGTCAATTCTTTGTTTAGTTCGTTTCGCCAAATTTATGCCGTAAGTTGTCGTTGCAATTGTTCCAAAACCTACAAAAAGAATTAATGATATTGCTCCAACGCTTATGGCTTGTTTTAAATTTATTTCTCGCCATGCAAGGTACAAAAATGCAGTCACTATTCCAATAGTTCCGATAGCTGCTACCAAATATTGTGGGCCAGGATGAATAGCGACGATAAGCAGATCTAAAAGGATAATTCCAAAGCCAATCCAGACATAATTCTGTAAAGCAGTTTGGGGTTTTCCGGCTCGTAAAAGAAATAAAAGCCCCCCCAATATCCCCAAAGGTAAAAATATAATCAGAGGCTGATTAATTAGTAGCCACTTGCACCCGGTTAAATAATAACCCCAAGATGTGAATTGTTCGTGGGCGCTGACCGGTGAGGTTAAGGGAAGAAACACGGAAACCAACCAATCAATAACTTGTTTATAGCGTCCCCAAATTGGTAAAAGGAAAAGCAGAAATGAAACGATTGCACTGATACAAAAAATACCTCTGTTGCGCCATCCTTTGAGTAACATTAGCGGGAAAAAAATCAGTGGGGCAAAGGTAAATTTAGTGGCAAGGCCCAGAGAACAAATGATCGCCACAATGACGATATCTGTTATTGATGTTCTTGTGTTTTTATTTTTGTAGATTTTTAAAATTTGAATAAAAAGTAAATTGATCCACGTAACCATCAAAGGTTCTGCGTTTATATTTACCAGTATAGGCATAACTAAATTTGCGGTATGGGATGTTAGTGTCAAATAGAAAAATGCTGGGCATTGCAGAAACATCGCAAAGATTTTTGACCCGCTGACGCGGTAAGCATGCCATCCTAAGAATGCCTGGGTCAGTGTATAAAGAAAAACTAAAAAAACATTCATTATGTTTAAATAAAACTCTGGATTTCGCAGAACATCTTCAATGATTTTTTCTGCTCCTTGCCCGGGATGCGATAGCCAAAAAAAGCTGACAAAAAGCATGTGCAAAGTTGTTCCCGGGTGATTCGTAAAATGCGACGCGATGCCGCGAAAATAGTAAAGTGAATTAATAAGGTACAAATAAGGCGGATCTAAATTGACGCTCAGCCAGTAGGGCCCGGCGGCCAACCTCATGGCTGCGGCAAGAAAAGCAGTTAATATCGGAATTAAAAAATAAAAATTTCTTTTTATAAATGAAGGAATATTCATATCTCTTAGAGTCACACAGCGTAAATTTGATTAATTTGCGTTATGACTGTGTGCAGTCGGGCTTATATTTCATAATTTAGAACATTGCTTCTAGCAGATTATGTTTGCAGAGGCATTTGACCGAGTCGATAAATTACCGTAAAATGAAAACCTTTCCATAAACAGTATAAATATTAGGCTAGAAAAACGTTGAGAAAAATCTTTTTTTATATTTTTGTTTCAGTTTATTTGGTCACGTGTCCTCTTATAGTTCTTGATGCTTTAGGAATTATTATTAGACCCGGGCGGGATAAACTGATGATGGCTACGGTACTTATCTCGGTAGCAACTATTCCTGAAGGAGCTTCGATTTATGTCAATGACAAACTTTATCGCAAAAAATCTCCAGCTATCATCTCTGAACTTGCACCGGGTTCTTATAAAGTTAAAATCATTCTCGATGAACATCAGGCATGGCAAAAAGACATTCTTATCGAAAAGGAACAAGCTACCGCTTTGGAAAATGTACTCTTGATCCCTCTAAAATGGGAAAAGGATGTTTTGACCCGTCAAGTTTTTAAACGACTCATTGGCACAGAGGATAATTCTTTTTTCTTGCTTGAAGCGGGGGATTTCTTAAAGGATGTTTTTATTTATCGTTATAAAGAGCCACTGGTTAAACCACTTTTCTCTTTATCCCAAAATCCTGATATAGACGGGATTCTAAAAGAAATTTCTGCAAAACAAACTTTGGTATCCATAAAAGTAATGCCTAAAAGTAGTTTTGTTTTGGCCCAGCTGCAAGGCAATAACTCTTCGACTTATTTGTGGGCCGATGTTAATTCTACGCCACTTAAGTTAGAAAACATTTCATCGTTTATTGTTAATAATCCAAGAAATATTCTTTGGCATAATGAGGATGAAAAAAGTATTTTTTATGAAAACAATGATGGCTTAAATCGAGTTGATCTTAAAGATAAAATTCTTGAAACGAATTTTATTAATAATGGCAAAGGATATGGGCTGTTTGACCAACAGTTGTATTTTATGAACAGTGATCATCATTTCATGCGGTTTGATTACACTCATAAG
>CAZNNZ010000027.1:3335-15308 GCA_964574575.1 uncultured Planctomycetales bacterium
ATAAGAATCAAGTATCACTAACGGGGTTATTGCCGCAATTGCCTGTTGAATTCCCACCGCAGGGCGATTATTTAATACATTTGTTTTCAGAAAATCTTGTCGTTTTTTTAGATAGTTCAGGAAAGCTTTTATCCAATAAGCTTCCCTATACTATCGTCGATAAAGATGTCGTAGGATTTAGTAAAGAGTTACTGGATAAACAAATGATCTTTTGGACAAAACAAAAATTAGGCATTATTGATTTTACAAAAGTAAAAAGCGAAGGCATTTTTGAGATTGGCCCGAGCATTCGCTGGCTTGATGTTAATGGTAAAAATATTCATCAGGCTTTTTGGGTTAATAGCGGATCGCATATTCTTTATCGCGACGATGATCATGTCAAAATTATTGAAACGAGTGATACTCAAAAGCCTCTGGTAAGTCAAGTGATTGAAACGTCGCAGGACATTGCTTATTTTGACAGGTTAGGAAAGCTTTTTTATCTCGATTCCAAAACACATTTATTAATGTCGTTAACAATTTTGCCTTCACGTGAATTTATTACCTTCAAGCTCCCGGAAAACTTTCGAAGAAAAGAGATTAAATAAATGTTGTTTGAATATACAAAAGAAAATTTAAATTCAGATCAGTATAAGTTGCAGCGGATTTTTGAAATGGTTCCCGGGATAATAAGCTGGAGTGTCCTTTTGGGGATGATCATTTTGACTGCCGTAAACCCTGTCAGTGCTGCAATCATTACGATAGCATTTATGTTATATTGGTTCTTGCGTTTGATTTACTCGACGATATTTTTAGTTATTTCTTTTTCAAAGTTAAACAAAGAAAAGAAAGTTGATTGGTTATTGCGTCTTAAGCAATTAGCTTTGGGTAAGTCTTTGACGCCTGACATAAGATCTGGAGATGTGGAAAATCTTTACCATTTGATTATTTTGCCTGTCGCTAAAGAACCTTTTGAAGTCATTGCCCCCAGTATAAAAGCATTATCAGAACAAACTTTTCCTACTAAGAAAATAATAGTTTTTTTTGCTCTTGAAGAAACAGCACCACAAGAAACAAAGGCTGCCGTTGAGACATTGGTGCGCGAGTATAAAGACATTTTTTTTGATTTTCGTTCTGTCACCCATCCTTCTAATGTACCGGGTGAAGCCCGCGTTAAAGGGGCCAACGCTACTTATGCAGCCAAACAAGCCGCTAAAATTTTAAATGAAAAAGGCATCGATTATTCGAATGTTGTTGTTTCTTGCTTTGATTCAGACACCGTTGTCGATTTTCAATATTTTGCGTGTTTAACATATTATTTCTTGACTACGCCAAATTCTACTCAAGCAAGTTATCAGCCGATCCCAGTTTATAATAACAATATTTGGAATGTGCCGGCGTTTTCACGGGTTATGGAAATTGGGTCATCATTTTTTCAACTGATTGAATCAACAAATCCCGAAAAGCTAGTTACTTTTTCAAGTCATAGCATGAGTTTTAAAACACTCGTCGATATAAATTATTGGCCGGTTGATATGATTTCTGATGATTCGGCGATTTTTTGGAAAGCATTTCTTTTTTATGAAGGGAAATATTGTGTTGTGCCCATGTATATCACTGTTTCAATGGATGCTACGATAGGCCAAAATCGATGGAAAACTTTTGTTAATATTTATAAACAGCGTCGACGTTGGGCTTATGGGGTAGAAAACTTTCCGATTTTAATGCGCGGATTGATTTTAGCAAAGAACATAGCGTTTTATAATAAGCTGCGACATATTTTTAAAATGTTAGAAGGACATGTTTCATGGGCAACGTGGGGTTTTCTTTTAACAACACTTGGTTGGCTGCCCGCCCTTTTAGCGACAAAAGAGTTTCAACAATCCACGATTTATTACAATGAACCACATATTGCTGGGACGATATATCGACTGTCGATGATTTCTTTAGTCATTTCGATTGCTTTGAGTATAGCTTTGCTTCCTAAAGCGCAAGTAAAATGGGGATGGATAAAGAAAGTAAAACATATTCTTGAATGGTTTATTATGCCATTTGTTATTGTTTTTTTGTCTGCACTTCCTGCTCTCGATGCACAAACACGACTGATGTTCGGCAAGTATATGGAATTTTGGGTCACGGACAAATCGCGATAATTACGGTATCTGAGCGATTAGTTTATTAAAGCGTTCGGATACTTCTTTGGCTAATTCGTCTTCGGGACGAACCACGATATCTCTTTTGGCCCCAGTGATAAGGATTTCGTCGACTTCCAAAATAATCCGGCTAAATGGATTAACCAAATCATAAGCAGTTTTAAAAGCCAAGAGAAAAAAGATGAACATAGAAATGAAAATAAAACAAACAATTGCATAAAACCATTGGGCAATACAAGGCCCGATCATTAAATACGATTGATTTGCAACCAGACTGCTTAGCTGAGAGTTCATGAAATATGCAGCGATAAGCAGAGCCACAGTGATGACAAAAAACGGCGCGGTGATTAAAAACACAATCTGCATTTGGTACTTGTTATTAATGGAAAAAATGTTGCGTTTAATTTGTGAAGTCATGTCTGCTCCTTTGGTTTGCTTTTTTTCGTCTCAAAAAAGTTTTTCCCATAAA
Source organism: uncultured Planctomycetales bacterium (assembly GCA_964574575.1). Lineage (GTDB taxonomy): Bacteria > Omnitrophota > Gorgyraeia > Zapsychrales > JANLHA01 > JADLGJ01. The sequence goes on from CAZNNZ010000027.1 coordinate 5,937, forward strand.
GATACTTCCAATCCCAAAAAGAACCATGAAAGATGGTTCTGGGGTGACGAGAGGTTCGCTTAAAGTAAGCGCAAGTTTTGGCCCCGGATAAAGTGTGTTGACGGTAAAAAATGAAGAAGGGTCGACTTCCCCTGCGTTGATAAAAATAGTCGGAGAATTTGTTTTAATGCGAAATTCGGCGTAATGGTCTGAATTGTTAAGAAGATGTTGTAAGGAAGATGTGACATTAAGTTGGAATGGGCTAAGATTAAATCCTGCCGGGTCAGCTTGAAAGTTGACGATTCCTAAGTAAGTTGCTGGTAAATCAAAGTCATTAAGTCCCACCAGTCCATCACCTGAGTAAAGATAAAATTCTCCACTAATAGGATCAAGCGAGCCTCGGGTATCAACCCGAGTCCCATAGCCGGTTAAAAATGCAGATGTTAAATGTTTGGAGGCGTATGGCAAAATATCAAAGGTCATGATGATTCGGCTGTCGACATTAAAGTTCCCAAATATTCCTCGGGAAGAGAGCAAAGCATTGGTATCTCTTATTTCGTCAGCAATGCCGTCAGGAGAGATAATTGTAGAACGAGTAAAGTCATTAAGATAGCCATCTTTGTGTACATCGACAATAGTTGCGGCTGTAACTGTCTTTGTAGCAGACAATAAGAAAATGCAGAGCGGTATAAAAAGATTTCTTTTAGACATAGTTAACTTTCATATAAGGCGTAATAGTGGTTATGATTATTATTGATAGAGATCGATATTTCAATTTTTATTTTCGTTTAAGATGGATTTCTTTCTAAAACAACATCTTTAATTTTACAGGCGGGATTGCCTCCCCAAATTTCATTGTCTGGAATTATAGTATTGCGTGCAACGACTGAATGAATGGTCACAACAGAATTTTCTCCGACGACAACACCGGGAAGTATAACGCAACGGGCGCCGACTATGGCCTTTTTTTTGATATGGACCTTGCCTAAAATCAAAATATCCGGAGCCGTTATGACATGGCCTAAAATCAGTGCTCCATCACCAATAACTGCATCTTCTTCAATAGTTGTCATATATGGCTCAGTGATTTTCCCTCCGATGGAAATGATTCCTGACCCCATTTTTGCCTTTAAAGCTGCATAAAAAAACTTTCGAAAAGGTATTGGTAATAGCTCATTGGTGTATATTAAAGACAAATTTGTGATGCATAAGTAGCCAAAAAGGTTCCATGCGTAACATTCTTTTGGATTTTTTGTATAAGTATATGTACCTGCTTTTAGATTAGAAAAGATAAGAAATATCCGCAAAAAACAAATAGTTAAAATAATCATGAGAACATAAAACAAAATAAGACTCAAAACCAGATCAAGACGAAAAGTATGCGCAACGATGTATGTTATGTAACCCGACACCACTAAAATAGAGAGTTGAGTTAGCGGCGATATGATTAAGTCGCGCCACGACATGAATTTGCCAGTTTTATGTTTCATAGGAACAGTGGATTTCACAACTTAGTATAATTGATAAGCTTTAAACTGCAATGTTGTTTTTTAAAGTTTCCGGGATATCATTTTTATTGCCGCTCGGATATCTTCTGACGATGGATCCAACCTTTGGGCATCTTTGAGAACATTGAGAGCTTCTTTAGGATGACCGCTGTTAGCCAGAGCAATACCGAGATTTTTTAAAACAGTCGGTTTGACAAAGCCCAGCATCAGGGTTTTTTCGTAATAAGCAATCGATTCTTGATAGCGACCCATTTGTGAATACAATACGCCTAAATTATTATATCCGACGGCAAAATCTGGCGAGAGATCGATGGCTCTTTGGGCATAAAAAATGGCTTGTTCAAATTTTCTTTCTGCTCCCAGAGCCATAGCCAGATTTGACGCAATTTCGGCAGATTCTGGATTTAATGCAAATGATTTAAAAAAACATTCCGTGGCTTCGTTATTGCGTCCCTTCGAAAATAAATAACTGCCCAGGTCATTCCAAATCCGAACATTGTCAGGCTCTTTTGAAAGGACATCTCTCCAAAGTTTTTCTTCGCTGTGATAAACTTTGTTGCGTTGATAGGAAACACCGCCAAGTAATAAAGCCAGAATACAGACTGTTATTGTAAAAAATACCTTACGGCTTTTTGGATTTATAAAATGGTCAGCTGTAATTTTTAGAAGATAGACAAAAATAATTGTTAAACAACACAACGCAAGATACATTCGGTACTCATAGATTAGATCTTTGAGTGGAATAAAACTTGACGACGGGGACAAAATCACAAAAAAACTTAAACCCAAGAAACTTAGCGCGGGATAATGAGGGTAAGTGGCGCTTAAGATAATTAGAAAACTCGCAATAATGATGATAGATGGTAAAAGTATCTGGATATTTTTGATTAAAGGCCACTGGTAATCAAAAATAAGAGGATCTGGCCAAAGTGCTAATTGCAAGTAATGCAAAATGACCCGCGGCTGATTAATCGCGTATTGTAGAGGAGTTATCCCCTTTAGACTAAAGCCAGCGGTTATTATTTCTTCGGGCCGTGTCGTAAAATAAAGATAGAACATGACGGCCCATGTAAAACTTAAAGTCAGATACAGCCAACGATTGTCTTTAAGAGCTTTGCCAAAGGAGTTTGAAATAAATGCACGGTCGTAAAGTAAAACAACGACGGGCAAAGCGAGAGCAACCTCTTTTGTTAGACCGCATAATAGCGCTGTTAATCCGGCGGCAGTCAGCCAAAGAATTTTTCGTGATGTTAAATAGTTCACCGAAAAATATAAGGTGAGTATAAAAAACAATGCCATAAGTGACTCGGCTCTTTGAATAATGTAAGTTACCGCCTGTGTATGTAGCGGATGACAGGTCCATAACAAAGATGCGCCGAAGGCCAAAAGAGCCGCGTCTTTTCGGACATTCTCCCCTATTTTTTCGAGACGACAGGTTTTGTAGATAAGTACAAATAAAGAGATGGCCGTTAGAATATGTACTGAAATGTTAAAGATGTGAAAACCAAGAACATTATGCCCGCATTGATGAAAGTTGAAAGCAAGACTTGCGTAAAGAACAGGCCGGCGATTATTGAACAAAAATTGCCATGGCCATTGTAAAGATTGGATCTTCGGGTTAAGGACAATTTGCGTCATGTCATCAAAAAGAAACGGTACGCCAAAAGTATTGCTGTAGATTAATAAACCGGCAGAAGCTATGACAAATACGCTAAATATAATTTGTGTATTTTTCTGAAAAATATAATTGAAAGTTTTTTGCAGACAAGCTTTAAGGGTGGGTTTCATTGTCTTTTTCGACGAGCTTCTTTAGTAAGGATTGACTTTTCAATGCGCCTAAATGCTGGGGATTAAGTTCTAAGGCTTTGGAAAAATCTTTATTCGCTTGATTAAAGATTCCCATATTCGCATAAACATTCCCGCGGCCGTAATAAGCATCTGCATATTTAGGGTTTAACCGGATGGCGGTATTGTAATTTTCGAGGGCTTCTTTAAGCATTTTTTTTTGTTCAAAAACAATCCCACGATTAGCATAAACTTCGGCGTTGCCGGGCTCGATCATAATGGATCGATTAAAGTCAGACAGGGCCAAACTATATTGTTTTTTTATTCCTAAAATTAATCCGCGTTTATTGTAGGCTGCTGCTGAATTTGGATTGATACTTAAGACTATTTGAAATTGGCCCAGCGCTTTATCAAGGTTACCTTCTGCATAATAAAAATCTCCCAGATTCGTGTGCGCCTCGACGTTAGTTGGGTCAATTTGTAGAGCTTTTTGAAAATAAGCAACAGCTTTTTGCGGATCATTTTTCATCAGGTAAATAATGCCGATATTATTGTACGCTTCGTCAAAACGCGGATTTAGTTCAATAACTTTAAGAAAATCTTTTAGCGCTAGATCGATTTGGCCGCTTGTTCCATACATTTGCCCGCGGCTGTTATACCCCTCGGGATAAAGCGGGTCGACAATAATCGCTTTATTAAAATCTATAAAAGCTAAAGCGTATTTGCCGACGTCTTTATAAGCTTCTCCCCTGTTAACTAAGGCCATTGCATTGTCGGGATAGTATTTGAGTTCATGGCTCCAGAAAGAAATGCTTGATTTCCAAACCTGTGTTTCAATAAATGATTTTGTTCCCAAAAAAGTTGCAACAAGAACAAGGGCAAAAGACAGCAGGAAGTTAAGAACTTTTTTTTCGCGTGTTTTTATAAGAATTTGATCAACGGCATAACCAATCAAAAAACAGAACCCAAGACTTGGCAAATATAAAAAGCGATTGGAAACCGGTGGTAGATATTTGATATCGTCAAAACGCAAAAGAAAAAAGAGTGAGAAAAAATAAAACACAATCGAAAAGACAAAAAGCCGATGCCGTCTAAAACGCCAAAGGGCAAAAATCAATAAGCCTAAAATAAAAAACGACAAAGCAAATTCGGGTGTTGTTAACGCAAAGGGTTTTGGGAAACGGTAGAACAGCACGAGATCAATGGGAAAAATGAACTTGTAAAAATAAAAAGTCAGGCACCAGACCCATAACAGAATTGCTTCCCCAGCGTGTTGGATTGGATTGCGGATATTTAAAAGATATGTCAAAAGACTGATAGGCACGATATACAGAAAGTGTGGGATTTTATCAAGGATCATCCATTTATCAAACGGCCGCTTTTTATACCAATCACAAATTAAAAAGATCAAGGGCAGGCTTAAAGCCATCGATTTAGAGAGAATACTTAAAAGTCCAAAGATAATCGTGAGGATATACAAAGTCGCTTTTTTGTTTGAGAGATATCTCCAATAAAAGCACAGTGAAAGCATATAAAAAAATGAATATAGCACATCCTTGCGTTCTGTCACCCACGCAACAGACTCGACGTGCATGGGATGAATTCCAAATAATAGCCCTGCGACAAACGCCGCTCGAAGCGGTAAGCCAAATTGAAAGGCAAAATAAAAAATCAACGCAGTTACGCCAAGGTGCAAAAGTAGATTATTCAAATGATAAATGAAAGGATTGTATTTGAAGAAATGGTACTCGACGGCAAAAGACAGCGCTGTCAGAGGAACGTATGTTGGATTAAAGGGTTTGGTAAAGATTTGTTTGATATGCCCTACATCTAAAGCCCGCACTGCAGGGTTATCGTAGAGATGGAGATTATCGTCATTATTAACAAAGCCGCTTCTTAAGGTGGGCAAATAACAGAAAAAAGTTATGAGAAGAATAATTCCTAAATAAATTTTAGCGATATTATTTTGCATTTTTATCGATCATAACTCTATTTAAAAGGTTTTGACTTCTTTGCGCACCTAGATGATTTGGATTGATTTTAAGTGCTGTCGAAAAATCCTTGGCCGCTTGATCAAAGCGGCCTCTATTGGCATAGACATTTCCTCGCCCATAGTAGGCATCAGCGTATTTGGGATTAAGCGCAATGGCTTTGTTGTAATTTTCAAAAGCTTCGCTTAGCATTTTCTTTTGTTCAAAAATAATGCCGCGATTAGCGTATGCTTCGCTGTTAGAGGGGTCAATACTAATAGAACGGTTAAAGTCGCGCAGTGCCAGATCATATTTTTGGCGTACGCCGTAAATTAAACCGCGTTTATTGTAACCAATCGCAGAGTTTGGATTAAGTGCCAAGACTTTTTCAAAATGGACCAAAGCTTGCTCAAAGTCCCCTTGTGCATAATAAAGGTCGCCCAAATTCGTATGAGCCTCGACGTTTTTTGGATCAATTTCGAGTGCTTTTTGAAAATAAAAAAGTGCTTTTTCTTTGTCTTTTTTTATTAAATAGATAATACCAATATTGTTGTGCGCTTCATCAAAGCGTGGATTAAGTTCAATGACTTTTAAAAAATCCGCTAAAGCCCCTGCAAAGTCTCCACGCATTGCATATAATTGTCCGCGGCTATTGTAAGCTTCGGCGTATTTGGCATCTGTACCAATTGCTTTGTTAAAATCTGCAAGGGCAAGGTCATATTTTCCAATGTCCTTGTAAGCTTCGCCGCGATTGCCATAAGCCGTTGCATTATTAGGATAATGTTTAAGTTCATGATTCCAAAAAGGAATACTGTCTTTCCAAAGCTGTGTTTGTGAAAATGTTTTTGCACCCAGAACAACAGCGATGAAAATTAAACTTAAAGATAATGCGATGCGAGTGGATTTCTTTTCTAAAGGTATTTTTTTGAAAAGTTGATCAATAACGTAGCCAATCAAGAGGCAGATTCCCAAACACGGCAGATACATAAAGCGGTCGGCTACGATATTTTTGTCGACGGCATTGTCATAGCGAAATAGGAAAAACATAGAAAGAAAATAAAATAAAGCCGCAAACATAACCCAGCGCATGTTGCGCAAGTAAAATAAAATCGATGCAAGAAATATAAATAATCCGATGGCGCCCAGATAATGCGGATTTGACAAAACAATTGGTTCTGGCAGTGCGTACATGGGCACTAAAGTTGCGGGGTAAAAGAATTTGTGGATATAAAAAACACAGGTCCAAACCCAGATAATAAATCCTGAGTGTATATTCTCTCCGGGAATACGTGCATTTAAAGAATACGTTATCCACGCGATAGAAATTATGTAAATAAAATGCGGAATTTTATCCAATACCATTGATTTGTCAAACGGGCGTTTTTTAAACCAATCGCACAGCAAGAGAACCAGCGGCAAGCTTAAGGCCATAGGTTTGGCAAGAATACTTAAAAAGCCAAAAACAATCGTTAACAGATACGGAAAAATTTTTCGCTGACAAAGATATTTCCAGTAGAAGCACAAAGTGGCCATATAAAAGAACGCATAAAGAACATCTTTACGTTCTGTTACCCATGCGACGGATTCAACGTGCATTGGGTGAATTCCAAATAACAGCCCTGCGACAAACGCCGCTAACAGCGGTAGACCTAGTTGCAGTCCAAAGTAAAAGACGAATGCAGTGACGCCTAGGTGCAAAAGCAAGTTATTAAAATGATAAATAAAAGGATCGTATTTGAAGAAATGATACTCAAACGCAAAAGACAAAAACGTCAGCGGCGCAAAGACGCGATCGACAGTTGTGGTAAAGATTTGTTGGATGTGCCCGACGTCTAAAACGCGGATTGCCGAGTTTTCGAGAATATGTGTGTCATCATCGAGATAAACGAAATTATTCTTTAAAGTTGGTGAATAAGACAGCCAGGTCGCTAAGAGAATAATCAACAAAAAAAACAAATGTTTAGTTTTTAAGGATTCAAAAAATTTTTTCATTTTATTTCAAATGTATTTCCGAATTTTTCTGCGCTGGATAATTGTTTTAAAAATGATTCTGGGATAGCATATCCTAAATGTTGGGCTTTTTGAGAATATTCTTTGGCTTTTGTAAAATTTTGTTTATTAAAATATGCGACGGCCAGATTATAGTGGCAGTCTGCATCTTGGGGGTTAAGCTGGGCACCCTTTTTGTAAGCGGCTATCGCTTCATTAAGTTTCCCCTGTTGCCCGTATGCGAATCCTAAATCGCTATAAATTTCTGTTGCTTGTGCATTAAGAGCAGCGGCTTTTTGCAAATAATCAATTGCTTGATCGAGCATATTGTCCGTTAGATAAAGTTTTCCCAAATGGATTAGTGCCGAAAGATTGTTGGGATCACGTTTGTTGACTTCTTGCCAAGCGCCTAAGGCTTCTTTTTTCATATCCAGTGCACTGTAAGACTTGGCAGTCCCGATTAAAGCTTTAAGGTACTTAGGATCAAGGTCCAATGCTTTTTGAAAGTCTTCAAGTGCTTGTTTAAATTTTCCAGCTAAAAATGCACCTTGTGCAGCGTAGGTCAAAGCATTTGCGGGACTAATCTTGCGATTAAAATCACCGACGGTTAAGGGCTCATTATAAGCAAGAAAATTCTTAGCTTCGTTAATCGGGATCCCAAAATTGTTGCCGCTATCCGGACTAAAAGCTTTTGAAATTCCGACAACATTTCCTTCTTGATCCAGAATTGGTCCGCCGCTGTTTCCGTGTCCGCTGACTATTTTAGATTGTAAATTTTTTTCGGAATCAATAATTTTTTGACCGACAAAAGGGCCGCTGGAGGTTTGATAAAAAGAACCCTCGCGATGGCCAATCGTAAAAAGAATTTGGCCGGGGGTAAGATTCTCTGAGTTGCCTAAGGGCAGTGCGGGGGCATTGGTGATGTCAATTTTCAATAAACAAATATCAAGTTCATCATTGTAATTTGCAATAAATTGTACAGGATAGGTTTCCCCTTCTTGCGTTCGAATCATAATTGAGGTGGCATTAAAAACGACATGCAAATTTGTGGCAATAAGTCCGTCAGAGGAAACAAAAAATCCGGTTCCCTCTATGATCATGTTTTTTTTATTTGCTTGAATGATAACGACAGATTTAGAAATCTTTTCTTTGAGGTTGCTGATACTTGTAGTCGTAGAGCCAGCTTGTTTAGGTAGAGTTTTAGCAGTATTTAAAGGTTCGGCGCTAATGCTTTCGATTTCATCTTTATAATAAGTGAGCACAACGCCGTCTAGGTCAAGTTTAATATAATCTGTTGTCTGCTCAATGATTTGGGCTGTAATTATAGAGCCAGATTTGAGTTTAATTGTTTCTGCGTGAGCAGTTTTACACAATAAACCGCTGGAAAGTAGAATAAAAACCGCAAGTCGGTTTAAAACTGTATTTAAAACTTTCGATCTTGGCATTCTTTGACGTATAAATATCGTGCATCAGTTAATCGTTTTTTGGCATGATAAAGATCTTTGACCTTGGCTTTCCACTGATTAAGATCCGCACAAGTGACACAGCCGTCTTTGTTGACGTCATAAGACATTATTAATACATTATGGCGGTCGGTTGTTAAACAGCGATTGATCAGCGGCTTAAATTGTTCGATGTTTTCTTTATCACAGATCATTTGTTCATTTTTGGACGGCGGTGGTTCTGTCCATGTTCCAAAACCTTTTGTGCAGCCGTGAAATTGGATTGACTCGATTTCGTCGGATTCTTCTTTAAAGGTCATTTTCTTTGTATTTAAACGGGTTTGTTTTGCTTTTTTAGCTTTGTCAGCTTTTTCTTGGGTTTTAGCAGCTTGTTCTTCCTTGGCTTTACGTAGCTTTTGGGCTTTTTCTTGAGCTTTAGCGGTTTGCTCTTCTTTGGCTTTGCGAACTTTTTCAGCTTTTTCTTGGGCTTTGATTTCTTTAGCTTTATTTATTTTGTCTGATTTTTCTTCGACGTTGATTTTAGAAATTTTTTCACCTGTTATCTTCTACTTTTTTGAGTATTTTTTCAACCCAATAATGTTGTTTTTAAGGCTAATTTCGCACTTACCAAATTTTTTAGTTTTGTTGCCAATGTTGCTAGCTATGAGTAATAGCGTTTCTTCGAGGTGTTTGGATTCG
>CAZNNZ010000027.1:15318-16830 GCA_964574575.1 uncultured Planctomycetales bacterium
TTTCAATATTCATCGGTGCAGAAATTGCTGGTTCTTGAGGTTTTTCTGAAATTTCGTCGGCAGATGTTTTTGAATAATTCATTGTTCCCAGAAATTCCTCTTCTGTATTTTCAACTGTATCTTCAACCAAAGCGTTTTTAATATCGGGAACTTCTGCAATAACATTATTTTCTTTTGGTTTAGAAATTTTTTCTGCTTTTTCTACGGATTTATTCTTTTTGGCATCTTTGGCCTGTTGAATCTTTACTTCTTTTTCTGCTTTTAGTGCAGCTTGTTGGTCTTTGGCTTGCTGAATTTTGGCTTCTTTTTCGGCTTTTAATGCAGCCTGTTGATCTTTGGCCTGTTGAATTTTTGTTTCCTTATCTGCTTTTATTGCCGCTTGTCTGTCTTTAGCGTCTTGAATTTTCTGAGCTTGCTTATTTTTGTTTTGCTGAAGTTTTTCTGCAATTTCTTGGGCTTTAATGTCACGTTTTTCTTTATCCCGACGAATTTTTGTAGCTTGATCTTCTTTACTTTTTTGAATTTTAGCGTCTTGTTCTTTCCGGGCTTGTTGGATTTTTGCGGCTTGATCTTCCTTGGCTTGCTGAATTTTTGCTTCCTTTTCGGCTTTTAATGCAGCTTGTTGGTCTTTGGCTTGCTGAATTTTTGCGTCGTGCTCTGCTTTCATTGCGGCTTGTTTATTTTTTTCTTGTTGATGTTTTAGAGCTTGTTGGCGGGGTTTGATTTCCTTGGCTTGTTTTAATTTGTGAGTTTTTTCTTTGGTTGTATTTTTTTTGGAATTTTTTATCTCTTCATTTTGGGCAATAGTAAATTGTTTGCAAAGTTTAAAATCCAAGAGATTTTGAGGCTCTTCACAGCCGACGACAGTTGATTTTGTGTTCATTTGCAGAAGGCAGTTTGACTTGGCAGAACTCGAACTGAGTAAATCGCAGATTGTTTTGTCACGAAGCTGTTTTGCGCGAAATTCTAAACAGACCGAAACATCCTTTGGGTTCGAGGAGCAAGCATAACAGTCTTTGCGCAAGGCAAGATCTGAAATTTTTTTACATAACAAAAAGTCGTGAGTTGCTTGTCTGAGTGCAATCAGGCAAGAGTCAGTCTCTTTGGGGGTTTGATTAAGCTGGCAATCAGCAATATTTTGTGGCGGATGTGCGGCGACACACAGGGCTTGACGTTCTTTGTTTGTGATTTTTAAACATAGAGCATAGTTTTTTTTCGATTTATCAAGGCTTTCAAAACAATCATCGCGCCAATCAGGATAACCGATTCTCTGACAACTGGCGATTTCCTTTTCTAATAATGTTTCTTTTGCTTGTAAGCCGTGAGCAAAAGCAAAGAAGAATGCTAAAAATAAAACAATTCTTTTCATAAGGATTCCTTTGTTGGAAGGTTAATAGATTCGCTTAAAACCACAGAGACATTGCCCAAAGGCGACTTGAGTGTTGCGTGTAGCGGTTTTTTTTCTGTGGATGTTGTAACAAAAACTTCAGCCGAAATTTTCTTAATCTGTTT
>CAZNNZ010000028.1:0-10076 GCA_964574575.1 uncultured Planctomycetales bacterium
TATGCGTCAATAGGACTATGCGTCAATAGGACTATGCGTCAATAGGACTATGCGTCAATAGGACTATGCGTCAATAGGACTATGCGTCAATAGGACTATGCGTCAATAGGACTATGCGTGAATAGGACTCTTCTTGGAAGAGTAAATTTTTATTAACTAATTACAAAGGTTGGACTTATGAAAAATCTGTTTTTGAAATTCGCTTTACCGTTGGTCGTTCTCTCCTGTTTAACCCTTAAAGCTGAAGCAACAACATTGGATTACAACACTGTTTATATGGTTACCGGTGAGAATAGCCAGACATTAAGCGGAACCGTTGATAATTACCAATACAACGCAAATCAAACACCTTGGGCTTACATTAAACTACGCCTAAGTGACCTTAACTTAACTGCACCATTACACCTATTATGGAGCTGGTCTAAGTTTGACAACTCTATCATCAATGAAACCAAACTTGAAAATATCAGCCTTTCGGGCCTTAATGACGATAAAGAAATTTGGAGTTCTGCGCCACAACCGTGGTGGGCTAACAATGGCGGGCACGGAAAATGGACAGTTGATATGGCATGGTTAAATCATAAAGGGACACTGGGAACAAGCACTGCTAATTTTAACGTCACACCCGAACCAATCAGTAGCGCTCTATTTCTCTTAGGTGGAGCACCGCTGGCTGCGAGAATCTTGCGAAAAAAAGGCCAAACCGCATAATCGCAATACAAACGAGGCTGCTATGAAAAAATTAAACTTAACATTGTTGGTGCTTCTAACACTATTTGTTTTTATTCCAAAAGCAAACGCTTTGGACTATGAAACGCCGTATATGGTTCGTAATGACAGCAGTTATTCTTTAAGTTTAGACCCAAGCAACAATTACAGTTACAACTTTGGTGAAACACCTTGGGTATACATCAAGTTCAAACTTTCAGAGCTTGCCCTATCTTCGCCACTGCATATGCAATGGGTCTGGTCGTCTTTAGGTGACCCCAACATTACAGAAACACACATTGATAAACTAAATATCAGCGGCTTAGGTTCAGATAAAGAAATTTGGAGTTCACCACAACCGTGGTGGACCAATAACGGCGGACCGGGGACATGGCAGGTTAATGTTAATTGGGTCAATGTTCACGGAACTACCAACATCAGCTCGGTAGATTTTACTTCCTGTCCACAAGAAGGAATCCCATCAATTATCAGTCGACAAGCGCCTTGTGGCCCTGTTGGAGAACCTGTTGTAACACCTGAACCGCTAAGTTCAGCACTCTTTTTGCTTGGCGGCGCGCCGGTCATCACAGCTTTAAGAAAAAAACAAAAATCAGTTTAAATAAATAGTTCTATACGCTATAAGTAAGGAGGCATGTTTTGAGAAATGCCTCCTTATTTATCCCAACACTATGAACCAAACACTCGGAAAATATCTTAAGAACTTTCCCGCTATTCTCCCTTGGGCATTGCTCATAGCGTTGTACTCGCCGGTCTTCTACATTCTCTATAAAGAACGCTGGGAAATGATCGATTACGGTCATGCTCCGTTTATTCTTCCGATTGCTCTTTTTATCGTATGGTTAAAGAGAAAATTGCTCGTCGCTGTGGCGCAAAGTTCGCAAGGTCAATTTTATTTACCGGGCCTGATTCTTATTCTCATCGGCGCTTTCCTTTTTACTTTTGGGTGGCGCTGGGATTATCTTTTGATTCAAACGATTTCCCTTTTTCCAATTTTGCTGGGAATGCTATCTTTCTTTTATGGACCAGCGATAATACGGCCGCTTATTTTTCCGATTCTTTACCTTTTTCTTTTGGTCCCCCCTCCTCTGGGAATTTTAGACAATATCACTTTACCCATGCGACATTTTGCTTCAGCCGCGTCGGGATTTATTCTTAAAATTTTTCATTTTCCAGTATCTCGATCAGGATTGTTGTTGTTTTTGGGCGACCATGAAATCTTTTTAGGAGCGCCCTGCAGCGGCTTTCGATCGCTGATCACAATGTTTTCTCTGGGGCTTATTTATGTTTATTTTAACAAAGGCAAGTTTTCTAAAAACTTGATTTTGATTCTGTCAATTGTACCTTTAGCGCTGGCTGGAAATATCGTTCGTGTGATCACAATCTCTCTGTTAACTTTTTACTTTGGCGAAAAAGTCGGCCAAGGTTTTTTGCATGAATTTAGCGGAATAGTCGTCTTTTTGATCATGCTCGCAGGACTCATGGGCTTAGAAAGACTTTTGAAAGAACCAAAGAAATGAAACCTCTAAAATTTCATATTGCTTCTTCTATCCTTATCCTAACGATTTTAGTTTCGTTTGCCCTGCCGCGGCATAAATACCAAGGCACGTCGATTCTGACAGATCTTAATATCCCTTTTACACTCACCAACCAATGGAAAAGCGTTGATTATTCAACAGATTTATCGACAACAAAAGATGATCGTTTTAACTTTTTAAGCGGTGCTTTTGCCCGCATCTACGGCACACGCGAAGGCAAAAGTCTTTTGTTTTTAATTCTTGATGCCGGAAATTTTCATCACCCGCAACTCTGTTATGGCAGCTCGGGTTTTAAAATCAAAGAATTAAGCGAGACGCCGTTGACAACGCCCAATAAAATTATTAAAGTCAAAACTTTTTTGGCCGAAAAAGGTGCAGGCGGACGTGAATCTATTGTGGTCATGTTTTGGATGTGCATCGACGGGCAAAAAGTCAATTGGACCGAACAAAAATTTACACAACTCTGGCATTCTTTGTTTAACAAGAAACAAGTTGGGCTTATGAGCCGCCTTGATATTCCCGTCGTCAATGGTCAAGTTAATGAGGCGGTTTCTTTTGGACAAAAATTTATACGTGATTTAAGCGCACAAATGCCAGCCGAAAAGCAAACGTGGATGTTTGGGAAGTAACCCTAGTTCTTCCCCGCCAAAATAATCTGTAGAACATTTTCTTTTGTAAAAACGTCCATGCTCTGCGTTTCTTCCAAAAATGCTGACGCATCTTTATAAACTACTTGCCAATCTGCTTTTTGAACAACATCGCTTAAATATTCGCGCCAATTATCCTGCGTTGGAAATCCTGTTTGCGCTAAAGCATTATGAAGAAGACTAAAGTTTGGCGATAAGTCCTTAAAACGCGACAAATACCAGGCAATATCAAAATAATCTCTGCCCTTGGTATATTTGCGACTCAAAAGCGCATGCATCTTCCCAGATAATAAAGACGGTAAATCATACGTCGTAAACGCAATAGGGAAAAATTTATTTACAATCTGCGTTACAATGATGGCTCCCGCTGGAGGCTTTGTATCAACCTCAATCTTAATCGAATTCTTTTGGCTTTTCATCGGCGAAAGCTTAGCCTCATATAAGAGCCCTTGAAATTTTACAAAAGCAGAATGAACAGTTTTGCTCTCATCGTAATTAACTTCTGTGTCATAACCAGCGAGAACAAATTCGTTTTTGACCAGACCCATTAACTGACCAAACGGCAGGACTTGCTCTTGGTGTAATGAAAAATCGAGATCTTCTGAAAAACGCGGCAAGTCATACAAAAACCTCAACGCAGTCCCGCCGACAAAAGCTAACGACGCAAAAGCCTTGCGCTCATGCATAATCTTTAAAACATAAGCTTGCAAATACTCCCTCATAATATTGTACTTAGCAGTGTCGGATTTTTGCGCGGCTACTAATTGCAAACAATAATCTTTCATAATGTTTTTGTCCCTTGGGTTTCATTTTTAATATACTCAATAATAAGTTGAACAATACGCAATAAATTCTTTTTTTTAAAACGCTTCGCATCTTCGACCAACTTATCCGTATTAATAACTTCGACATTTTGCAAACGCATTTCAATCAAGTAATCCATCGAAACTTCAACATGCCTTAAATAAAAGAAATCCAACAATGCTTTTTCTGGTGTAGCCATAAAAACTGTTTGTCCATCCCAATTAACTGCCGTATACCCCCAAAACAAAGAAGGCTTAACATGCTGATACTCATAACGGCCTGCCGGGGTTTCAAATTTTTCTGGGCGCTTAGTAGTAACCGACGTGTTGACAATGACCCGTTCAGGAATAAGACCATAAAATTCAAATGCTTTCTCTAAACTAATGTAGGACGGACTTTTGAGGACAGAAGCGATATACAATTGCGAAGGGAAAATTTTACGGTAAGGCGGGGCAAGCAAATACATTGCTCTTTTAAGCTGAATTAATTTCCCAGACTTAACCCAACGGCTAATTTGAACCCTAAACGACAAAGCATCTTTACTTAGGCCAGTAAGAACTCTTGTGTCTAAAACAGGCAATTGTTGAGCTTTATTAAGAAAATGACTAAATTCCATAGCAATAAGATAACATATATGTTAACTAAATGCAATACATGTAGATTTTATTTACGCATCAGCGCGGGGGGATGGATTTTTTGCTGAATTTTTGCTTAAAGATTAGGGGGAAAAATTGCATATCATCAATTAAGTAGCGGCGCCACAAACGTCCCGGTTCCATAAGGATGCGCCAAAACCATTCTAAGCCAACATTTTGCATCCAAAGTGGAGCACGGTTAACCATACCAGCGGCAAATTCAAACGAAACGCCCACGCCGATAGACAACGGGACCTTATACTGGGTATAAAACCGATTGACCCATTTTTCCTGCTTAGGTGCGCCAAGACCCACAAAAAGAATGTCCGGTTTTGATTGATCGAGCAAATCAATAATCTTTTGGTTCTCTGCATCATCCTTTTCAAAACCAAAAGGCGGACAATACGTCCCCACAATCTGCAAACCGAGGAATTTTTCACCTAATTTTTTTGCCGCAATTTCGGCCGCTTGCGGTCGTCCACCCATAAAAAACAGCCGAAAACCCTTTTGGGCCGCCTCCCGACAAATCAGAGGCAAAATGTCCGATCCAGAAATCTTTTCCTTTAACGGCGTCCCCAAAAACTTGGCCGCCCACAAAAGCGGCACACCGTCCGCAACAACCAAAGCGGCCTGATCATAAACTCGACGAAAGTCAGCGTCTTTTTGAAATTTAATGACATGATCCACATTGGGCGTAATCACATAAACCGGCTGGCGCTTGGCTACCAGCTCATCGCACTCTAGAAGAAATTCATCAATCGTTAAATTATCAATCATGACGCCGCCAATATTAATTCTTTCTTTCATAGCTTTTCTCCCCTTTTGATAACTGCCCCCAAAAAACCAACCGACCAATACCATAGCCCTAATAAATACAAAGGCAAAACCTCATAAAACTTTTTGCGATATGTTTTATTATTCTTTTGAATGCGCGAGAACATCCGGCAAAACTTGATGACAACAAAAACCGGCAAAAATAAAAGCGGCCAAAGCCCTTGATAATACCAACTTTTCAAATAATCACGACGATAAAGTAAAATATATTTTCCTAAAAGAATCTGATTTTTGCGATACGCTTCTATGGATTCTCTAAAGATATGATACGCTCGCGCCTCAGGGACAAACCACAAAGAATTCTTTTGACGCAACTTTAAACAAAAAACAACATCTTCAGAAGCACGCATATCTGGAAAACCGCCGACATCCAAAAAAAGTTTGCGCTCACAAAACATATTGCAAGCTGGTAAAAGGCTAATTTCACGTCGGTTGCCAAATGGCAATGATTCATTAAACTGCAAGCACAATTGTGCCCACGCTAAATTATTCATGCTTTGAGACTGATGGATATCAACCGCTCCGCCGCCGGCAAAGCAACCTTGTGCGTAAGCCGACAAAATTTCCTTTAACCAATCGTCAGCCAACACCACATCACTGTCAATAAAGCACAATAGTTCGCCTTTTGCCTCGCGGGCCCCAACATTACGGCCTTGTGCGGGACCGGTTTTTTTATCAAGAGAAATGACCTTAACGCGATCCGAAGCAAATAAACTGGTCTGCTTTTTTACAGCCTCATCGTCGGAAGAATCCACAATAATAATTTCAAATTGATCGCCCGACTGTTTAAGCAAACTTTCTAGCGTCTTAGGCAATGTTGCAAGAGAATTGTAAGATGGAATGATAAAAGATGTCATAATGGCTACTCTCTATCCTAAATAATCTTTCACATCGGCAAGGCTTAAACTTAAAAATTCGAATTTATACCCAGAATAATCCGCCACCAGGCGTGCGGCTTTTTGCTCGAGAGCTTTTAAATCAACCCTTTGCTTATTTAACTTAACCTCGGCGACAACCACTTCTTTTTTAATATCATTGACGGCGACTAAATCAATTTCATTTTGATTTCCTTTTTCCCAATAGGAACCTAACACATTATATTTGTTTGTTTGGGCAAAAAGATCATGATAAAAACGCTCCAAAACTTTTCCACAATACGTCGAGTAATCACGATTGATCACTTCTTTGATATAGGCAAAATTCCCTGTTTCAATGGCAGAACGGTTGCGATAGATAAAACGAAACCAAAAATTTAAGAAATTATCCACAATACGGTACTTCTGAAATCTTGAATTTGGCTTAGCGTTAATCGGCTTATACTTGGCAATAATGGCATAGTCTCTTTCAAGACGGTTAAGATACCCGCCGACATCGGATTCTAAAATAGACTCGATCTCTGAGCGAGCTGTCTTTCCTAAAGAAATAAGTTCCAGAATTGAAAAATATGTTCCGTATTCTTTGCCAAATTCCTCAATCAACAGATTTTTTCCTTCATAAATAAAAGGAGAATTATTTTCGATAATAAGATCAAAGATATCCGAGAATAAAAACGCTTTATTCTCGACGAACAGATCAATATATTTTGGCATTCCGCCGGTCAAAACATAATAATCAAACAACACTTGGGGATCTTTAATCTTATAGTCGCGCAGAATAAGATTCATTGTTTTGACAGAAAAAGCTCCCACCGAAATAATCCGATCGGCGCGATTAAATAATGGCTCTTTAGAATTTTGAAATATCTTATGCATCAAGGAATAGACCGAGCCAACAAAAATCACATTTAAATGACAAAGAGACTTATTAATATCCCACAACTTTTGTATTTCGGAATAAATCGAGGTGTCAATGTTATAAAACTCCTGAAACTCATCGACGATCAAAGTAAAACGTTCTTTTTGGGCTATCTGCAAAAGCAATTGAAAAACATCTTTAAAATGCCGTATCTGACCAATAACAGGCACGTGAGGAAATACTTTTTTAATCTCTTCAACGCACTCGCCGCAAAGCAATGCTTCTGCTTTTTTGACAACAAAAAAGTAAAGATATTTTTGTTCTTTGACAAATTCTAAAGAAAGTAAAGTCTTTCCCACCCGCCTGCGACCGGTCAAAACAGTCATGCGAGCACTATCTTTTGTCTGTTCTAATACCCTCTTAAGCTGATTTAGTTCGTCTTCTCGATCATAAAATTTCATTATAGTAACCCCCGTTACTGTAACCAATGATACTATGCGTAAAGCCTTGCGTCAAGCACGCCTGCCAAAATAATTTTTAGGCAGTTTTGAAAGGGAATTATAAGATGGAATAATAAAGAACTTCATGCCCACAAGATTACTCAAGAATTTTTTCTTTGATAATCGTACTCTTATCCGCACCCGGTGGTTCGATAGGAACGAGCATACAACCGATAAAAAACCAAACATACCAATTAAGGGATAAATAATATTGCAAATTATCCGCTATACATACGACAAGATAAGTGATCACATAAGCTAAAAGAATCGCCGACTCCCGCGAAACACTCTCAACCCGATTCTTTAATCCCATCCAAAATCTTTTTATGACACTAAAATAAATCGAACAATACGCAGCCAAACCCAAAAGCCCAGCTTCAAAAAGAATTTCAACATAAACATTATGCGCCCCAGACTCCACCCCACCAAGAAAATCAGCAAATTTTGGCGAAAGAGTCTTAAAAGATGTAAACCCATGCCCCCACAATGGATTTTTGAAAATCCAAACCATCGCATCTTTCCATAAATGCACCCGCCACGCCCACGAGTTAAGTTGATTAGGATCATCACTTAAAGCTTTGTCGCCTTGTAAAAGCTCAATAATACGATAAGAAAATTCGGGAATAAATAATAAAAACGGCGGCAAAGCCAGAGTAAAGAAAAGATACCGCCTTTCCTTAATCAAACCATAAATAAAAAAGAATAACCAGCAAGCAAGCCAAGCATTACGACCTTTTGTAAACAGTAATAGTAAAAATACATTTAATAGAAAGACTTTCAATACTATCTGCACACCTCGGGACAAATTAAATTCTTTATTTTTCAAAACCAAGAAAACGAGGGCAATAACAAAAGTCAGATAAAATCCCAAAATATTCGGGTGTGCAAACGTACCCATGATTCGCATCCCAACCCAATTGACTGTTCCCCCTCTTAGCAAATCCAGGTCTGCCGCCAAAACAGGCAAAACACAAGCCCACACCAAATGCTTTAACCAATTATTTCGCGTTTGCCGCGAATTGATCAAGAAAAACGGGATGATCCCCATCGCGCCATAAGTGGCAAGATTTAAAAACATCCGAAAAGCAAAAGCTGGCGCAGGGGAATAAAAAACTGCTGCAAGTGTGATGCCAAGATAAATAAACCAATATTTCAAAAAACTGATTTTTGGCAAACGATGCCGATACTGAAAACTCATAACCAAAGCAAAAATCAAAACCATCAAATTGAAAGCTGATCCAAGGCCAATACTCATTCCACCGAGATCTGTACGACTCTTATCTAACAAAGATTCCAAAAGAACCCGAGAATAAATGATCCCATAAACAACAGCAACTGGTCGAACTAAAGCAATAATAAAAGCAAAACAGACAACAGGCAAAGCCGCAAGAAATGCTGTATTGCGGATAAAAACTGGAGAAAATATCAAAATAAATCCGCCCGTAAAAAGTGCAATTAAAAATGTAATAATCAGAGGCATCATGATTTTTTCATCAATTCATAATATAATTTTGAAAATTTATCGGCGGTAATTTTAATATCAAACATCTGCACACACGTCTGATACCCTGCCTGACCGACTAATTGTTGATAACTTTTGTCCGACAACAATCGAGTAATCGCCTCTACCCAACCATTTTCGGTAAACGGGTCACAGAGCATTCCGTTTTTGCCGTCCTCAATGAACTCACTGTTGCAGCCAACATCCGCTGAAACAACCACCGGCACTTTCATACTCATTGCCTCTAAAATCGCAATCGAATGAAGCTCCAAGAACGACGGCAAAAGCATAATATCGCTGACTGCCAATAACTGACGGATGTCCCGATAAAAACCAATAAACTTAACATACTCACCAAAATGCTTTCCCTCAACGAAGTCTTTATATTCTTTAAACAAAGGTCCATCACCGGCGATAAGAAAAATGACGTTGGGATTAGCTTTCTTAACTGCCGCAGCAATGCGCAAAATCAAATCCACATTCTTCTCGGGTGCGACACGCACCGGCGTTAAAATAATCTGTGCGTCACTTCGAATACCCAAACGCGCTGTAATCGTGATCCTTTCATCTTGGCTAACCGCAAAAGAACTCATCGGAATCCCGTTCTGCTGTTCAATCACTTTATTCGCGGGATAATATTTCCCCTTGATTAAAAAATCAAAATTTTGTTTGGTCAAAACAATCACACGGTCAGAAATATTTTGAAATAATCGAATGAAGCGATATTGTTTGTTAACTCCCCGCCGCCTTACCAACTCCTGCGGATCACAATAGCGAAAATCATGGACATGCTCAATAATCTTTTTACCAGCGAGCTTAGCGGCCAGAGCGCCCCAAATATGTCCGCTAAAAGTATGGGTATGTACAAGATCAATTTTGTTACTGACAAGATACCACCAGATGCGGCCGACAATCAAAAGCGAAGCCAAACTTTGGACCCTATGATTATGCTTGGCGTATTTAAAAAGCCGCGCCCCTGCTTTAATAAAATCTCTTTCAATCTCACCGCCAAAAGAATACCCGATATGCATTTCAAACTTTTCTTTATCCGCCGATTGAATCAAATTAAGCAGATTCGTCTCCGCTCCGCCGAGATTAAGGGTTTTGATGATATGAAGGATTTTGAAACAGCTAGAGCATATGGCAATATCTTGCCT
>CAZNNZ010000028.1:10086-16795 GCA_964574575.1 uncultured Planctomycetales bacterium
TTTTTTTAGTCATCATGTTTTTCCTCTTGTCATAATACTTAAATTATTTCATTTTCGAGCATATATTTAGCAATATTTCGTCCAACAATACCGCAAGCTCGCGGGGTAAAATGCCAGTGCGATTTATCCCAATACAACCGATCGTTTTTATATTTTTCTAATTCAGGAATCACGTTTATAATCTGCATCGTATCAGGCGTCTGCAATAATTGATGTGGGAAAGCCAAAGTAAAACCTGCCGGTGGAGCAGGATCCGGAATCACAAAAACAAAAAACTTAGCTCCTCTCTGCTCAACTTGCCATTGTGTTTCTTTTAATAAAGCAATAGTCAACTTATCCTCATAGCTGACTTTGGGACCTAAATCCTTTAAATCACTTTGCCCTGAAGATACTTTAAAACCACTTATACTCACCAAAACTTCTTTAGTCAAAGCGGCGGTTTTTTCTCGAATCCAAGAATACAAATGACTATTATTTTCTAGCCAAATATATAGTGGGAAACGATACAGGAATTCTCTTGTTTTTACCGCAGGCAGATACTCTTTTGACTTAACTATTAATTTTTCATCCTTTATTCCAAATAAATTTGAGCGCACATTATCATTGAGGTCCGTCTTTTGCCAAGCCAAAAGAACCACATCAGGATTATATTTAAATCCTTCGTTCTGTAACATGATCAATTCCTCGGCATTGCCGTGACCAGAAACACTCAAATTAACAACCTCAACGTTTTTGCCGGCATGATTAAGCGTTCTCTCCAATACACTTAAAAACGAATCTTCTAAACTTACCTCATAGCCCATCCCAAAAGAATCCCCGAGGACAACGATCCGCTTGACACCAGCGGGCTTGGCATACGGGATCTCACGGTCAGCGCGTATTCCCTTAGAATTGGTGCGAATGTTAATCTTGTACTCGGCGGTTTTGTGCCAATAACTAAAATTTGGCAAATTGCCCCGTATTCCAAAATCAGTCGCACAAATATAGCGCGGCAAAAGCGGAAAAGGTGCCAAGATACGCAAAAACATTTCTCCAAAAACTAAGAGATATGCGACGATAAACAGACCTTTTAAAATAGATAATAATTTTTTAATTAGCATTGCAATCGTTTCCTAAAATGCAAAATAAATAAATTCTTGGGCTTTGGCACTGCCAAAACTTAAAATCGACATGAGAACAAAAATATACACTGTTAATTTGATAAACCAGTGCCTTTCTTTTAGGGGATTCAAATTTCCCGTCGATCCTTGAACAATTTGGAAAATAATCAAAAACCACGAAAACTGGATAAGCTCAAAGAAATTTTGCCAGGCTAAACCTGAAACATGAAAATTCGTAAATATCGACCGTAAAAATATCCCGACCGTCTGAATATTACGCGCACGAAAGATGAGCCATCCTAAGCATGTCAAATGAAACATAAAAACACCCTGTAAAAAAGGGATTCCCCAAGAAGCAAATTTTTTGTCCTCACTAATTCTAAAAAACCGATACACGCAAAGAATAAAACCGTGAAAAAATCCCCACAATATAAAAGTCCACGACGCTCCATGCCAAAGCCCGCCTAAAAGCATCGTTAGCATGAGGTTCCAATACGTCAGCAAGCCGCCTTTACGATTGCCGCCTAACGGAATATACAGATAATCCCTTAACCATGACGAGAGCGTGATATGCCAGCGTTTCCAAAAATCCGAAGGCGTTCGTGCAAAGTATGGGAGATTAAAATTAAGCGTTAAGTCAAACCCCAAAAGCTTCGCAATCCCCCGCGCCATGTCCGTATAACCAGAAAAGTCTCCATAAATCTGAAACGCAAACGCATAGACCGCGACAAGAAGACGAAACCCGACTTGGGGCAAACTAAAATTCCCTTGGTCAAAAGGCCCAAAAGGCGTGTTAACAATCCGCGCCATATTGTCAGCGACGACAACTTTTTTATATAAGCCCCAAACAATCAACCACAGCGCGTACCTGATTTCCTCTCTGGTAACCACAGGCCTTTCTTTAAGAAACTGCGGCAAAAGATGTTTGCCTCGCTGAATAGGCCCAGCCAAAAGTTGAGGGAAAAAGGACAAATACGTCGCGTAAACAAACAAACGGTCGGTAGCCTTTAACTCCTTGCGATAAACGTCGACGGTATAACTTAAGGTTTGAAAAATATGAAATGAAATCCCAATAGGTAAAATAATCGCAACCGCCGAAAACGCCACATGTGCGCCAAAGAAATTATTTAATACCGCAACAAAACTTTCGGCAAAAAAATTGTAATATTTAAAAACGGCAATGGTCGACAAATCCGTGACAATACTAAGAATCAAAAAAGTTTTGCGGCGAAGGCTTTGATCCCAGCTTCTGCTAAACTTTTCAAGAATATATAAAAACGTAAAATACGCCAATACTCCTGCCACGTAAGGAATAAACTGGTAATTAACCGCATGCCAAGGTACACCAGCAGATGCCTGCGCTTTAGGGAACAAACTCAAAAGTAAAAACAAAATCCCGGTGGACAAAATCAAAGCAAACGACTTAATGCGTATCGCCCAGTTAAATTGAGGCCGATCAATGGCCAAGCCGCAATTAAAATCCACTACCGTCGAGAAAGTGATCAAAAACAAAAACCGACTGTCCCACCAGCCATAAAAAACATAGCTGGCAACAAACAGCAAAATATTTTGCCAACGCAAATGCCCGCGGCTAAGTTTATATAAAATATAGACTACCGAGAAAAAAATTAAGAATGTCAGTGAGTTGAATAACATTTATTTTGTCTTTTTTTTAAACAAATTTTAGATTAGTCACGACTAAAGCATAGTTGACTTTATAAAAGTCATAAGCATTCCCGCATCTTGATCACTTTTGCTAAGGATTCCGCGGCCAACATCAAATCTTTTGAAATAAGCTTAATTACCTGCTTTGGCATCCGAATCCCACATATCACGATACTCGCGGACATATTCTGCCGTAGCATTTTGATCAATGCCATAATAATATCTGCAAAGTTTTCTATATAGCGCAAGCATATCCTGGTGGTAACAAAAACCAAGCATCAAATCAAGGGTGTTTTCTATCCGGCGTTTGTCTCGACAACGGGAACTGACAATTTCATCAACCTCACCTTCATATATAATCACAGCTTTTTTAATCAAAGCCTGAAAACTCTTTGCTAATTGCACTATTCCCTGATTTTTATTGCGTTTTATATTCTTATTCTCTAAATTTTTCATCGGCTTATTGTTCCGTTTAAGTACGGAATTGAGATTGAAATTCTCTGGCTCATCACTTAACTTAAGCATTTTTCTTAACATTCAGAGCTTTCCAATTAAGCATCGGATGGCAAGCAATTCGCTCTTGCAATAACTTCTTGTCGGTCAGTAATTCGGGCTTAATTTCCCCTTTATCTAGAATTGAATCCAAAAATTTTATTTCATGATCCGCCAAAGGATAGACAACCGAAAGCATCTTGCGACATTTGACAACCAATCCTTCTGCCAACTTAAGAGCTGGTTCTCGTTCTTGCACAATTTGCGATCGCAAAACTGGAAAAAGTTTCTGTTTTAAATCATTAGCTTCAAAGGAAATATCGTCCAACGACAAGGTACGCCAATCTTTGCGATTCATCGCTCCATAAACTACAAAAGCTAAGCGCAAATTATCGCGATCGATTTTTTCAGACAAATTCAACAATTGATGCGCATCAAAAAGGTCTCTGGCTTGCTTTCTTGAAAATAATGCGGCAAGTTTTCCGGCATAAAGTTCATTAATATTAAAAACTGGAACATTTATTGCCTGAAATTTTCCAAGCCGACGAGAATCCATATACACCACATCCCATAATGGCTGTCGAAACATAAAATTTAGATCAACTTCGAGGTTGTCCGTGTCCCCTGTGTAACTCTGATATGTCAGCCGCCACTTGCCTCCAGCATGGTCACTGGGCACACGCTTAATCGCAAAACCTTCCCGCTCAAAAACAGCTTGCAGAGCCTGTTCGACCTTTGGCCGATCAGCGATCATTTCTTTAAGGTCCAATGTCCCTATATAATTTAAATCAATGTCCACCGATAGCCGGGGAATATCGAAAATAAATAAATTTAAAGCCGTCCCGCCCTTGAGAGCAAGTTTACCCTTTAAAAAGGGGTGCGAATTGAGCATATTCATCAAATTCAGCAAATGTAAAACTTTCTCAATGACAATCTCATTAAATCCCGTCTCTTTGCCAATCGAATTTATCTCGGATAATGAATACTTCATAAGATCTCTTCCCAAGTTTTACGAAGGATTTGCTCTGGGACTATTAAGTTCCATTCCTTGATAAGGCGGTTCTCTTTACCAGAATGTCCGTCAAGATAATGTGGACTTTTAGGGCAGAGGGCCTTTAATTTATTAAGATATTTATCATCAACCATTAACTGCTCTTTATGCTGTTGTAGAAAAAAACCAACCTTAGCGGCTGTTGTCGCATTATCTAAAAGTTGAACATATTCGACAACTTGATCGATATCAAAAAACTCAATATTTTCTAATGACCGCCATTTTTCTTCCCAGCTTCCGGATAACTCAGGACGATCCAAAACATCAACCAATGTTCGCTCAAAATTTGTGACGCGTATTTGTACTCCATCGCGCTCACGAGTTGTTATCCCAAAAAGTTCTTTACCTTTAACATGCAGCACCCGCGGAACAGTTACCGCCGTAAACGTATTTGAACGAAACTGCAGTGGCTGTGACCGATATCCTGATAAATAATGACACACGAAAAAAACTGAATTAGCCTTCCCAAAAAACTCTAACGCCGTGTGATACCCCAAAACAGCATCGGGTGTCATTTTTGCGGCCAAAAGATACGCGTCGAAGGATACTTCGTTCAAAGAACTGCCGGGCGGCACAACTAAATAGAGCCCACGGCGAACTGAAATGAGCCGCCCTTTACTTTGATAATATCGAAGAAGATTATTACGAGTATGATGATTATTTTTACCATCTCCGGATAGGTATTGGTCCAATTCCTCGAGCCGAAATACCTTATGCTGAAAAAGAAAATCAGATATTTTCATTCAATTGACTCCTTGCTGACAAATAACCAATAAAGATAGCCATAAACAACGTATTCATCAAGTATAAGATAGCATCTACTTAACATCATGTCAATATATGACTAATATAATTAGCTATATTGAGGATATTTATCAAGAATCCCCCGCGCCGTGCATTCTTAGAACCTGGATTCCCGCTTTCGCGGGAATGACAAAATTTTTACGGGAATGACAATCAATTTACAAACAATAGGTATATGACTAATTCAAACTTAAAACTTGAAATAGCCATGTTCCATACCGCAAGGAGCCGCTTTTACAGAATGTCTTTTAGAATGGCGATACAGTCTGCAAGATTGACATATTTAATGGTCACCGAACCGATTTTTTTAGTATAAGCTTCCCTCGTATCATTCGAAACGACCATCCGGCTAGCCGATCCGGCTAAACGCAAGTACAATTTCATATAGACAGACTTGAGGAAAGAAACCCTGCTTAACGTTGCGCATCAAGGCAGTTGCTTGATAGCCCAGTCATAAAATCGCTGTGCTTGTTTAGCGGACATATTTTGTTAACTCCTGTCCATAAATAAGCTGATAAGATGACAAAATAGATTTGATAACGTCCAAAGATTTATCCTTCTTAAAAGAACTTAAACTTTTAACATAAGGTTCTAAGGCAATCCCGTAAACTTTCGCCAAATTTGTTCCAATCTTTTCTATTTCTTCTTCGACGGCACTGACGTTACTTTCCTTATCAATCAAAAGAAAAATATCAAAATCACTGCGGCTTTTATCTTCCTTTTTTTGAACACTACCAAACAAAACAACTGACAAGATATTCTTTTTAAAAACCGATGCTGTAATCTGAGTCTTTATTTGTTCAATGATCGTCTCTAAGAAAATCTTTTCATTCGCAAATAACGGCAACAACAAACGGCTAGTAATCCATTTTTCTTTATTCACTGAATACCCAAAAGAATTTCCATGCGAATTTAAATTAACCACACCTTCATAAACTAAAGCGCTCATCGCCTTATGAATAGACTTTGGTGTAATTTTTAAAAACTTAGCCAACTGCCTGCCGTTAAGTTCTGTGGAGTAATTGCACAGATGCCGCAGGCACTCAATTTTGACCTTGCTATTTAATATCGTGCTTAAAGGATTGTTTACTTTCATATCTCTATATATACCTCTGTAAATATATGTTTACCTTTGTATACAAAGATACACCCTGATGGACTCTTTGTCAAATAGCGTAAACTTTTTTTGCCGCTCGACGATCATCCGGCCAATGGCTAGTCCCAATTAACGTCATTGCGAGCCCCGAAGGGGCGCGGCAATCTCATTACTCAACGAGATTGCTTCGTCGCTTCGCTCCTCGCAATGACACAAATTTTTTTTATCTGACTCAGCCTCCAAGCGAAGAGGGGATTTATACCCCACGCCTTGTCATCCCCGCATCTTTATCACTTTTGCCGGGACGCCGCCGCAGATCGAGTTAGATGGCAAGTCTTTGGAAACTAACGAGTTAGCGCCGACAATCACCCCATCGCCAATGGTCACACCCTTTAGAACCGTCACTTTGGCACCCAACCAGACATTGTTTCCTATTTTGACAGGCGCGGTAACATAACCTTGGGAGCCAATGGTCTTTGAAACATCGTCAAAACGGTGGCC
>CAZNNZ010000029.1:0-16714 GCA_964574575.1 uncultured Planctomycetales bacterium
GCTCATTATCAACCGAAAACCACGCCAAAGATTTGGCCAATTCGGTCTTACCGACGCCAGTAGGCCCAACAAAAAGGAAAGTCCCAATCGGGCGATTAGGATTACTCAAACCTGTACGCGACCGACGGATAGCAGATGCAATCAGATCAATAGCTTCATCTTGACCAACGACACGTTCTTTAAGAACTTTTTCAATCGTAATAAGCTTTTGTGTTTCGCCTTGTATCAATTTTGTCATTGGAATGTGCGTCCATTTAGAAACGATTTCGGCAATGTCCTGTTCATCGACTTCTTCTTTTAAAAGCGACCCTTCTTTTTGTAAACGGATCAGTTCCTTATTTTGTGCCAACAAATCCTTTTCGAGATTAACCAAAAGCCCATAACGAATCTCGGCGACACGATCCAAATTACCGAGCTTCTCGGCCTTGACTTCTTCGACTTTTAAAGACTCAATTTGCGACTTGATCGCACGGCTTTTATTGATAATTTCTTTTTCGCCTTGCCAGCGCAGGCGCAATTTTTTATTTTCACCCTTTAGCTCTTCTAATTCACTTTCCAACCTTTTCAAACGCTCTTTAGAAGCTTCATCTTTTTCTTTTTTTAATGCCTGACGCTCAATCTCCAACTGACGAATACGCCGTTCATTAACGTCCAACTCTTGAGGCATGCTGTCAATTTCAATACGCAAACCGGATGCAGCTTCATCAATCAAATCAATGGCCTTATCCGGCAAAAAACGTTCCGTAATATAACGGTCAGACATCGTCGCTGCGGCAATCAAAGCGGAGTCCATAATACGCACACCGTGATGCACTTCATAGCGTTCCTTAAGCCCGCGTAAAATCGCAATTGTATCCTCGACGCTGGGTTCATTGACCATAACCGGCTGAAAACGCCGTTCCAGCGCCGCATCTTTCTCGATGTGTTTGCGGTATTCATCAAGTGTCGTTGCTCCGATGCAACGCAATGCCCCGCGCGCTAAAGCCGGCTTTAAAAGATTAGACGCATCCATTGACCCCTCTGCGGCACCAGCACCGACGATGGTATGCAACTCGTCAATAAAAAGGATGACCTCACCACTTTTAGATTCGACTTCCTTAAGCACAGCCTTTAAACGTTCCTCAAACTCACCCCGAAATTTAGCCCCCGCCACCAAAGCACCCATATCCAACGACATTACTTTTTTATTTTTTAAACCTTCGGGAACATCTTCTGAAAAAATCCGCAAGGCCAAACCTTCGGCAATGGCTGTCTTGCCCACGCCCGGCTCACCGATTAAAACCGGATTATTTTTTGTCCGCCGAGAAAGAACTTGAATAACGCGCCTAATCTGCTCATCACGCCCAATAACCGGATCGAGCTTTCCCTTGCTGGCCAAATCCGTCAAGTCCCGCGCATATTTTTGCAGAGCTTGATATTTTCCTTCGGCATTAGCATCGGTCACATTTTGTCCGCCACGAATATTTTTTAAAATTTTTAATAAGGCCTCTTCATCAATCCCGTGACGGACAAGCTCTTTGCTAAGCATCGTTTCGCGATCACGAAAAAGCGCCAAAAGAATATGTTCCTGCGAAGTAAACTCATCTTTCATCTGAACAGCAATTTTTTGCGAGTCCGTTAATATTTTATTCAAACGATTCGAAATAAAAGGCGCTTGGCCTTCAACTTCCGAAAGCTTATGAAGCTCTTTCTTAAGAATCGTCAATAGCGCCTTGGGAGAAACACCAACTTGCTCTAAAATCGGCACAACCAAACCTTCTTGGTCTTCTACGAGAGCGCAAGAAAGATGCACAGGTTCAATTTGCTGATGATTATTTTCTTGGGCAATTTGCAAAGCCGCTTGAATAGCCTGCTGACTTTTAACTGTAAATTTATCAAACTGCATAAAATTCTCCTTTCAACCTTTAAGACTAAATTTTTGCAACAGTCCTGCAAACTTTTTTGGCAAAGACACCGACAAACGCACAGCATCAGCATCGTAAGCAATCGCGTGGACATTGCCTTCCTTGTGCGCCAGATTAACCAAATCCATACGATCCAAAGGCAAGGCCACTTCAATGGTTTCCATCAAAGAAGACAACTGTAAAGAAATCTCAGCTAAAAGACCAGAAATATTTTCACCACTGAGCGCAGAAATAGCCACCGGATTTTTAAAAGCCATCTTGATTTCCTGCACCACACTTTTATCGGCTAACCGATCAATTTTGTTTAAAACTGTGATCATCGGTTTATCATGCGCATCAAGTTCACGCAAAACAGCGACCACCGAATCATAAAGGTTGCGAAACTTAGGATGGCTGACATCTAAAACATGGATCAAAAGATCCGCCGACGCTGTTTCTTCTAAAGTCGCTTTAAATGATTCAATCAAGTGATGCGGCAATTCATGCAAAAACCCGACGGTATCCGAAAGAACAATTTTTTGATGGTTTGGCAAAACCAGTTGACGCGACAAAGAATCAAGCGTTGTAAAAAGCCCATCGTGCGTCACTTGTCCAGCTTGCGTTAATGTATTTAAAAGTGTGGACTTGCCCGCATTAGTATACCCGACCAGTGAAACCAGCGGCACCCCATCATCTTGGCGTTTTTTACGACGCAAGAAACGATCTGAACTAACTTCCTTTAGATCATGCCGTAGCCGATCCACGCGTTCACGAATTTTTCGGCGGTCCATTTCGAGCTTCGTCTCACCCGGCCCCATCGTGCCAATGCCGCCGCCAAGCCGTGAAAGCTCAACACCTTGACCTACCAAGCGCGGCAACAAATATTCTAACTGCGCTAACTCGACCTGCATTTTGCCCTCTTGGCTTTTAGCTCGTCGGGCAAAAATATCTAAAATGAGTTGTGTTCGATCGATGACTTTTTTGCCAATAGCTTCCTCAAGATTGCGCTGTTGGCTTCCCTTTAAATCATGATTAATAATGACGGTATTGATATCCTTGGCTAACACAGGCTCTGCAATCTCTTTGACCTTGCCTTCGCCTAAGAACAAACTTGGAGTTACTTGTTCAAGCCGGCAAAAGACTTTATCGACGACAACGCCATAACAGGCATTGACTAATTCCTCCATTTCCATCGCCAAATCATCAGCCGTCCAGTTGCTGCGATCGGCCTTAATCTGAACAATAACCAACAAAACTTTTTCTAACGATTTGATGTTTGCCTTACTGTTTTTAAAATCTCTGCCGCAATATTTTCTGCACTCTGGGATTTACTAACGGTAATCCACTGGATGCGTTTATCTTTACGAAACCACGTCAATTGACGCTTGGCAAAATTGCGTGTGTTTTTCTTGATTAGTTCCTTGGCAAATTCCAAATCACATTGACCATTTAAATACGCTAAAACTTCCCGTACGCCAATAATCCGTCGGACTGTCAAACTTAAATTGCGACCCATAATAGCTTTAACTTCGTCGACTAAACCTTGTTGAAACATTTTTTCAACGCGAGTATTAATCCTTTCATAAAGCTCTTGACGCGAACGATCAAGTCCAAAAATAACAACAGAATAATTTTCCCACAAGCCAGAGCGTTTCTTTTGCAACTCTGATATGGGAGTCTGAGTTAATTCAAAAACTTCTAAAGCACGTACAATGCGCCTTAAATCATTAGGATGGATCTTAGACGCCCCCTGCGGATCAACACTTTTTAATTGTTCATAAAGACTAGCCGCCCCTTGGCGTTCTGCACGAGCTTCTAATTCTTTTCGCAGTGCAAGATCAGAGTTGTCTATTTCAAAAATTCCGTCAAGCAAAACCTGCATATACATCCCGCTGCCACCAACGACCAAAGGATGCTTACCATGAGACTCAATGCTTTTAATCGCACATTGTGCGGCTTTATTAAACATCGCCACATCAAACTTTTCGTCAACACCAACAACATCTAAAAGATGATGCACAACTTTTTTTTGCTCATCAATAGTCGGTTTACTGGTTGCAATCGAAATTTCGCGATACACCTGCATCGAGTCGCAAGAGACAATCTCGCAAGGCAATTGATGGCTAAGTGCCAGCGCAACATCCGTTTTCCCAACCGCCGTCGGCCCAACAATAAAAATTATTTTTTTCGAAACGTATGATTTCAAGGATAAATATGCGTAGGGTAACCCTGATTACTCAAATGCTCTTGCATGCGGTTAGCCTCATCTAAACTTTTTAACTGCCCGACACGCACACGATAAAAAACACGGCCTTCCTTGTCTTGCGTTTCCACAAGATAAGCGTACTCACCTTTATTCTTTAACTCTTCAGCTAAAGTCATTGCCCGCGATCGATCCAAAAAAGAACCAACTTGAATAGCAAAATAACGTTTTTCGTGCAAAAGCTGACCGGCGGTATGCGCTTCAAAACTTTTTGGAAAATCATGAATAATTTTTTTCAAATAACGATAAGCCCTATCCCAATTGGAAAGCTTGAAATTAGCCCGAGCAAGTTTTAAATAAATGACACTTAAGAACTCCGAATTAGGACGCTTGGCTAAAAACTCCTGCGCCTGGCTTAAAGCTTCTTCAAAATTTCTTTCCATCCCCAAAGAATCAATGATCCCAAGCCAAGCTTTATCATACAAATTATCCGTCGGGGAAGAATGCAAAACACGCCCAAACTCGCTACGAGCTTCTTTGTAATGTGACAAACCCAATTCACTAATTCCTAAATAATAATAAACTTGAGTCATCTGCGGGCTGGAAGGATTTTCTTTAATAAAACTCTCAGACAAAATTTTTGCGGCTTGAAAATCTTTGTTCATGATCGCCATCTCAATATCGCTTTGAGACGTAAAACCACAAAACAAACAAAGGCTCAAAAATAAAAGAAGCGGCAAAGCATTCGAAGAATTAATAAATAATTTACGCATGAAAACATCCTAACAAAAACGACACGGTTTATCTAATTTCTTTAGAAAAATTGTTTTATTTAAGTGCACAAGCCAAGTCGTCAATCAAATCTTGGCAACCTTCAATGCCGACGGAAACTCGAATCGTTTCCCGTGTAATGCCAGAAGCTTTTAACCCAGCTTCTCCCATCGAAGAGTGGCTCATAGACCAAGGGTGTTCAATCAAAGATTCAACCCCACCTAAAGACTCGGCCAGAGAGAAAAATTTTAATTTTTTAAAAAACTTATTTAAATCAACTTTCTTGGTGTCCAATTCAAACGAAAGCATGCCGCCAAAACCTTTCATCTGCCTGCGAATCAAATCCTGTTGCGGATGACTAACCAAACCCGGGTAATAAACCTTTTTTACATTTTTGTGGCCTTCCAAAAATTTAGCAATGCTCAAAGCATTGGCCTGATGAGCTAGCATCCTATAACTGATCGTTTTAACCCCGCGCAAAACCAGCCACGCATCAAACGGAGACTCTGCAACTCCTAAAGCATTGACCAAATAGCGAACCCTTTCGCCTAAAGCCTTGTCATTATAAACAATCGCTCCGCCGACGACATCACTATGTCCGTTAATATATTTTGTCGTCGAATGCACAATCAAATCTGCACCAAAATCAAATGGACGCTGAAAATACGGCGACAAAAAAGTATTGTCCACGACAGTTAGAATTTTTTTAAACTTAGCAAGTTTAATAACAGCCTCTAAATCGACAATATTTAAAAGCGGATTTGACGGCGTTTCAATCCAAATCATTTTCGTCTTTGGAGTAATCGCACTTTTGACCTTGGCCAAATCACGCATATTAACAAATGAAAAAGACAAACCCATTTGCGGCAAAACCTGATTAAAAAGCCGATACGTGCCACCATAAATATCATCGCCGGTCAGAATATGATCACCCGCTTTGCATAAAAACAATGCGGCTGTGATCGCGGCCATACCCGTTGCCGTCGCCGAAGCACCCAAGCCGCCTTCCAAACTTGCAATATTTTCCTCAAGCGCGCTGCGCGTCGGATTGCCACTGCGCGTATAATCGTAACCTTTATTTTTTCCCAAAGCATCAAAATAAAAAGTCGACGTTGGATAAATCGGAGTCGTGACCGAATTATAACTTTTATCTTTATAAATGCCGGTATGAACAGATTTTGTACGAATATCCATAGTGTGTGATTCTCCCTGTTTTTAAAAATATTAACATCGTCAACACGATAAACCGACGACGAGGATTTGTCAATTATACTCTTAACAAGCGCGCATTCTCATCTTTAAATAATCACCAATAATTTTCTTATGATCAAATGCAAAGTTGTGTTTTAAAATTTCTTTTATAT
The DNA here is from genome assembly GCA_964574575.1 of uncultured Planctomycetales bacterium. Taxonomy (GTDB): domain Bacteria; phylum Omnitrophota; class Gorgyraeia; order Zapsychrales; family JANLHA01; genus JADLGJ01. The sequence continues at coordinate 6,222 of CAZNNZ010000029.1, forward strand.
TCATTAGCTCTGCACCCTTAGCATCATCCCCAGATCGTAAAACGCCCTTACCCTGCGCCGTAAAAACCGTTGCAATCGTCTGAAAGCGCGGATCCCGACGAGGATCGGAATACGTGTGAAATTGTTTTAAATTTTTTAAATCTAAATTCGTTTCTTCTTTGGCTTCCCGCATCGCGGCATGTTCAAGCGACTCGCCATTGTCAACAAAACCACCGGGCAAGGCAAACCCATACGGAGGATTCGTCCGTTCGATAACGACAATCCCGCCTTTGTATTCAATAATAATATCCACCGTCGAATACGGGCCACAACTTAAATCTTCCTGTACATGACGAATGTAACCGTAAACTTGCTTTTCAAATAAGCACAATGTCTCTTTGTTGCTAACGACCAAAACCATTTCTTTAAATGTCATCGAATATGCACGGCAAAAACGCAAAATTTCCTGTGCCAAGATTTTGGCCACAGCGATAACCGGAAAATTTTCTTTTATACCTAATGCCGGAAAAATAACTTTGTCTTTTTTATTTTTCTTTGCTTTGGCAAAAACGGCACGAAAAGCTTGGCGCACAGAGCGCTCATTCAATTTTCCTTTAAATGTCGTCGTAACAAAATGAGCATTTTTCGCTATTTTATTCATGTCCGTCTGAATAATTTTAAATTCCGTCGCTTTAACTAACATATTTTTCCCGCAATTTTCTGCGCCAAGGCCAAAGCTTCATCTTTGGTCGTTACTTTTCCCGTTGCTTGCGCTTCTTCGACTTCTTGCAAAATCTTTCCAAAGACAGGTGATGGTTTAAGTTTAAGTTTTTTAATCAGATCATTACCGTTTATCAAACACACAAAAGGTTTTTCTTTTTTTGCGGCAAAAAACCGAGCCACCAAATCCCGACAAATTTCTTCATGATGTTTCTCATCTGTTTTAGTCGACAAAGGCCCGCGCGTCGAACGCTGATCAGCAATGGACAAAAGCGCAATAGACGCCGCCTCCTCTTTCGTGTCACGAAAATAGCGAAATACCGCCTTCTCGCTAGGATTTTTAAAATTTGACAAATACCCGGGCCGCAAGTGCCAGACGACAATATCTTCCAAAATCACTCTCTCTCGAGTAGAAAGCTTAAGCAATTTGGCGACAGAACGGACAATATTTTTTCCAACATGCTCATGCCCGTGAAAAGACATACGATCTTTTTCTTTTTTGCGTGTCGCAGGCTTGCCGATATCATGCAAAAGTGCGGCTAACTTTAAAATTCCCCGACGAGTCCGCATGCCAGCCAACGATTCATTAAGGTATGCGGCAATATCTTCATTATTTTCATGTTCTTTTAAAACGCCTTCTAATTGCGCAACCGTTTCCAGCGAATGCGGCCACACATCCAGATGATGATACCCGCCTTGCGTCACGCGATACATAACGGTAATCTGCGGAATCACTTTTTCCAACAAACCAATTTTATCCATCGCGACTAAATTTTCGGCGGCAGACGAAGACTCAAGAACTTTAAAAAGCTCATCTAAAATCCGCTCGCAAGCGACAGAACGCAACAAGTCCTTGTCTTTTGCAATCTGCGCTAAAGTTTTCTTTTCAATGCAAAGGCCCAGTTGCGCACGCAAACTAAATCCGCGCAAAAGCCTTAAAGGGTCTTGCGCAAATGTTTTTGCCCCAACCATGCGCAAACGTCGGGCTTTAAGATCTTTAACTCCGCGACAAAAATCCTTGATCGCAGAAGTTAAATCTTCATTGAGATCCAGTTCATTAAACTTAACCGTCAATGTATTGATTGTAAAGTCACGATGTAAAATATCTGCTTTCAATGTTGGCGCACGAAAATCCGCAAAATCATAAGTCTCAATTTTACCATCATGCTTTTTGACAACCCGGCCACAACCGCGTTCTTTATCTAAAAGCACAAAAGCGCCTTTGATTTCTTTGGCAAAGCTCTTCGAAAAAGCGAGTGCATTCTTAGCCAACGCAAAATCAAAATCGTGCCCTTCTACCCTTAAGAGCGCATCACGCAAAAAACCGCCGACTAAAAAAATATCTTGTTTCTTTTGTCGAGCTAATTTTTGCAAAATAACCAAATACGGATATTGGGAAAGGGTCAGCATAAGAAAAGACTTTATTCGGTAGCGCTAAAAATTGAGGCTTTCTTTAAAACTTCTTCATCAACAAAAATTGGTGCCTTAGCGCGCACTGCCAGAGCTACTCCGTCGGAAGGCCGAGCATCGACATTTTTAGTCTTGCCATCTTTATCTTTCAAAAGAATTTTGGCATGAAAAGTGCTATTGATAAGTTTATCAATAATAAGCGACTCAACTTTTGCGCCCAAACTTTCAATTGCCAAAAACAGAAGGTCATGCGTCAAAGGCCTCGGGGCCTCGACATTAGAAAGTTTCATTTTAATGCTCGAAGCTTCCAAAAATCCGATAATAATCGGGAATTGCCGCTCGCCGTCTTTTTCCTTAAGAACAATAATCTGGTCTTCTCGCTTTTCATCAATAATAATTTTGCTTAATTCAACTTGAATCATAATCTCATGCTCCTTTTTTCTTTAAGGAGGATTTTTCTCGCTCCAAAATAACCTTTAGTTCATTCATAAACTGATTGACGTCGCGAAATTGCCGATAAACAGAAGCAAAACGGACATAAGCAACCTCATCAAGCGAAGCGAGCTTTTCCATAATAATTTCACCGATGGCAGTGGCGCTAACCTCACGCTCATATTTTTTTTGAATCACTCTTTCAATTTCAGATGTGATCTGTTCAATCTTATCCACACTGATCGGCCGTTTTTCGCAGGCCTTGACCAAACCAGCAATGATCTTTGTCCTGTCAAACGCCTGTCTGCGATTATCGCGCTTGATAACCATAAGCGGCACTTGCTCAATGTATTCATAAGTCGTAAAACGCTTTTGGCATTTGAGACATTCCCGACGACGGCGAATGGATTTTCCCTCCGCGCTTAAACGGGAATCAACGACCTTGGTTTCCTTGTAATGACATGCGGGACATTTCATTGCTATTTTACCTATTTCTATATTTAAGACTGTTATAGGAAACCTTCGTCGCTCAAACAGTCCTCGCTCACGTCGCTTACTCTAAATTTAAAAGGCAATCCGGTAAGCGCCGTGGCTGCGGAACTCGCTTTGGAAGATTCCCCATAACAGTCTTTCACTTATAAATTCTGATACAACACAAATTCCTTAGTCAATTTTAAAACGTCCGCTTTAACTTGCGCAAGTTTAGATTGGTCATTATGATTGACAATCGCCGCATCAATGAGTTTTGCAACTTGCTCCATTTGCGACTCTTTCATGCCACGCGTCGTCAAAGCCGGCGTGCCGATACGAATTCCGCTGGTCACCATAGGACTAGCCGTATCAAAAGGAATCAGATTTTTATTAACGGTAATATGAACCTTATCTAAAATTTCCGAAGCTTCTTTACCCGTGACATTCTTGGGACGAAGATCAACCATAAAAATATGATTATCTGTTCCTCCGGCGACAATACGAAAGCCTAAACGTGCAAGCGCCGCAGATAAAGCCTTGCTGTTTTTGATAACTTGGGACTGATAATCTTTAAATTCTGGTTCTAATGCTTCCTTAAAAGCCACCGCTTTAGCCGCAATGACATGCATCAAGGGTCCGCCCTGAATCCCAGGAAAAATCGCCGAATCAATTCTTTTAGCAAATTGTTCTTTGCAAAGAATCATACCGCCTCGAGGCCCGCGCAATGTTTTATGCGTTGTCGTGGTGACAAACTCAGCATACGGCACAGGGTTTGGATGAAGCCCCGCGGCCACAAGCCCAGCAATATGCGCCATGTCCACAAAAAGACAAGCACCGACGCTATCACAGATTTCTCTAAACTTTTTAAAATCAATCGTACGCGAATAAGCAGATGCTCCGGCGATAATCATTTTAGGTTTATGTTCCTTGGCCAAAGCCGTAACTTCATCAAAATCAATCAATTCTGTTTTTGGATTAACTTTATAGGCCGCGACATTATACGTCCGGCCCGAAAAGTTCATTTTATGCCCATGCGTCAGATGTCCGCCGCAAGCAAGATCCAGTGCCAAAACGGTGTCCCCGGGATTGATTGCAACATTATAAACGGCATTATTCGCCTGCGAACCGGAATGCGGCTGAACATTGACATGTTCTGCGCCAAAAAGTTTCTTTGCGCGATCAATAGCCAATTGCTCGACGACATCAACATACTCACAACCGCCATACCAACGGCGGCCCGGATAACCTTCGGCATATTTGTTGGTCATAACCGACCCTTGCGCCTCTAAGACCGCCTGCGAAACAATATTTTCGGATCCAATAAGCTCTAAGTTATCACGCTGACGACCTAATTCATTTTTAATAGCCTGATAAACATCTGGGTCAACATTTTTTAAATCCATGTCACGCCTCTTTCTACTTTCTGAAAGTTATAAAATTTCCCGCTCGGGTCCTGTCGCTTCGGGACTCTACCGTCCTCGCTAACGCTGTGGGCGGCAGAGAACTCCCCTGCGCGCCACCCGAGCTTTCAGAAATTTACTTTCAATCGCTTTGATTTGCTTAACTCGTCGGAAATGACGGCCGCCTTCAAACTCAGTACTTAACCACGCCTTAATAATATCTTCAAGCTCGTCGAGGTTTACAAATTTTGCACCCAAAACCAAAACATTCGCATTGTTATGCGCACGAGAAAGAATTGCCGCCTCTTTTGTATAACACAAAGCCGCATAAGAACCGACGACTTTATTAGCCGCAATCGAATGCCCAATGCCGGTCATGCACACTAAAATACCACGACTACCCTTTGTCTTTGCCACAGAAGTTGCTACTTTACAAGAAATCGGCGGATAATCGCAAATCTCGTCTGCTTCGTACGAGCCTACGTCGAGAATCGTGTGTCCCTGCGTCTTTAAAAAACAGATGATCCGTTTTTTAAGTTCAAACCCGCGATGATCTGCGCCGATAAAAATTTTCATTAATTTTTTCCTATAAGAGTTTCACAAGTTTAGCCACAGCGCTCTTTATCATCGCCGCACACTCTTCATACGTCTCAAAAGATTTTCCCATCGGATCTGGAATATCCAAATCTCCGTCGTAACCAGGCCGCTCCTGCAAAAATTCGCGTAACTGATAAACTCTTTTTTCAACCGCCGGTACACGCTCCAAAACCTGCTGACGATGACTACGCGTCATAACTAAAATCAAATCGGACTTGCGAAGCAAAATACTGCCTATCGGTTGAGACTGATGCCCTGAAGCATCAATACCTTCTTTGCGCAAAACGCTTAACGTCTCAGAACTAGCCGACGTATGAAAATAAACCGCTGTTCCAGCAGAAACAACTTCGACATTCAGAGTATTTTTGAGCATATCTTTTAACAAATACTCAGCCATGACCGACCTGCAACTATTGCCCGTACAAATAAAAAGAACACGTTTTTTTTGCGTAATCCGATCTACGTCCGCTTGACTGATCGGGCCTTGGCGCAAAACAACCGGCGTTTCTTTGGTAAAATCAACAACCGACGAAGCTAGCCCGAATTTTGCCTCTCCTCCGTCAATAGCCAAATCCACTAAGCCGTCAAGATCAGCAAGTGCAGCCTGACAAGTTGAAGGCGGCGGATTGCCTGCAAAATTCGCCGACGGGGCGGCAACCGTACACTGCGATTCTTCAACCAAACTCAAAGCAATTTTATGATGCGGAATACGTACACCGATAGTCCGACCTTCTTCAAAACAAGGAACCACAACTGTTAAAGGGCCCGGCCAACATTCATCAATCAACTTATAAACTTCGGGAGACTTGATCGGCGTATAATTGGGCAAAAGACTTTTTTGCGAAATATGAATCGAAAACGGCTTATCCCCGTCACGGCGTTTGACGTCCCGCAAACGCGCCATCGCTTTGGGATTATTAAAATCTGCGGCAATGCCATAGACCGTTTCCGTTGGAAAAACAACCAACCCACCCTGACGAATAACTCCCGCGCAATGAGCGATACGGTCTGTTTCCGGTGTTTCGGGATTAATTTTTACAATTTGTGTTTTCATCTTTAATCCGCTTCTTAGTAAGTGCCTATCATGATGACCTTCCCAAGCGAGTTCCACAGCCACAGCGCTTACCTGAATGCCTTTTAAATTTAGATTAAGCGGTGTGTGCGAGGACTGTCCGATCGACGAAGGTTATCGTGATAGGCACGCCACAACACTATCCTTCCAAAACCCTCTTGCGCTGATCGTCGGAAAAAACCTCAAGCTTTTTGACCAACGCATCGTCTACCAAAGCCAAAATCCGTATCGCCAAAAGGGCGGCATTCTTTGCCCCATTTTTTCCGATGGCAAGCGCGCCTACCGGCACCCCCGGAGGCATTTGCACCGTCGAGAGAAGTGAGTCTAAACCATTTAAGACAGATTCGATAGGAACACCTAAAACCGGCAAATTCGTATGCGCGGCCACAACACCAGCCAAAGCGGCCGCTCCACCCGCGCCACAAATAATCACTTTAATACCTTTGGATTTTGCATGTTCGGCATAGTCCGCCGTTTCGCGTGGAGTCCGATGCGCGGATAAAACCTTAATTTCGTAACCTATGCCAAAATCTTTTAAAATCTTGGCTGCCTCTTCCATCGTCGGAAGATCTGACTTGCTGCCCATCATAATTGCAACTTGAATTTTTTGCATTCTAATTTCCCCCTTATCAGGCCACAACATCTGCGGATCTTAAATGATTTTTCTTTATTGCCTTGGCCGCAATGTCACGACGAAAAAACATATGATCAAACTTAATTTTCTCAACCGCAATGTAAACACTCTTAATCGCTTCTCTAATATTAGGGCCTAAACTGACAACTCCTAAAACCCGCCCACCAGTTGTAACAATCTTCTTACCCTGATTCTTAGTGCCGGCATGAAAAACAAAGGTATCTTTCCCTTCTTCAGCCGCCGTCAAACCTTTAATCTCATAGCCAGTTTGATATTTTCCCGGATATCCGCCGGAACTCATGACAACACAAACACAAGGACGCTTGTCCCACTTAAGCTCAATTTCATTAAGGCTACCTTCACAACTGGCCAACATCACTTCAATAAGATCATTTTGCAATCGCGGCAAAACAGCCTGCGTTTCTGGATCGCCAAAACGGACATTGTACTCTAAAACCTGCGGACCTTGAGGGCTAATCATCAAGCCCGCATAAAGCACACCACGAAACGGCATGCCTTCCTGCGCCATCCCACGCACCGTCGGCTCAATGACTCGCGCTTCAATTTTTCGCAAAAGTGTTTCAGTCACAATCGGCGCCGGAGAATACGCACCCATGCCGCCGGTATTAGGACCCAAATCATCATCAAAAATCCGCTTATGATCCTGCGCGGATTCTAAAATTAAATAATTTTCGCCATCACAAATCGCTAAAATCGAAACCTCTTCACCAACCAAATAATCCTCAATAACCACCCGAACACCCGCTTGCGCAAAAACTTTATCCCGCATCATCTGGTCAACTGCCGCCAAAGCTTCCTCTAAAGTATTGCAAATAACAACTCCCTTGCCAGCGGCCAACCCATCGGCTTTGACAACCAACGGAAATTGCGCGTGATTTAAAAATGCGCGAGCATCTTCGATGCGGTCAAAACTCATAAACGTCGCCGTCGGAATATTCCACCGCAGCATAAATTCCTTCGAAAAAATCTTGCTGCCCTCTAATTGCGCGGCCGCCTGACTGGGGCCAAAAATCTTAAGTTTTGCTTTTTCAAATTGATCCACAATTCCCGCCGTCAAAGGCGCCTCAGGCCCAACTACAGACAAGTCGATCTTTTCTTTTTTAGCAAATTTCAAAAGTCCATCGATATCATTGCTATCAATGTCCACACACTCTGCAATAGAGGCCATTCCGGCATTGCCCGGAGCACAATACAATTTTCCAAGCTGTGGACTTTGACTAATTTTCCAAGCCAATGCATGCTCCCGCCCGCCGCTGCCAATAAGCAAAACTTTTAATTTCTTTTTCATAATCTTCTAAATAAATTCAATTCTTTTTGTGGTGTCTTTTACAACTTGACCGATTACAAAATTTTTAACATCTTGTTTTTCTAAAAGCGCCCGCACTTTATCGACACTTTTAGGCGGCACAACTAAAACCATGCCAATGCCCATATTAAAGGTACGAAACATTTCTGCGTCGGCAATATTACCTTTTTTCTGAATTTTCTTAAAAATCTCTGGAATCGGCCAGCTATCTCTAACAATTTGGAAACATTTGCCTTGCGGTAAAATTTTAGTCATCTTCTCATAAAACGCACCACCCGTAACATGCGCGATCCCAGAAATTTTATGCTTAGCTAAAACAGCCAAAACGGGTTTGACATAAATCTTTGTCGGGACAAGAAGTTCTTTAGCAAAAGCCTTTTGCTCGTCGGCTGAAAAAACTTTACGCGCCAAACTAAAACCATTAGAGTGCAAACCACTGGAAGCTAGACCGATCACAACATCGCCTTGGCGGATTTTTGAGCCATCAATAATATTTTTCTTTTCGACAACACCGACGGTAAAACCAGCCAAATCGTATTCATCTTGCTTGTAAAGCCCCGGCATTTCCGCCGTCTCGCCGCCAACCAAAGCACACCCAGCCTGACGACAACCTTCGGTAATTCCTTTGACGACTTCAATCAAAAGTACTGGGTCCACCTTGCCGCAAGCAATGTAATCCAAAAAGAAAAGCGGCTTAGCACCGACACAAAGCACATCATTGACATTCATGGCCACCAAATCAATGCCGACCGTGTCGTGAATATTTGCGCTTTTAGCAATCAGAAGCTTGGTCCCGACCCCATCCGTCGAGGAAACCAGAACAGGATTTTTATATTTGCCGCCTAACTCAAAAAGTCCGCCAAAAGACCCTTTGCGCGACAAAGCACCCTTGACCATTGTTGACTTGACCATCGCGCCAATCCCGTCGACAAAACGATTGGCCTGATCAATATCAACACCGCTGTCTTTATATGTTAGTCCATTTTTCATTTATAAATCTTTCTGCGGGTCCTGTCTGCCCCAAAAGTTTTTTGTCCTCGTCGGCACCCATCCCCCCGTGGGGAACCCCTGCCGACTGCGGGCAAAAACCTTTTGGGGCAGCCACCCGCAGTAATTTTAGATCAAATTTTTCTTTATGTACTCTACGCCATTTTCAAAAATCTTGGCCCCTTGACCCAGCTTTTCGCGCGATGCCAAACGCGTCCACGACGGATGCTGAAGAGAAAGAAAATGCCTTTCCGGATGCGGCATGAGTCCCAAAATCCTTCCGGTCATGTCGGTAATTGCAGCAATATCATCAGCGGCACCATTAGGGTTTGCAGGATAAACCGGCTTATTGCCATTTCCATCGCAATAGCGAAAAATAATTTGTCCATTGTCTTTTAAGTTCTTTAAAAGCTTTTCATCAGATGCCACAAATTTTCCTTCGGCATGCGCCACCGGCAAATAAATAACCTCATCTAACCCTTGTGTCCAAACACATTTTCCGTCGGGCTTTAAGTAAACCCAACGGTCCTCAAATTTTCCAGAATCATTGTGCGTCAGCGTTACAGTTTGCGTAAAGACTATTTCATCCATCGCGGGTCCTGCCGCTTCGGACCCTACCGTCCTCACTTCGTTGCGGGCGGCAGGGGACCCCCTACGCGTCACCCGCGATCCAAAAACTCCCGGCAAAATCCCCGCTCGCACCAAAATCTGAAAACCATTACAAATCCCAATAATAAGTTTTCCGTCGCTGATAAAGCGTTTTAAATCATCAGCTAAACGCAGACGAAGTTCATTGGCCAAAATTCGTCCCGAAATAATATCATCCCCGTAACTAAACCCGCCGGGCAGAGCTAAAATCTGATAATCCTGCAGTTTCTTTTCGCCGCTGATCAAACGATTAATATGCACACGCTCAACGCGCGCACCCACACTTTCAAAAGCAAAAGCGGTCTCAGCGTCGCAATTAGTGCCAGCGGTACGTAAAACTAGGACTTTGGGGTAAACCATTTTTTGGGATTTATCAAATTATCAAAATCTTGTTTAATATAAAAATCCTTAATCTCTTTGGCAACATCCTCAGCAGAATCAACAACTTTAAACATATCCAGATCAGCAAGGTCAATATTCTTTTCGGCCGCCATGGTATTTCTTAACCAATCGAGCAAACCTTTCCAATAATCTTTTCCAACTAAAATAACAGGAAATCGCTCAATGCGCTGGGTCTGAATCAAAGTCAAGCTTTCAAAAAGCTCGTCCATCGTCCCAAACCCACCGGGGAAAATAACGAATGCCTTAGCGTATTTAACAAACATGACCTTACGGCAAAAAAAGTAATGAAAATTAATGAGTGTCTTCGCATACGGATTAGGTGTTGGTTCAAACGGAAGATCAATATTAAGCCCAACGGAGTCCCCGTCCGCCTCAGCCGCACCCTTGTTGCCCGCTTCCATAATTCCGGGGCCT
>CAZNNZ010000030.1:0-16705 GCA_964574575.1 uncultured Planctomycetales bacterium
GTCAACGAATGCCTAATTCGTTTTCCACGAGTAACATTTATTATGAGTCAATTCGATCTCATATCTTAAGCTTGATTTTTCAATGATGTAATGTTATCTTTTCGGCATGATTATCAAGCGCGATAAAGATCTTAGAAACATTAAAAATCTTATTAAGGATTTTCCGGTTACGGCTATTCTTGGTCCTCGTCAGTGCGGAAAAACTTTTTTGGCCCATCAGATAAAAGCGGATCATTATTTTGATCTTGAGAATTTATCAGATCTATCTGCTTTTAGAAATCCACAGACTTTACTTGAGCTTCTTAAAGGTTTGATTGTTATTGATGAAGTTCAGCGTCAGCCTGAGCTCTTTTCTGTCCTTAGATATTTAGTCGATCATAATCCTAAACAAAAATATTTATTGCTCGGCAGTGTGTCAGGGACGCTATTGCGACAATCGTCAGAGTCTTTGGCGGGACGTATCGGGTATTATTATCTTTCTGGATTTCAGATTATCGATGTTGGAGAAGAACATGTTCGCCGGCTCTGGTTGAGGGGAGGTTTTCCTCGGGGCTATTTGGCTCGTAATAATGAAAGCTGCCGGCAATGGCAGGACAATTATTTGACCACATTTTTTGAAAAAGATCTTCCGCAGTTAGGTATTACTATTCCTCCGCAAACATTGCGGCGGTTTTGGATGATGTTGAGTAATTACTATGGCCAGATTATTAATTTTTCTGAGATTGGCAAATCTTTCGGGGTCAGCGATATGACTGTTCGAAAATATATCGATATCTTGCAGTTGTCGTTTATGGTTCGAGTGTTGCAGCCGTGGTATGTCAATATCGGCAAGAGATTAGTAAAAAGTCCAAAAATTTATTTTCGCGATTCTGGTTTATTTCATCGATTATTATCGGTCAGCCAAGAAAGGGACTTGTTGGGGCATGCCAAGCTGGGCGCATCTTGGGAAGGTTTTGCTTTAGAGTCCTTGATTGAGAATCTTGCACTTAATCCGCAAGAAATATATTTTTGGAATACCCATGCCGGCGCAGAAGTGGATTTGATCTGGCAGGCGCGGGGGCATTGGTGGGGGGCCGAGGTTAAATATGCAGATGCCCCGACATTAACAAAATCAATGACGATTTCGTCGAGCGATTTGAAACTTAAACATCTTTGGGTTATTTATCCGGGTAAAGAAGAATACCCGCTGTCATCTAATATTTCGGCACTCCCGTTAAGGTCGATTAATAAAATTGGGTTAACGATTGGCCGGTAGAATAACCAGTTGCGAAAGTGACCGTTGGATCGTGAAACGATGCGTGAGTGACTTGAGCGCACTGAAGCATGAGTGCCCGGCACAAGGTGTTGGCGGGCAAGCCGAAAGTTGACATTTTAAAAAAAGGAGATTTTGATGGAAAGTAATTTTAAATTCAATGAATTCGAAAAAAGACTCAATGCCATTACGGCCCAAGAGATGATGACGAAGTCCGTGATTACCGTCAAGAAAGACATGCCTTTGGCTGATTTTTCAGAGATGATCCTTACAAAAAGAATTAGCGGAGTTCCGGTCACCGAGGATAGCGGTAAAATTATTGGCATCATTACCGCAACCGATTTATTTACCCTCATACAAATGTTAAAAAGTGGACAAATACAGGAAGATGGCAAGCAGGGAGTCTGCAATCCGACGGTGGACTTTGCGATGAGCCGCGAAGTGATTTGCGTTAAAAAAGAAACAACTCTTAATGAAATCATTGTGCTTATGCTGCAGCGCAATATTCATACCTTGCCGGTCAAAGAGGGCGCTAAGCTTTTGGGTATTATCGGCCGACGGGATGTCATGAAATATTTTTATTCGATTGTCAAACAAACATTCGGGGCTTAAAAAAGACTATAATATTTTTGTGAGAAAGGGTATGGGGCTGTAACGATGGCAAATAATAAAAAAGTTTTGATTATTGATGATGAACCAGGCTTGGTTACTGCTTTAGAACAAATGCTGTGTGTTAACGGTTACGATGTGGGGATAGCCTATGATGGTGCTTTAGAAAAGATGAAAAAAGATTTACCGCATGTGATTATTGCCGATATTATGATGCCAAAGATGGACGGTTTTACTTTTTATAAAGAGTTAAAAAAAAATAAGATCCATGCGGATATTCCAGTGATTATCGTCTCGGCTAGGAGCAAGATGGTTGATACTTTTTTGGCCTTAGGGGTCGATGCTTTTTTAAATAAACCTTGTGACGCTCAAGAATTATTGAATAATGTCGAGCGGCTTATTTTGAAAAAAGGACCGGTCCTCGCGCCTAAGGAATCAGGTGCTGTTAAGAGAGATATCCCTAAAGATATTCCAGCGGCGCAACCGCGTCCGGAAGTTTCTGCAGGGAAGAAAAAGACCCTTATTTTTGGTGATGACGAAAAAGTCAATGAGGATATGCGTCAACAGCTTGAAAAATTAGGATGTTTTGTTGCTGTTATTCAAGAAGAGGGAAAGCTCCTCGCTGCTATTAAAGAAATCGGGCCTGATGTAGTTTTTTTAGCGATTAATGCCAGAACGCAAGAGCCTGTGGATGTCCTTGTTGCTCAGCTGAGCGCTTTGACTCCTAAGCCCAAAATGGCGCCCGAGGCAAAGAAAAAAAAGGCAGACTCGCTGTTGGTTAAAGAAATGTCGGTGGTCCTTTATAAAATAGAAGAAGAGGCGCAAGGAATCAAAGAAACAACGAGCGATTTGGCCGATACAGAAAATCTTATTGAGCGATGCTGCGAAAACGGCGCGTCTAAATATATTGGCGCTTATTCCGCGGTTGCTTTTATTTCAAAGGTGAAAGAATTTTTACGATAAGAAAATGTGAAGTTCTGAGCATAATTTTTTAAAAATATTGCCAATAGTTTTAGGCTATGAGGAAGATAGAATGAAGAAATTGTCCTTCCCGAACACGGCAATTATTCACGCCCTGATTATTCTATTGTTTTCTTTATTGGCTTATAGCAATAGTTTTCGCAATGTTAATTTTCTTATCGATGATTGGGACAGCATCGTCAATAATGTAAAACTCAACCAACCTAAATATTTATTTTATGAATTCTTTCCAAATCTGGATTTATCTGCGGGCCCACAGCACTATTACCGCCCGTTGATAGCGGTTGTGATTGCGATTTCTTATTGGATATGTGGTTTTAATGTTTGCGGTTATCACATTATCAATTGGATATTTCTTTATTTTGCTTGCCTGTCGGTTTATGTTTTTGTCGAAAGATATTTTCATAATTTATCTTTGGCTTTAATGACAGCCATTTTTTGTGGGATTCATCCCTTTAATAGTTACATCGTTAATAATGCTTCTGCTGGTTTTTGCGCTTTGCAATTGGCTTTTCTTTGTTGGGCAGCGATTTTCTTCAAATATTTCAGTGATCAGCCTAAACAGAAAATTTATTTGATTGCCAGCATAAGTTTATATGTGCTGGCTTTATTATTTCATGATAATGCCCTAAGCTTTCCGTTGTTTCTTTTAGCTCTAAATTTTGTGATTATAAAAAACAATTCCTTAAAGCAATTTTTGTTAAAAATCTTCCCGTATTTCATTGTCTCGTTAATTCTCTATATTATTAAGAAACATTATTCGGCAACGCTGGACAATATTTTTGAAGGGCAGGCAGTAAGTTTTTGGCAATATGGAGCGTCGCTTACGAGATTGATGGCATGGTATGTTGAAAAGTTTTTTACGGGAGCGGATGTTGTTTTCATCTGGGCAATTCCCGTCGTTATTACAAATTTGATTTGGTGGAATATTATTATTTCCATTGCAGTCCTTGGTTCTATGAAAATTTATTTTTCTAAAAAGATAGATCTTGTTTTTCGATTCGCCGCGGGGAGTTTTGTTATTTCTACTTTTGCGGTAGCCGGGGCTTGCCGTTTTGAACCTGTGCATGGATGGATTATCGAGCCTTCGTGGTTGTCTTTTGCCGCGATTGCTTTCTTTGCGGCTCTTGGACAGTTTTTTCTTAAAGTCCGCGAGAGTTTTTCCAAAGTTATTTTTGTTCTAGTTTTTTCTATGGTTGTTGGCACATGGCTTTTTAATAGTTGGGCGTTAAATAGTGTTTGGGCAACCGAAAAAAAATATTGCACTTATTGGGCAAAACAAACGACGGGGTTTACAACACCGTTAAGTTACTTGGCTTCTTTTTATATAAGAGAAGGGGACTTGATAAAAGCGGAGGCTATTCTTCGAGAAGCTCTTAAACAGTCAAGCCAACCGATCCTGCTTTACAAACTGGGAATGGTTTATTATGAGCGTCAAGAGTGGGAGCAAGCTCAAGGATATTTTAAAAAAGCGCTTGTGTTGGCCCCAAAGTCTGCAACACTTCATTTTCTTTTGGAAGACATTCAAAACAAACTAAGCAGTAAATAGACGGTTTTTGATTCGGGCTTTATCCTCTGGCAGCGTGCGGGTCATTAAGCGGATGTTTGCGTGAATCGCCAAAAGGATCCGGGGATTTAAATTTTCTAAAAACTTTGTAGGCATGCAAATAGGCGATCAGCAGACACGTGGCGAACATAAGGATTACCGAAGCTAAAAGTATCCAAATTTTTGTAAACAGCGTTGTGTTTACTTCACGCGGTCCGATAATTTCCGGACGGGGATGATTTGACGGGTGGATTTCGTTTGCTTGCTGTTCGACAATGGGAATATTATTTAAGGGCGCATTTTTCATATTTAGTTGATGGTAAAATTACTTTTATAAAAGAGTTCATGGCGTAAATGCCGCACGAGCGCAAGATCCGGCGCAAAGTTATACATTTTATTATTTAATTTTTGCGTGTAGTAATAGCTTACTGGTTTAGAAAGGCGTGTGGCGACATATCTTAAAGTTTTGTTATGCAAGCTTCCCATGACATTTTCCAGCGCATAGGCCAAAATGCTCATATACGAAATATTTCCTAATTTCATTCGGCCGTTTAAGTCAAACCATGGATTTCGTCGGCCGGCCATATCATAATCGTCAAAAATCCAATCTCCCCATTCTTCCAAAGATTGCGGGGGAATAAGTCCGTGTTTTAAAGACAAGTGAAAATCCGGCGTTCCCGGGAGTGGTGTAAAAATTGCCATTGTTTCAAGTTGCGCTGCGGGGTTTTCCTTTTTGATGCGAAAGCCTAAATCGATGGTTTGATTGATTTCTGCAAATGTTTCCGTCGGATATCCAATCATCAGCCCAAAAACCGGAGTGATGCCAAATTTTTTGCAGCGTTCATTAGAGTCGAGTGTTTGTTCAACGACAATGCCTTTGGTCATAAGATCGAGAATTCTCTGTGAGCCGGATTCGGCGCCAAATTTTAAGGTGTGCGCACCCGAGCGTTTTAGAATGTCGATGTCTTGGTCGGACGCTTTCATAAAAACATCCGCGCGCGTTCCGGAAGTATAAAAATTTAAGTTAAACTTTCTATCAATAAATCCTTGGCAAATGTCTGTGGCGCGCTTGCGGTTGATATAAAATTCGTCATCGCGCAGCCATATCCCGTCGAGGTTAAAGCGTTTTATTTCGTCTTCGATGCGCGCTAAAGTTTTGTTGACCGAAACGGCGCGCCATTTTCGCTCACGCAGTGAAGCGCTCGAACAAAATCCGCAATTAAAAGGACAGCCGCGGCTGGTTTGCCCGATGTCTAAAACCCGGGTTTTTGAGTTGACGTACATATCGCGATGAATATATTTTTCAACAGCAACCAGTTCCCAGGGAGTAGCAAGAAGTGATTCAACATCCAAAAGCGGGCGAGCGTCTGTCTTGACAAAAGTTGGCCCATCTTTATACATAATGCCCTTAATATTTTTAAGGCTGCGTTTGTGAGCTAGGGCAATAACGAGCTCGACAAAAGTTTCATCGCCTTCGCCGATGGCAACAATATCAACGTTTTTATGCGCAAGAGTTTGCTGGGGGGCGACCGAAGGATGACATCCGCCCCAGACTAAGGGAACTTTATTGCCAACTAAATCGCGTACTATTTGCGCAAGCTTAAGAGCATAAAGAATTTGTGTGCCGGTCATCGAAGAAATGCCGACACAGACAGTATCGGTGGATAAATAGCGATCCATAATTTCTGGAGTGATATCTTCAACTCTTTGGTCGAGGATTTTAACACTGTAGCCAGCTTTAAGCACTGGAGCGGCAATGGTTAAAAGAGCGTGCGGCGGGGCTATGGTTGAGCCAAAGTCCATACCTGTTTTGGGATACAAGAGAAGGACGGCTGGTTTTTCGTTTTGCATGATTGTTGGAACAAAAAATTTAGAGCTTTATTTTCTAGTTTATCTGCAATAACGCAAAGCAGTATAGCAAGAAATAATTTTAAAAAGAAAAATTTCTCAGCATCATTTGGGGCGCTGCAGGTAGAGATTGCTTAAGGGTTTGATAAGAAAAAGATTGCGTGATAAAAAATTGATTTTGCGCTATTATTTAGCATAATGTTTGCAGAGTAATCAGCATAAATAGACTTGTTTTTCGCTTAGGCCGCTAATCGTAAAGGATATTTAATAACGGGGAGGAAGAAATGTTTTTTAAATTTTTGCCCAATGATTTTAATTTTTTTGAGCTTTTTAATAAACAAGTCGATCATGCCGTCGAGGCTGCAAAAACCTTAAAAGAGATTGCCGCAACTGCTGGCCCAATTTCAGAGGCGCATTTTAAGCGTATTCAAATTCTTGAACATCAGGGTGATGAGGCTTGCCACGAGATTATGGAGCGGCTTAACAAAACGTTTATTACGCCTTTTGACCGGGAAGATATTCATGCTTTAACCAAAGAACTCGACGATGTTTTAGACATGATTGATGGCTTGGTGGTCAGGATTAAGATTTATAAGATTGAGGGTGGAAATAAGAATTTGATCGGATTTGCAAAAATTATTGAAGAATCGATTTGGGCACTTGCGGCGGCGGTCAAGGGTTTAAGTTCGATGAAAAACGCCCGATCTATTTTGGAGTCTTGCGTTGAGGTCAATCGGTTGGAGAATGTCGGGGATGCAATGCGCGACGCTGTTATTATGGACCTTTTTGAGACCGGAAAAGATGCAATTGCGATTATCAAATGGAAAGAGATTTATGAAGATGCAGAGACGATTTTAGACATTTGCGAAGATGTCGCGCACGTTGTTGAATCTATTCTTGTTAAGCAGGCTTAAAGCATGACAGAAACTATTATTTTCCTAATTGTGTTAGCGCTTTTGTTTGATTTTCTCAATGGATTTCATGATTCTGCAAATTCAATTGCCACCATTGTTTCAACACGCGTTCTTTCGCCGCGTTTGGCTGTCATTTGGGCCGCGTTTTTTAATTTGGTGGCGTATTTCTTTTTTGGCCATCACGTCGCCAACACGATCGGCAAAGGTATCATTGATATTGCGATTATCGATCAGGCGGTGATTTTTGGAATATTAATCGGCGCCTGCGGATGGAATATTATTACGTGGTATTTTGGTTTGCCGACGAGCTCTTCGCATGCTTTAATTGGAGGGATGATTGGGGCGGCTTTGGTTAAAGCGGGTCCGGGTGCGCTTATATCCAAGGGGATTATAAAAACAGTGACATTTATTTTTGTTTCACCTGTTGTAGGTTTGCTTTTGGGGCTTTTGTTTGGCATTGCGGTCCATTGGATTTTTCGTCGTAGTGCTCCGGGCAAGATTGATGTTCTTTTTCGAAAAGGTCAATTGGTTTCGGCTGCATTTTATAGTATGGGTCACGGCGGAAATGATGCGCAAAAAACAATGGGTATCATTGCCAGTCTTTTATTTAGTGCCGGTTTGTCAGGAAAAGAATTCCATGTTCCTGGCTGGGTCGTTATCGCTTGTTATGCGGCCATTTCTTTTGGAACGATGTTTGGCGGTTGGCGTATTGTCAAGACGATGGGACAAAAAGTGGCCAAGTTGCGGCCTGTCGACGGTTTTTGTGCGGAGTTGGGCGCGGCTGTCACTTTGTTTACTTCTTCTTCGATGGGAATTCCGGTTAGCACGACGCACACGATTACCGGAGCGATTATGGGTGTTGGATCTTTGAGGCGATTAAGCGCTGTTCGTTGGGGTGTCGCGGGGCGAATTATTTGGGCGTGGATTATTACCATTCCATGCGCCGCTTCGATTTCGGCGATTGCATATTTGTTGGGACGAAATCTTTTTCTGCATTAAAGTATTACTTTCCAAGTCTTTGTGTTCCTATTTAAAAGATTTTAAAATAATTCTTGACAAAAAAATTAAATAATCGTATTCTCTACTAAATCCATAGGGATAATAGAAATCATGATTTCCAAAAAAACAAAATACGGCTTACATGCTTTAATTTATTTGGCACGTCATTACAATAGTGGTCCTGTTTTGATTGCTGATCTTGCCAAAGAAGAACGAATTCCCAAGAAGTTTTTGGAAGCGATTTTGCTGGATTTGAAGAAACAGGGCATCTTAGAAAGCAAGCAAGGCAAAGGTGGAGGGTATTCCCTCTCAAGGAATCCAAAAGACATAAAAATGGGGCAAGTTGTTAGAATTCTTGATGGTCCTTTAGCTCCGGTGGCGTGTGTAAGTCAGACCGCTTATCGAAAATGTGATGAATGTCGTGATGAAAGTTGTTGTGGCATACACATAGTAATGAAGGAAGTTCGTGATGCGATAGCAAATATTCTAGATAATACAAGTTTAGAAGATGTGATTCAAAAAACGGATAGTAAAAATTTAGGAATGACGGCAAATTATCAAATTTAGTGTGAAAGGAAAAAAGAAATGAAAAATTTTAAAGTGGCAATAGCAGTATTTTTTGTTTTTGGAGTATTTTTCCCATTAATAGGTTCGGCTGAGGATGCGCCGGTTTCCACAGACACATCTTCCGCGGCTTTAGTAGAAAAAAGGCTCCAAAGTTTAGAGCAAGAGATCACTGTTCTTAAAGAGCAGTTGCAAGTCATGAAACAAGAGGAAGCAAAAAAAGCAGCCGAAACGCCAAATTTACAGCAAGAAATAGCTGTGCTCAAACGACAATTAGAAGTTAAAACAGAAGAAGATGCTAAAAAGGCGGCTGACACTCCGATTATCACCGCTAATATCAAAGATGGTTTTAGTATCAAAAGTGCCGACGAAAGTTTTAAGCTCAAGATTCGAGGTTATACGCAGACCGATGGCCGGTTCTTTTTTTATGACAAAAAAGATTTGGGTGTTAATGATACATTTTCTGTGCGTCGGGCTCGCTTGATTTTTGAAGGCAGTGTTGGCAAGAATTTTGATTTTTACATTATGCCGGACTTTGGCAGCGGTGCGTCAACGTTGGTGGATGCGTATAGTGAAATCAAATTTTCACCTTCTCTCAAATTTAAGGCGGGTAAGTTTAAAGTGCCTTTTGGTTTGGAGCGCCTTCAATCAGACAGTGCAAATAACTTTACTGAAACCGGTTTGCCCAGCAATTTGGTGCCTAATCGTGAAATAGGTCTTCAATTGTCAGGAGATCTTTTAAAAGAAAGCATCAATTATAACTTTGGTATCTTTAATGGTTCTGCAGATTTAGCCAGCTCCAATGGCCAAGACACGGATAATAATGATGATAAAGATGTTATAGGACGTGTTTTTGTTTTTCCATTTAAAAATAACGGCCCCGAACTTGTCAAAGGTTTCGGTGTTGGATTGGCTGGATCTTACGGGCATAATGAAGGCGCCACGCTTCCGACGTATAAATCGGCAGGGCAGGCGAGTATTTTTAGTTATTCTTCTGGCGTTACGGCTGACGGTTTGCATTCGCGTATTACGCCGCAGGCGTATTTTTATAAAGGTTCTTTAGGGTTATTAACAGAATACGTTCAATCACATCAAAAAGTTGTTCGCACCAGCGGGGCAAATATTATTCGCGAAACATTTGAAAACACGGGTTGGCAAATTTCTGGGAATTATGTTTTGACCGGAGAGTTAGCGACTTATAAGGGCGTTACGCCGCGAAATAATTTTGATTTTGCCAAAAAAACATGGGGCGCGCTGGACATTGTTGCTCGTTATGAACATTTGTCTATCGACAATAGTATTTTTAATAGCGGTTTTGCCAGTCTTGCAACCAAGGTTTCAGGTGCAGATGCTTGGGGTCTTGGGATTAATTGGTATTTGAGCAAAAATTATCGTGTTTCGCTTGGGTTTGAGCAGACCCAGTTTGACCGTGGAGCTAGCGTCGGTGATCGCAGAACAGAAGATGTTGTTTTGACGCGGTTCCAAGTTTCTTATTAAAAGAAGTCTTTTGATAATTCGGAATTCTAAAGGATAAAAAAGATGCGTAAGATATTATGGATGATTTTAGCAATAGCAATTTTGGGAATAAATGTTCCTTATGCTTATGCTGCAAAGCAGAAAACGCTTTTAAATGTTTCGTATGACCCAACGCGTGAGCTTTATGAAGAATATAACAAAGCATTTATTAAACACTGGCAACAGTTAACCGGCGAAACGCTCGAAATTAATCAGTCTCACGGCGGGTCGGGCAAACAGGCGCGTGCTGTTATCGACGGCTTGGATGCGGATATTGTTACGCTGGCCTTAGCTTATGACATTGATTCGATTGCCGAAAAATCAGCACTTCTTTCTACCCAGTGGCAAGCGAGTTTGCCTAATAATAGTTCTCCTTATACGTCGACGATTGTGTTTTTGGTCCGCAAAGGTAATCCCAAAAATATTAAAGACTGGGATGATTTGGCCAGATCAGTCATTAATGTCGTAACGCCAAATCCAAAGACTTCCGGTGGGGCGCGTTGGAATTATTTGGCCGCGTGGGGATATGCTTTAAAAAAATGGAATAATGATGAAGCTAAGGCGCAGGAATTTTTAAAAGCGATCTTTAAGAATGTTCAAGTTTTGGATTCTGGAGCGCGCGGTTCGACGACGACGTTTGTTGAGCGCGGCATTGGCGATGTTTTGATCGCTTGGGAAAATGAAGCGTATTTGGCGGTTAATCAATTAGGCAAAGACAAATTTGAAATTGTTATTCCTTCCTTCAGCATCTTGGCTGAGCCGCCGGTGGCGGTTGTGGAGCGCAATGCGAGCCGGCACGGGACTTTAAAAGCGGCTCAAGAATATTTGAATTATCTTTATTCAGACGAAGGTCAGGAAATTGCAGCTAAGAATTATTATCGCCCGCGTTCTGCAGATGTTGCGAAACGCTATGCCGAAAAATTTAAGCCGGTCAATTTATTTACCATTGACGAGGTTTTTGGCGGCTGGCAAAAAGCGCAAAAAACACATTTTGCCGATAAAGGAACTTTTGACCAGATTTATCAATAAAACAGAGGCAATATTCGTCTTGGGCGTAACCTTCTTAAAGCGAAATTAGAACCTAGCGGCGTCTTCTTTTAATTTAGGAAAGGCGCCATAGGTTCTTGTGAGCGAAAGAAGGTTGCGCCCAGGACGATTAAGAATATTTATGTTTCTTTTTAAACAAAAATCCACACTTCCCGGCTTTCCTCTGGCTTTAGGGTATACAATTTTTTACCTAAGCCTGATTGTCCTTATTCCCTTGTCGATGCTTTTTTTAAAAACATCGACGATGGGGTGGGGACATTTTGTGGAAGTTATTTTAAGCCCGCGGACGCTGGCCGCGTATCGATTAAGTTTTGGCGCAAGCTTTATCGCTGGTTTGGTCAATGTTGTATTTGGATTTTTGATTGCGTGGGTTTTAGCGCGCTATCAATTCCCGGGCAAAAAGATTGTTGATTCATTAGTCGACCTTCCGTTGGCGCTTCCGACGGCGGTGGCCGGCATCACGATAACTTCGCTTTATGCACAAAACGGTCTTATTGGAAAACATCTTTATGCTTTAGGAATTGAGTCGGCTTATAGCGCTTTGGGCATTACGCTGGCGCTTATTTTTATTGGCTTGCCTTTTGTTGTTCGGACGATTGAACCGGTTTTACAGGAATTAGACGGTGAGCTGGAAGATGCGGCTATGAGTTTGGGTGCCAACCGTTGGCAGGTTTTTGCAAAGGTGATTTTCCCTACATTGATTCCACCTTTGATTACCGGTTTTGCTTTGGCTTTTGCGCGTTGTATCGGAGAATATGGATCGGTTATTTTTATCGCCGGAAATATGCCCAACAAAACAGAAATCGCTCCACTCTTGATTATGACAAAATTAGAGCAATACGATTATGCGGGAGCGACAGCTATTGCCGTCGGGATGCTTTTAGTTTCTTTTACTTTGCTTGCAGTTATTAATTCTTTACAGGCCTTGTCATCAAGAAGAATTGGACTAAATTAATATGGCCGGCCGCAGCGAACCTTTTTGGGTGCGATGGATTTTAATTGCAATAGTCTTGGGGTTTTTGGGAATATTTATTTTTTTGCCGCTCTTGATGGTTTTTGTGACGGGGTTTGGCAAAGGAATAGGAATTTATTTAAAGTCTATTAATAATCCAGATGCTTTGTCTGCTATACGTTTAACTGTTATGACGGCGCTTATAGCCGTTCCGCTTAACGTGGTTTTTGGTATTGCGGCGTCGTGGGCGATTGCAAAGTTTGATTTTTGGGGAAAAGGTTTTTTAACGACACTTATTGATTTGCCGCTTTCAGTTTCACCTGTTATTTCAGGGTTGATTTATGTTCTGATGTTTGGCAGTCAAGGTGTTTTTGGGCCGTGGTTTATCGATCATGGCATTAGAATTATGTTTGCGCCGCCGGC
The DNA here is from genome assembly GCA_964574575.1 of uncultured Planctomycetales bacterium. Lineage (GTDB taxonomy): Bacteria > Omnitrophota > Gorgyraeia > Zapsychrales > JANLHA01 > JADLGJ01. The sequence goes on from CAZNNZ010000030.1 coordinate 12,651, forward strand.
GATTATTTTGGCTACGATTTTTGTGACCTTTCCGATGGTGGCGCGCGAACTGATTCCTGTTATGAAAGCGCAAGGTAACGAAGAGGAAGAGGCGGCGATTACTTTGGGAGCCAGCGGTTTTCAGACGTTTTGCCGAGTGACACTACCTAATATTAAGTGGGGTCTTTTGTATGGCATTATTCTTTGCAATGCGCGTGCGATGGGAGAATTTGGCGCTGTTTCCGTCGTGTCAGGGCATATTCGCGGACAGACTAATACCTTGCCTTTGCATATTGAAATTTTGTATAATGAATACAATTTTACCGGCGCCTTTGCCGCGGCTTCTCTTTTGGCGATGTTAGCTTTGGTGACACTTTTTGTTAAAACGCTGGTGGAGTTTAAATATCGGGCGCAATTAAAGGCTGCTTTAAGGTTGGAGAATTTAGCATGAGTATTGAAGTTAAAGCGGTTACAAAAGCATTTGGTTCTTTTCATGCGTTGGAAAATATCGATTTAAAAATACAGACCGGCGAGCTTATTGCTTTATTGGGCCCATCCGGTTCTGGCAAAACGACTTTGCTTCGGATCATTGCGGGTTTGGAGAATCCGGATCATGGCGAGATTTTTTTTCATGGCAAAGATGTCAGAGAAGAAAAAACCAAAGATCGCAGCGTCGGATTTGTTTTTCAGCACTATGCTCTTTTTCGTCATATGAGTGTTTTTGAAAATATTGCTTTTGGCTTGCGTGTTAAGCCCAAGGCGATTCGTCCGACAGAAGAACAGATTAAAGCCAAGGTTCATGAGCTTTTAAGGTTGGTGCAATTAGATTGGGTGGCAGGTCGTTATCCAACGCAATTATCCGGCGGACAGCGTCAGCGCATTGCTTTAGCGCGTGCTTTAGCCATTGAACCAAAAGTCCTTTTGCTCGACGAGCCTTTTGGTTCACTGGACGCGAAAGTCCGCAAAGAACTGCGCCAGTGGTTGAGGCGTTTTCATGACGATTTGCATATTACAACACTTTTTGTCACGCATGATCAGGAAGAAGCCCTTGAGGTAGCCGACCGCGTTGTGGTCATGAATAAAGGAAAAATTGAGCAAGTTGGTACGCCGGAAGATGTGTATCACAATCCGGCCAATGTTTTTGTTTTAAACTTTCTAGGTAACGTTAATCTTTTTCATGCGCGCACACAAGAACCAAATGCGGCACTCGGAGGTTTGATAGACACCGTTAAGACCACTAAGATGTATGTACGTCCGCACGAGCTAGATGTTACGCGACAGTCGATTTCGGCTAATTCATTAAAGGCTGTTATCACGGTTATCAATCCGGCGGGGTCTGTTGTTAAGATTGATGCGGTAACTGCCGACGGACAATCTGTTCAGGCTGAAATTACGCAAGGACAATACAAGAATTTAAAACTTTTAAAAAGCGAGGAAATTTTTTTGACGCCCAAAAACATTACATACAGTGAATACGAAATTTAATTAATATCATCTATAAAAAGGAGAAAATGATGAAAATCGCAAATGACATTACAGAATTAATCGGCAATACACCTTTAGTTCGTTTGAATAAACTTAATGAAGGTGGTTATGCGGAAATTGTGTTAAAGCTCGAATTTCTTAATCCTTTGAGTTCTGTTAAGGATCGGATTGGTTTAGCAATGATTGAAGCGGCCGAAAAAGCAGGCAAACTTATCAAAGGAAAGACGGTTATTGTTGAGCCGACGTCGGGAAATACAGGGATTGCTCTGGCGTTTGTTGCGGCTGTCAAAGGGTATAAACTTATTTTAACCATGCCCGAAACAATGAGTTTAGAGCGTCGTGCTCTGTTACGTGCTTTGGGTGCGACTTTGGTTTTAACACCCGGGCCGGAAGGGATGCGCGGAGCTATTGCCAAAGCCAAAGAACTTTTGGCTTCGGATGCGAATTATTTTATGCCTCAGCAGTTTGATAATCCAGCTAATCCAGAAATTCATCGCAAAACGACCGCTGAAGAAATCTGGCGCGACACCGACGGGAAAGTTGATATTCTGATTTCCGGGGTTGGGACTGGTGGGACTTTGACGGGAGTTTCTAGCGTCATTAAAGAACGCAAGCCATCTTTTAAAGCTATTGCGATTGAACCCAAAGGCTCCCCGGTTTTGTCTGGCGGAGGACCGGGTCCTCATAAGATTCAAGGGATTGGGGCTGGTTTTATTCCCAGCATTTTGGACACCAAGCTCATTGATGAAATTATTCAGGTTGATAATGATCAGGCTTTTGCGCATGCCAAGCGTTTGATTCGTGAAGAAGGAATTTTGTGCGGGATTTCTTCTGGTGCGGCGGTTTGTGCTGCGCTAGAAGTTTCAAAACGCCCCGAGAATAAGGGTAAACTTATTGTTGTGATTATTCCTAGTACCGGTGAGCGATATTTATCGACGGACCTGTTTGCGGAATTTCGCAGTTAACGTCAGAGGAGCAGTTGATTCGATCAGATAAATAAGTTATTGCAAGGCGCATAAGAAGGCAATTTGAGAATGGACTTCAGGGACTTTTATCCGTGGAGTCCATTTCATTTTCGTCAGATTTCATTCTGGAATGGAGTATTTTGCAGATTATTTCTTGACAGAAAATAAATGTTTGGTATTTTGATTTAGTCATATACGTCTCCGAATAACTTATTTGAAAAATGTTGGACATAATAAGGAGAAGGGATGCGCGCAAGATTTGGTATTTTGAAGGCAATTTTTATTGTGATGTTAAATTGTTTTATAGCTGAAGCTGGAGAAGAATCCTTCTTTTCATGGAAAAATAAACTTGAAAATAATGGGCTAAATTTTCAAGCCAGCTATAAACTTGATTATTTTGCCAATACTCACGGTGGAATTAAACGGGATCAAACGACCGTGTCGATGATGGATATTAATTTAGAGGTTGATACCCAAAAATTGTCATTGTGGCAGGGAGGAAAGTTTTTTGTTCATTTGATTGACAACAGTGGAGGAGAAAAATTAAGCAGCGATATCGTTGGCGATTTACAGGGGGTCAGCAACATAGCCGCACCGCGGACATCTCGGGTTTTTGAGTTGTGGTATGAGCAAACGTTGATTGATGAGAAATTTTCCTTGCTGGTCGGGATAGAGGACATAAATTCTGAGTTTTATGTTTCTGAATATGGCGGGTTATATATTAATAGCTCCTTTGGCATAGGACCCGAGCTAGCCGCCGCTCGCCCTTCAGTTTTTCCTTTAGCTGCTTTTGGTGTTCGTTCGAAGTTTTTGTTTAATGAGCGCTGGGAGTTTTTGGTTGGAGCTTATGATGGAGATCCGGGGAATCCCGACCTCTCCGTTTTTTTTATTGCGTTTTGTAACTGATTGATTTATCGTGTAGTTACAAAGTCTTATGCCCCCATTAAGATGATGGTGCCCAAAAGGTGCCCAAATTAACATCATCAAACATGGAGGGCGTTATGGCGACACTAAGAAATAAAGCTGGACGTTATTTTGTTGACTATCGAGTCAACGGACAACGAGTTCGCAAGTTCACTGGAAAGTCTAAAAGGATTGCAGAGTTAGCTTTAAAAGATATTGAAGTAAAGATTGAACGACAGGAAATCGGATTTGTTGAAAGAGACAGCGAACTAAATAAACTCTTTGAAGAATTCACGATCTACGGCAATACCCACCATTCTCCTTCCACGCAAAAACGCTACAAAGCAGTCCTCGATAATTTTAAATCTTTCCTCGTAAAATCTCCTTATATTAAAAAAACTTCCCAATTAAATTCGAAATTCTTTGAAGATTTTCAATCCTTCCGCAAAAGTCTAGGAAGAGCTAATAAGACAGTAAACATTGAACTTATCTGTCTTCGTGCAATGTTTAATCTGGCTCTCAAGTGGGGATATGTGAGATTTAACCCCACGCAAGGAGTAATACCACTCAAAGAAGATGTAAATAAAAAACCTCGCTTTTTAAACAAGGAGGAATGTAAAAGAATACTTTGTATGGCTGATCCATTTTTTTATCCGATCATCTATACCTTCCTTCATACTGGCATGCGAAAAAGCGAATTAGAGAATTTAACATGGGAGGACG
>CAZNNZ010000031.1:0-9371 GCA_964574575.1 uncultured Planctomycetales bacterium
GGACAATTTTTAATTTATCCTTATTTTGCTCATAATAAGCTACTCCAAAATAACCTAAACTTCCCTTATCTGACGCAATCCCTTCAACGAGCACATTATCATCTTCACTAGCTGTATAATCGCCGCGACTGCTGCCGGCTTTTCCATTGATCGCTTCACTAAAATAATCAAACGTCCCTGAATCGGTGCCCGGCCCAAAGAGTCGAATCTCAACATCAGGAAATCCGTCACGCACCTGGCTCCATTTGGTAATCACCCCTTGTGCGGAAGGTTCCCAAATTTTCTTAAGCTCCTTAACCGTCAAATGATCAACCCAAGTATTACTCGTATTAACCAAAACAGCCAAACCATCAAATGCTACGGGAAGCTCAACATAATCAATACTGCTCTCACGGCAAGCAGAAATTTCTTTTTCCTTAATCGGGCGAGAAGCATCGCTGACATCCGTTTCCCCGCGGCAAAAACGTTTAAACCCGCCACCCGTCCCAGAAATCCCCACCATGACCTTTGTCCCGCCGGAAGCTTTACCAAAATCTTCGGCAACCGCTTCGGTAATCGGGAAAACCGTGCTGGAACCATCGACCTTAATCACTTCACCAGCCGCAAAACTAAATTGCGGGATACTCAAGCCCATCAACATTGCGATAAGGAACATTTTTATTTTATTCATCATTTTCTCCTTAAATGTTTTTTAATTATATAGATATCCTTTTAACTTTCAATCCTAAAGAATCTTAAAACTTAACATTCAAATCGCCTTGCACCAAACTCTCTGGATTATCAGTACCCTTGATACGATTTGAAAGATAATAATCAACGTTAAAACTTACGTTTTTAAGCAACCCGATTGTCATTATCACTTCGTGAGACTTGACATCCGTGCGTCCGCCCAAACGATCTGAATCCGGGAAAGTATCTGGGAAAGCGTCTTTTCCAATAGCGGCATATTGATACTTCATTTGCCATTGACCCATGCCGCCGACCTTGGCATTTCCAAAAACAAAACCCGAAGACCAACCTATGTTTTGTTTACTCGGGTCAGGATTGACAATATAATCCCCAAAAACCGCAATGCGCTCATCAATACTAAATGGCAAACCACCAAAAATCTTGCTTAACCCAAACTCACTCGAAAAAGCCACAGAATCATAATCATACTTAAGAACACTGCCCACGCGAGTGTTGGTATTAGAACTATTATCTAGAGAATAGCCCTTTACTCCATTAAAAATGTAATACGTGCCAGCAGCTTTGGCATCAATCTTATCTTTTTTATAAGCGGCTCCGCCTTGCAAATAAACTAAATTCGGATCCGCATGTTTGCTGGCATTATTTTCATCGATCAACCAGCTACCAACATTAACAAATCCATTGGTCGCAGGCATAATCTCATGTTCTAAATGTGTCGAAAAACCATACGGATTAATATCTGTGTCCCAAAGCATGTCAGTCGTCTGCCAAAGATAGTCTGTAAAAATAAACTTACCGCCAACAAGCTTGGCCCACGGCGCGGCTTGGTAAGTCGTTGAAGCGTAATCCAGCCGAATATCAGGATGTTCAAAAGTATTTTCCCAAGTGACATTCGTTGATCTGGGGTCTGATCCTCCCGTCGCAAAACCACCGGCTACAACCAGATTTTTGGTCGGACTAACTTCTAACCCTAAACGAAAACGCGTTCTCCCGCGGCTACGGGAAGCATTGCTCAAATCCTGTTTCTCATACTGATAGCGAAGACGATTATCGCCTTTGATCTTAATCGTCCTGACCCAATCAGGAAGATTTCTTTCAAAAGAATCTTCCTGAACAAGTTTTTCATCAGCGGCAATTTCGCCTTTGAGTTTGCGCGCTTCTTCTTTAGTAAACGTCCCCTTTTCAACTAATTTGTCCAACAAAGCATCCACCGACGTGGCCGCAAAGCTCAAAGAGCTAAACCAAGCCAACGCCACCACCGCCAAGACCAAACTGCAAATCTTTTTCATCGGATCTCCTTTGTAAATTGTCACGAAGTTTTTCTTTAAACCCGGATTTTGCATTAGCCTCGCTCCTGCGAGGCCAAACAAAATCCGCCCAAAGGGCCGCATGTCTCGACAAATTCGAGACGTGCTTAGGTTAATCCTTGTCCCTGCGGGACAACCGAAGGCAAATTTTGCATTTCACTTTTTGTGCGCGACGCATCGTCGCGCAATAGGTTGTAATGCAAAATTTGGGATAAATTCTTCATGCAACCAATTTAGAACAGGAGTTTGAAGATGATATGGCGAGAATGTGAACAGTTTGTGAACTTACAACATTTTCGCCTTAGGAAGGGTAAAACGAAAAGAGGAACCTTCGCCCAGACGGCTTGTTGCAGTAATTTCCCCGCCGTGGGCTTGAATGATATGCTTAACAATAGAAAGGCCTAAACCCGTGCCGCCGATTTCTTGCGAATGCGCTTTATCGACACGATAAAAACGCTCAAAAATGCGAGACAAATCATCAGCCGCAATCCCTAAGCCAGTATCCATCACAGTAATTTCAATGAAGTCAGATTTTTCATTAGCAAAAATGCTCACTTTTCCACCCGGTTTATTATACTTAATGGCATTTTCAAGAAGATTTGAAAAAACCTGCGCCAAAGATGACTCGTCAACTTTGACCGGGGAAAGCGCTGGGGCAATTTTAGAAACCACACTAACTTGATTCTGTTTAGCTTGAATACTTAGAGTTCCAAGAACAAAATCCAAGGTTTTTGCCACATCACAAGGCCGTAAACTAAACGCTGGCTTGCCCGACTCATGCCGCGCAAGCACAAGTAAATCGTCAACTAACTTGGCTAGCCGTTCAGACTCAGAATATATTATTTTCAAAAAATCTTTCGCATGATCTTTATCATCAATTGCCCCATCTAAGAGCGTTTCCGCATACCCTTTAATACTAGCAACCGGTGTACGAAACTCATGCGAAACATTGGCCACAAAATCTTTGCGCACCATTTCCAAACGCCTTAAATCCGTAATATCATGAAAAATCAACACAGCACCGTCAACTTTTGCATCAAGCAAAACCGGTGCGGCGGACAGACGCAAAATCTTTTCTTGCGGCAATAGAAACGCCAACTCTCGGCCATTAACGCCTTCTGCTAATTGTAAAACATGATCAACGATCTCTTGAATTTCAATATTGCGGATAACTTCCAGCGGCTTTCGCCCTTGTGCAGAACGCTCAACATGTAAAATTCTTTTTAAGGTTTCATTGATCAAAAGTATATTCCCGTGGCTGTCAACGACCATCACACCTTCAACCATGCTTAAAAACACTGCTTCCAAACGACCTTTGGCTTTTATTACCTCTTGCATACGCGTTTGAATCTGTTCAGACATAAAATTAACCGCTTTGGCCAAATCCGCAATTTCATCATTCTGATCTAAAGAAACTTTTTGCGAAAAATCCCCTGTGGCGATCGCTTGAGCAACAGAAGAAATACGCGCAATAGGCTGGGTAATAATAAGCGAAGCAAAATGACTGGCCAAAAGCGCAAAAAGAAAAGACAACAATACCGCAAATCCCAAGAACTTTTGCAAATGAACAGATATCGCAGCAATTTCAGCCAAAGACATTGACAATCGCACTATTCTGGGCGTACGAGTATCAGCAAACAATGCGGCAACATAGAGCATATCTTCTTTTTTGGAATAACTAAAACGACGACTTTCTCCCAACCCTTTTTTTAAAGCTTCTTTAACTTCTGGACGAGAAAGATGATTCTCCAACTCAGAAAGTTTATCTTTTTCAAATACCGAATCACCCAAAACTGTGCCGTCCGCAGCAATGATCGTCACGCGACTTGAAAGCCTTTTTCCTAAATCATCCGCGATCAAATCAAAATCAGCGTTAGCAGGAAACTTATCAAGATAAACCTTCGCTAAAGAAATTTCTTGTTCTAAAACTGTTTTAATACGTTTGTACGTATATGTTTTTAAAGTACTATCCAAATAAAAATAAATCGCCGTTAATATTACAGCGACAATAATGCTAAAAGTGAAAGTAACTTTATGGTGACTATTTAAACGCATTTTTAATCTCTGTCCTCATTAAAACGATAGCCCAATCCACGAATCGTTTCTAAGCACTCGCCGACTTTGCCCAACTTTTGCCTCAAACGCTTAACGTGCGTATCAACGGTTCGAGTTGTAATATCAACTTCAATATTCCAAACAGAGCTCAAAAGCTCTTCGCGCGACTGCACGCGCCCACGACGTTCAAGAAGGATCACCAAAAGTTTAAATTCCATCGGTGTTAAAACAACTTCCTTCCCTTTAACGCTGACGCGATGACGGGGAATATCAATTTCCAAGTCCCCGCTTCGCAAATTTTCTTTAACATTCTCTTTAACTTGCCCGCGGCGTAAAATCGTTTTAGCGCGCAAAATAAGTTCGCGCGGACTAAACGGTTTGACAACATAATCATCAGCGCCCAATTCAAAACCAACGACACGATCAACTTCCTCCCCACGCGCAGTTAACATCATAATAGGAATCGACGACAAACGATTGTCGTCCTTTAAACGCCGGCACGTTTCAAAGCCATCCATTTTAGGAAGCATGATATCGAGAATAATTAAATCAGCCATTTGCCGTGACAAAAACTCGAGAGCTTCTTCCCCGGTAATGACCACCGCCACGCAAAAACCAGCTTTTTCAAAATTGTACTTAACCAATTTAGCAATATTCTGGTCGTCTTCAACAATTAAGATCCTCTCTTGCGCCATAAATTTCTACCTAAAAATTTCCTCAAAAAAATCTTTCATCGCCACCCATGAACGCTTATCCGCACGTTCGTTGTAAGCGACCCCTTTACTGTTGTCGTTTCCAGCCGCAGGATTCGTAAACGCATGCACCGCATCGCTGTACTTAACCAACTGCCAGTCAACAGCGGCCTGATTCATTTCTTTTTCAAAAGCTAAAACTTCGTCGGCAGGAACATACGGGTCATCCGCGCCATGCAAAGCCAAAATTTTGGCCTTAATACTTTTTGCATCCATAGGTGTTGGAGTGTTTAATCCTCCATGAAAACTAACGACGCCTTTAATCGGCGCGCCGCTACGTGCTAATTCCAAGGCCGTCGTGCCGCCAAAACAAAAGCCAATAACCGCAATTTTGTTAGCATCAGTAATTTTCTCTTGTTTTAAAGCTTCATAGCCGGCCAGAATGCGTTTGCGCAGTAAAGGCCGATCTCCTTTATAAATCCCAACCAAGACACTTGCCTCATCTGTATTTTTAGGACGAATATTTTTGCCATAAACATCCACAGCTAACGCAATGTAGCCAAGCTTAGCCAACTGTTCTGCTTTATTTTTTGAAAAAGGCCCCAACCCCATCCAGTCATGAACAACAAGAATTGCGGGGCGTTTACCGACAATCGCATCATCATAAGCAACATAACCCTCGAGGACCACTTCATTTTCTTTATATTCAATCGTTTTTGTCACAATCGCAGCTTGCGCTTGAGTCGAAATGAACAATAACAAAAACATCAAAGCAAATTTTTTCATAACATGGCTCTCTTTCTTTAAAACCTGCATTTATCAATTCTCTAAAGCGCCTGCAAACTTAGATGTTTGCAAATGTTCCTCAATATGATTAAAGATCTCGTCGGGGATATTAACAGTAGAGCATTCTTCCATCCCGCGAAAACCCGGAGATGAATTAGCTTCACAAATTTTAAATCCCTCCTGCGAAAACAAAAGATCCACGCCAGCAATTTTAAGTCCAAGAACCTGCGCCGCCTTAAGGGCAAGACTTTCAATAAGAGGCGTCAAAGGATACGCTTCTACACTACCACCACGAGAGTAATTTGCTTTAAACGATCCTTCCAAAGCTTTACGCAACATACACCCGACTACACGCTTACCAACCACAAAAACACGCAAATCGCGTCCCATGCTTTTAGCAACAAATTCCTGCACAACAAAATTCGGATTCCCCTGACTAGTTGTAATAAGGGCAATCAAATCTTCAAATGTCCTGCGGTTTTCACACAAAAAAACACCGCGCCCTTGCGAACCTGACAACGTTTTTACAACCAGCGGAAACCCAATTTCACGTTCTACTAAATCAACATTAAGAGGGCACTTCGCTAGAATCGATTTAGCAACCGGCAACCCATGCGCAGCCAAAACTTGCATCGTATGCATTTTGTCACGCACCAAAGCAACGCTTGCCGCAGAATTAGGCAAATAAACTTTAGCATTTTCAAGTTGCCGCATCAAAGCCAGAGCATAATACGTCGTCGCAGATCCCATGCGGTTAAGAAGAAAATCTGGAGCAAGAACTGGGTTGCCAGAAAGCAAAAAACGATTTCCCCCATTATTATCGACGATAATATCAATTTCGTGGGGGGCAATGACACGCAAAAGAATATTTTTTTGTTTTGCTTGGGCAAGAAAACGATGGGCGCTATGAGAATCACAGCGCAAAGATTGTTGCGAGAATCGGTTGAGAATCCATCCTTGCATAAATTTCTTCTAAATTACGTATTCTCAGGTGTAGAATTTTCGTCTTCAACGATCTCGCGGCGGATAATTTTAGCAATCTTTTTACCCTCTTGTTCCAAATAATAAACTTCCACAACATCTTCCGCAGCCAAATCACTAATAGCTTTAAAGCCTTCTAACTTAATGGCAGAATCAATCTGATAAGAGACTTCCTTCTCAACATCCGAATCATAATCATATTCCTGCAAAACAATTTCAGTTGCACTAACTTTAAGAACAGCACCGTAGGAATAAATGTATTTGCTTAAATCCACAGACGAACCAGCTGCATCAGAAAGTTTGTTAGTATTTTCAACAGCGGCAAAAACAGTCGAAGCAAAAACGCCGATTAAAAACAAAGGAAAAAAGACATTTGATATTTTCATAAGATTTCCCCTCCTATAAATTTAAAATTAATATTACTTTGTTTATATCACCTTGCCATCCTATTGAAAAGCAATATTTTTAAGCAACATAAATTAAAATCTAATGTATACTGCTTCTTCTTGAATGTACGAATTAACAATTTAAGGAAAGCAGTATAATACACAAACGCAATGATTTAAATAATTCCAATTTCGCAAATTCATTGCGTTTGGGTATATAATCTGTTTATGAAACAAAAACTTTTTATCGGCATAGACGTCGGCGGAACAAAAATAGCAGCTGCGGTGATTTCTTCCGCTGGAAAAATCTTAACCCGCGCTAAAGCCGCGACACCACCCAAAGCTAAACCGCCAGCAATTCTTTCTCTTATTACTCAACTTATGGAACAGATTCTTCATGAAGGCGAATTCTCACGCACAAGTCTCGGAGGAATCGGCATCGGAATCCCTGGCATCGTTGATAGCCATTCTCATATCCTCGCAACGCCTAATATTAATTTAGCCGGTTTTCCTTTATGCGCAAAAATAAACAAAAAATTTCATGTGAAAGTTGTCGCGGGCAATGATGTTAATCTCGGACTTCTAGGTGAACAATGGTTGGGAGCTGGAAAAAAAATAAAGAATATTATCGGAATTTTCCCGGGCACTGGGGTCGGCGGTGCAATTATCGTTGACGAAAAACTTTTAATAGGTCCTCAAGGTGCGGCGGCAGAATTAGGCCACATGATTCTTTTGCCTGACGGGCCAGCATGCAGTTGCGGCAATCATGGCTGTTTAGAGGCTTTTGCGGGGCGCTGGGCGATTGAACGCGATATTCGTTTAAATATCAAAAAAGGTCGAAAAACATTAATCACAAAATTAACCAACGGCAAATTGACATCGATCAAAAGCAAATTTCTGAAAGCAGCGCTCAAAGCTAAAGATCCTCTAACTGTCGAGATCATGAAAAAAGTCGGCCACAACCTCGGTTTAGCATGCATTAATATGCGCCACATCTTTAATCCAGAACTTATTATTTTAGGTGGAGGAGTTATCGAAGCCTGCGGTGGATTTCTGTTGCCGATTATCAACAAAACTTTTCACGCCGATCCTTTCTTTGCCAAAATCGACCAATGCAAAATCGCGGCTTCTGTGCTCGGCGACGATGCCGTCATCCTAGGCGCAGTCGCGCTGGTCAAAGGATCAAAACAAATTTGATATTTAGAATTACCTCAGAGGGAATTTAACTCTGTCCGGCAGAACTTCCGTAATAGCTAATCAGACGCTCTTGAACATTGAATTTTTCTTCATTGTCCTTCGGGCGGATATATTTACGCTCATTAGTCAAAAAGCGCGATTTCAAATTATCTTTCCAACACATATCCATAATATATTGCAAATGATCCCGCATTTCTTCTTTGTAAATTTCAAACAAAAGCTCAATGCGGCTGTCAAAGTTGCGGCTCATCCAATCTGCCGACGACATAAACACGCGCGGACTGCCGTTATTATTAAAAACCATAATACGCGTATGTTCTAAAAAACGCCCGACAATACTTTTAACTTCAATATTTTCACTTAAACCAACAACGCCCGGGACCAAACAACAAATGCCGCGAATAATAAGTCTGATTCGAACGCCAGCCTGCGAAGCTTCGTAGAGCTTTTCAATCATAACAGTGTCTTCCAACGAATTTAACTTTGCACGAATCACTCCATTTTTAAAACGTTTTTGATTTTCAATCTCACCATCGATCAAATCAAAGAAATATTTTCGCATATCATACGGCGAAGAAACAATACGTTTCCAAGGACTTGGAAGCGAATAACCGGTAATGACGTTAAACACATCCGAAATATCCCGCGCAAAATCATCATTGGCCGTAAAATATCCGATATCGGTATAAACACGCGCTGTCTTTTCATTATAATTCCCCGTCGACAAATGCACATAACGGCGAATACGGTCTTCTTCTTTACGGACAATCAAAGTCATCTTCGAATGAATCTTAATATTGGCAATCCCGTAAATAACATGACACCCTGAGTCTTCCAACTCTTTGGCCCATTTGATATTTTTTTCCTCATCAAAACGCGCCTTGATTTCCACCAAAACTGTGACCTGTTTTTTATTCTGCGCCGCTTGAATCAAAGCCTTGATAATCGCCGAATCTTCATTGGTGCGGTACAAAGTCATTTTAATGGCCAACACATTCACATCTTGCGCGGCAGTTTTAATCAAATCAACCGTCGGAGAAAAAGACTGGTAGGGCAAATGAACCATAAAATCCCCTTGCGCAATCCTTTCAAAAATATTTTCATATTCAATTTTGGCTGGCAAATATTCACGACAACAAAAAGCTGAATTATCAATAAAACGAATCAATTCAAAAAGGCAAGTCAAGTCAAGTGTGCTGCCGATACTGACAACCTCATCTTTAGGAAAATCCAAACCCTGGCAAAGAATATCCAAAAATTCAGCAGCACAGGATTTT
>CAZNNZ010000031.1:9381-16253 GCA_964574575.1 uncultured Planctomycetales bacterium
TTTCAATCTCCAGGTGCACGACCTTAGCGCGCATGCGTTTTTTGACTTCTTCTTCAATGGCAATTAAAAGGTCATCCGCAAATTCCTCGGCCACATAAAGCTCACTGTCACGCATAACACGAAATAAAGTGTGCTCCTGCAACTGATAACCGCGAAAGAAATTTTTTAAATTAAAACGCAAAATCTCTTCAATTAAAATAAAGTTTGTTTCTCCTCGCTCGGAAGACAAGCGCATAAATCGCGGAACATTTTTAGGGATAGGAATAATCGCCAAATAAGGTTTCTCGTCTCGGATAACATTAACAGCAAAAGCAATTGTTTTAGACGGCAACACCGGAAACGGATGCCCCTGATCTACCGCCATTGGAGTTATGATGGGGAACAAAGTCGTTTCAAAATATTTGCGAACTTCACGCTCTTGTTCAGCAGCTAGTTCCGTAAACGCCTTAAAATAAACTTTATTTTTTTCGAGTTCTTTTTTAATTTTGTTCTGATAAATCTCATAAAACTTTTTAGTCAAAAGATCTGTTTGCTTTTTGACTTCAGCAAAAATCTCTTCTGGCAGATATCCAAATTTATCTTTGTGGTTATACCCGGAATCGATAAGCCGTTTTAAGCCAGCTAAACGTACCATATAAAACTCGTCGAGATTACTCGTAAAAATTGCCAAGAATTTAACGCGTTCTAAAAGCGGGTTGGACAAATCCGCGGCCTCTTCTAGAACACGTTCATTAAATTTAAGCCAGCTTAAATCGCGGGCAATAAATTTTTCCTTAAGATCAAGCGGCATCATCAGATTTTTCCTTAATTTCACGGCCCTTTATAGTCCACGTCACGCGGTTTCCTGTGATTTCTTCAAAAAGCTCTTTTTTATCTTTAAAAAATGCCCTCTCCAGCAAAAGATTCCCCGCAGCATGTGCAATAATATTGACATCCCCTTTAGAGTTTAAAGATACTTCAATTTTCTTTATCTTTTGTTTATGCGAACGATCCAATGCATTGGCGATACGCAATAGTGCGGAAAGCTTTTGGACTAAAATCTGACACTCCGACGATAAAGTGTTATAAAGCAAATGGGCATTAGATGGGGTCCCTTTGCGATGATATCGTGCAATACAAGCGATTATGTTCATTTCTTCGTCAGTCAAACGAAACAAATTCAGCGAACTAATCACATATTCACTGTGTTTATGATGCGTTCGGTTATTGACAAACATCCCAATGTCATGCAAATATGCGGCCAGCGTCAAATAAATCAAGTCTTGCTTCTTAAGTCCCAAGGTCTCTTTGAGCTGTACAAATAAAGACTCTGAAAGTTCTGCAACATGACGGCAATGATTTAAATCAAGTTTGTATTTCCCGCAGAGATTTTGCGCAACCGCAATCAATTGATTGGTCTTGTTGTTTTCCACAAAAAGCTCAAGTTTAAAAATCATATTGGCCAAAACCGCTTCAGCCAAAGAAGTCTCGAAAATATAAATGTATTTATTTTTTGTCAGACGAAATATTTTGTTAAGAATAATTGCATAACCGGTCATTGTTTCGACGACATTCGCGGGCACTTTGTAAGTTGCAGCAACAGTTTCTGGATAATTTTCGGTAAGTTTAGCGAGTAATTCTTCTGATTCTTTAATACGAAATTGAAAAAATTCAGACTGGGCGCCACGGCCAGCAATAAAATTATTCAGATAAGCTGAATAATTTTCATCAACAACAATAATATCGTCTAATTTCAAATGCGGAATGCTATTTTTAACGTAAAGAAACTCATTGGTGATATATTCTTCAACCGCTTCATAAATTTCTTGCAGAGTCCCATCCAAACTATTCATAAAGTTCTTAAGACGTAAAGTCCCAACAGGAATACCCACACTCATCTGAGTAAAACCTTTTTTTAACACCGACATGTCAACACTGCCCGCACCTAATTCGACAATAAGCAAGTTCTTTTCATGAATCGGATATTTCTTCTTAAGCCGATAGGACAAATACGCATCAATGTAATAAACCACGTCCCCTACGTTTAAAACCTCAACCTTAAGGCCGGTTTTGCGCATAACTGTATCGACAAATATATCGCGATTGGCGGCCTCGCGAACCGCTGTCGTGGCAATGACCATCACTTCCCTAACATCATACTCTTTGAGACATTCTTGATATTTTTCCAAAAGAGAAATCGTTTGGTTAATCGTTTCCTGAGCAATACGCCCGCGAAAAAACGTATTGCGCCCAATAGGAACCACATTTTTGAGAGATTCGAGGATTTTAATATCGTCACCGGCCTTTTCACCGATGACAAGTTTAATGGAATTTGAACCAATATCGAGAACTGCGGCGCGCATGATCTTTTTTGTTTAAAACACTAACTACTTCTAAAATAAGAAGTTAAATTAACGTTACGGTTAACAAGCCCTAATTTACGACGAATTTTGTTGCGAATTGTTTCAACTGTTTTAATTGAAATGCCCAAATTTAACCCAATATCTTTGCTGCTTAATCCAGATTTTACCAAATTGGCAATCTGCGCTTCCCGCGGAGAAAGTCGATGGCTGGGCCGCGTAACCTCCGACCCAAAGGCAGAAGTCAAATCCTTTAAATGTTCCTGAATAATACCCAGATATTTCTTGTCATTGCCACTGCGCGTACGGCCTAAACGGCTTAAAGCCGGCAAAACAACGACTTCTACGTTATTATTGACGTTTTCCTTGATCTTTTTCTTTTCAATCTCAACTAGCTCAAGAACCTCACGCAAAGCCGCATTCTTTTGTTCTAAAATATTTTTTTGCTCAACCAACTCATCTTCCAACCTTTTGCGCTCGGTAATATCGCGCTGAACCGATAGAAAATGCGTTACTGTCCCTTGAGCATCCTTAATCGGCTCAATATGCCATTCATTAATAAATTCGCGCCCATCTTTACGGTAATTAACAGTCGCACCATGGAAAACCTCTTTTTTCTCAAGTTTACGTCTTAAATCAACCAAAAGAGATTTATCAGTTTTGGGACCTTGCAATATCTTAGGCGTTTTACCAACAACTTCTTCTGCAGAATAACCAGTTATGCGAGTGAAAGCAGGATTAACATACACAATTTCTGTGCCTAAATCAGAAATCTGGGCCTTAGTAATGAGAATCGCATCTTGCGAAAAATAGACGGCGGCCGCCAAAAGTGACTGGTCAATGCCCAATGGATCTTTCGGATATGCCTGCGGTGTTGCGATAGGATCTGCCTTGTTTTCTGCCATAATTCCTCCAGCCTGCACTCTTAAAATAGCACAATAACTCAAAAATGTAATTTTTATTTATTTCAAATTATGAAGAGTGTTATTCTTTATTAACGTTGACTTTTAAGTTTGCGGCTGTTATAAAAAGCTAACAAAAAATAGAATCATTTATTCTCTTTCTAAAGTCGTTTATGGCAACTCTTAACTCCGCTCCAAAAAATAAAAATCAAAAACATGTTTGGGCGGCAGCGCTTTTAGCCTTATTAGCGATTATCTCTTACACTCTTCTTTTTTTCTCTTTAATTTCGTCGCAAAGTGTTTTTGAACTCGAAAAAGATCAATATTTTATTTCCCTAATTTTTCTTTTAATCATGGCACTTATTTTGCTCGTGACACAAAGAGCAAGTCGCCAAAATGAGCAAGCCCTCCTTAAAACCCAACAAGAATATTTTGATTTAATCGCCCATGCCGCAGATCCCGTGGTCATTCTCGATGAAATAGGCACAATCATATCTGCCAATGAAGCTGTTAAAGCAATCTCCGGATACAGTCCCACCGAACTAATAGGACATCATTTCCTTAAAATCAACATTTTGACAGGTAGCGGGATCGTAATCGCCGCGCGTGAATTTCTACAAATTGTCGGTGGCGCTAAAAGACCCCCCTTTGAACTTACGATGCTCCATAAAAGCGGCACAACTTTCATAACAGAAGCGCATGCACGCAGTGCCAAGGATCCCGCTGGCCAGCAAATAGTGCACGTCATTATGCGCGACATTACAGACCGCAAAAAAGCCGAAGAAATGATGCGGCAAGAAAAGAACAAAGCCCAAAACTATCTTAACATCGCCGGTGTTATACTCTTGACGCTAGACCAAACCGGAAAAGTTGTGATGATAAACAAAAAAGGATGCGAAATTCTTGGACTTGTCCAAGACGACATTTTAGGAAAAAACTGGTTTAGCAAATTCATTGCCTCTGAAGAATCCGCCAAAATGCAAACATTCTTTAACCACATCATAACCGGCAAAGAACAACTGCCGTTAAGCCAAGAAAATGCCATCATCACCAAAAATGGCGAAAAACGGATGATCTCATGGAAAAATGCTTTGTTATACGACGAAAATAAAATCATCGGAACTTTAAGTTCCGGAGAAGACATCACCGAAAAACAATCCGCCGAAGCTCGCCTGCATCTTCAAAGCACGGCACTGGAAGCTGCCGCCAATGTCATTGTCATCACAGACCGAATGGGTAAAATTGTTTGGGCTAATCAAGCTTTTACAAAAATCAGCGGCTATTCTCGAGAAGAAGCTCTGGGACAAAATCCCAAAATTCTTAAATCCGGTTTACACAATGAGCATTTTTATTCTGATTTATGGAACACAATTCTTAGCGGCAATATCTGGCACGGAGAAATTGTTAACCGACGCAAAGATGACCGACTTTACACAGAAGAAATGACGATCACGCCTGTCCGTGATAAAAACGGAGAAATTGAACATTTTATTGCCATCAAGCGTGACATCACCGAACGCAAACGGTTACAACAAAACCTCGAGCAAGCGAATATCGAACTTGAAGCCAAAACGCGTAAACTTGAGCGCAGTTTAAAAGAAATAGACGACAAAAACAACCAGCTTCAAGAAACACAAGCCCAACTGATTCAAAGCGAAAAGCTTGCCGCTATCGGCGTTTTATCATCAGGAATAGCCCACGAAATCAAAAACCCGCTGGCAATCATTAGTTTAAGCATCGAGGAATTTGAAGCTATTTCCGAAAAACTCGACGATCAAAGCAAGTCTTTTATTCAAATGATCAAACGCGCCGCCGAGCGGGCCAACAATGTGATTATCGAACTTTTACGTTTTGCACGCATTTCGGATTTAAAAGTTGAACCTATCAATCTGCTGAATCTTGTTGAAGGAACTTTTGTTTTAATTCAGAATAGTTCCAAGTTTAAAGGCGTTAACCTAAAACATGAATATACCGACAAAACCATTAGCGTATTAGCCGACCGTATCCTCTTAGAACAAGTACTTTTTAATTTACTGATTAATGCGATTGACTCAACAGAAAGGGGTGGAAACATCACCATTAAAACCTATCTTTTGGATGCATTGATTAAGCCAGCCTCAAAAAATAAAGCTGTTATAGAAGTCATTGACACAGGCTGCGGAATTCCGCCGGAAATCCTTCCAAGAATTTTTGAACCTTTTTTTACCACTAAAGAACAAGGCCAAGGCACGGGACTTGGCTTAAGCACAGTTTATACTTTGCTCAAACGCCATAATGGCACAATCGATGTTGAAAGCACCGTCGGGTCTGGGACTAAATTTACAATCACTCTTCCCTGCGCTGACAAAAACCTTACATAAAAAAACGGAGGATTCAAATGGAAAAAAGAAAAATCATTGTTGTTGATGATGAAAAAGATTTGGCATTATTAATCAAAACTATTTTAGAGGGAACGGGAAACTTTGAGGTTTTGCTGGCTCACGACGGCATTGAGGGAATTAGCCTCATCAAAAAGACTTTACCTGCCCTAATATTTTTGGATTTTGTCATGCCCAAGGCTACCGGAGACAAAGTGATTGCTTCGCTCAAAGCCGATCCAACCACATCAAAAATTCCTATTGTCCTTATGAGCGGCTTAGGAGAGATGATTTATTCAAAAGCCAAAGACCAATGGAAATGGCTTCCCAATAATCCGGCGACAAAAGATCGTCCAGAATTGCCAGAAGTTCTTGCCGACAAAACTCAAGCCAGCCATGCCGCCGAAACGCTGGGCGTTAGAGATTATTTGCAAAAACCATTTAAAAAGGAAACATTAATCGAAATTACCAATGATCTTCTCAAAGCACCAAAAATCGAGGAAAAAACTGATGAGGTTTAAAGATTATTGCGACTGAGGATTTCTATCAAAAATATTTGATCGCAGAGGGAATACGCCTTCGCTGGCCGATTTAACATCTTCAATAGTATAAAAAGCCCGCGGATTAAACCTTTTAATAATGCCAAGAACTTTCTTGTGATGGCGCCGCGGGACAATTGTAAAAATAATTTGCACTTTTCCCGTCGAGCCGTTGGCATCTACGCTGGTCGTCCCATAACCTTGTGCGGTTAAAGAATTAACCAATTCTAACCCATCGCTTTTAGAAATTATCCGTATGACTTCCAAACCCATCGCAAGTTTTTCTTCCAAAATAATCCCGACATAATTTCCCATTGCAAACCCCGCGGCAAAACCGATATAAACAAACGGATTGGTCAAATTACTCATAATCTGGCGAATGGCCAGAAGCCAAATGAGCGCTTCAATAAATCCAATAATTGCCGCAGGAATTCGTTTACTACGATATAGAAGAATAAGCCGAACTGTGCACAAAGAGACATCACAAATGCGCGATAAAAATCAACAGCGGCATAATCAGATATTGAAACCACGGCGAGGCTAAGAAAGGATGTTCCAACATATGAAAAGAATTTATAATGATTTAACCGACATATTGGCAAGAATAATTTCTAAAATCCCCCGGCGCATCATCATGACTGCAATTGCAGCTAAAAACAAAGCAAAAACTTTTGATAAGGCATTGGCTCCGGCTTTGCCTAAAATGCGAATAAATCCGTCAGAAAAAAGAAAAAC
>CAZNNZ010000032.1:0-10855 GCA_964574575.1 uncultured Planctomycetales bacterium
CACCTTATGCAGATCCTCCCAAACCTTATCGTATTCTTTTTTAAGGAAATACACCCTCGCCCTGTCAAGAATGACTTGCGCTTTCTGAAGATTAAAATATGGGTCGGTTCCATCCCCCAAATATGAATCAATTTTCTTTGTGTAATCAGCTATTGCGCTATCGTAATCCCCTTTACCAAGATATGCTAATGCTCTCTGAGAATAAACATCATGAAATTGAGGCTCTTGCTTAATTGCCTGATCGTATTGAATTATAGCCTGATCATATTCCCTTGCTTTTAAATATGTATCTCCTTGATCAAAATGCTTTTGTGGATTATAAGAAGAATGTAAAAATAAAAATATCGAGCAAATGGCAAACAAAATAAAAATAATGACAATTTTTACCCAATTAATTTTCAAAACAAAACTTCTATCTTCTTTAACATCGCCACAACTTTCCCATAATTTCCTTATATTTATAAAAAAAACTGGCAATGAAAGCATCGCAAAAAATCCAAGATTTTCAACAAACGTCATATGATGGCCACCAATTAAAAGGACGACGAACAAAATCGAAAAGACAGTAATTCCTATTCTCGCCCAATTTCTTAACCCAGCAAGTCCAATACCACAAAAAACAAAAGAAAAAAATATAAAATTGAACAGTCCTACCCCTGGGGCAGGATTAAGATTCCATCCAATTAGTAAAGCTAACCCTAATAAAACATACCAAACCCCTAACAATCGCATCAACAATCGCAAAAAAAACGACACCCTCCGGATTTCTTCTTTCTCACTAACGTCCATAACTCCCCCAACGCAATGAATTTCTTAAAGATTGAATCATTGGCAATAAATATTTATCAAAGAATTTTACATAATCCCAGCCGAGTTCCGGCTGAATCTCAACAATAAAAAAAATTAATCCCCACAAGACAATAAAGAAAAGAGTAAACGCTATAAATGGTTTTTTAGTAATCTCCTTATTATGTGTTATGGAGGTGAATGAGGCGGCAGGAAACAAAACCAACAGACCAAACATAAACACCCCACCCAAAATTCCTAATATCCACATACATAATTGATTTCCGAATGATGCTGCCCAAGCTAAAAGCCCAACACAAATAAAAGAAAAAATTACCAATGCGATGATATAGTCTTTGTTGATTCGCAATCTACAATCCTCCGAAAACTTTTCTTATCTTGTATTCTTAAAATAATTTCTGATTGATATGCTTCTATCCCCCTCTTTTTTAAAGAGGGGTTAGGGGAGTTAATTCTAATATCTTTTCTACAACACCATCCAATTCGCTAAGAACTTCAATATTTGAAAAGCGTACCGTTCTTATTCCTAACGAAGCAAATACTTCCTCTCTGCTAGCATCATAAGCCATTGTTTGATCCGCATAGTGTTGGCCGCCATCTACTTCAACAGCCATCCTAATCTTAGGACAATAAAAATCGGTAATATACCTGCCAATCCCATATTGACGGAAAAACTTTAAACCGTTAACCTGCTTATTGCGAAGCTTTGACCATAAAACTCTTTCTGCCTCTGTTTGCTTTTGACGCAGAGCTTTTCTTAATTCACGAGTTTCTTTTCTATTGAGAACTTCCACCTATCCTTTAACTCCCCCGGCCCCTCTTTAAAAAAGAGGGGAGACGGTGCGTCTATTTTTTATAAAACTTTCAAATATACCTAAGTGAACCCGTCACTATCAATTAAAAAGAGGGATTACGGCAATCGCAATCCCCCTTTTAAAAATTAATCTAAAATGACCTTACTTCGCTGTAGCGAATTGCGGTTCTTTTTTGTGAATTTCGATCTGCGGATTTTTGCCCGCTATCTTTTTGACGCTGACCGAATGATAATTCGAGTCGCTCTTAAAATAATCCTGCCCGCGTTCCATATATTGAGCATCCGTCTTCTGCGGAGCAAAAAACTTGGCACAAAACTCTTTGGCCGCCTCGACGTCAAAATATTTACAGCAATAAATATCGATTGAAATAAAATTCTTAACTGTCAGCGTATGAATGACAATCGAGCTTTCAATCAAAGGAACCCAGCCGGAGAGGCCAGCTTTCTCAGGAAAAAGCCGCTCGTCACTGCGAAAAATATTCGGCGGCGACTGCTTTTCCATCCCTAGATATCCGACGATATCATCCAAAAATTTGTAGCACAGCGCCAAGTCATCGCAAGCGCCTTCTTTGCAATTATACAAATCCAAAAGCAACTGATAACCAAAAGCCGGGCTTTTAGCATCTTTCACTTTATTCATCCGAACATGTGTCCTTTTTTAGATTGTTAAATCTAGGGAGCAAGGGGCCCCGTTCACCAGTAAATTAGTCCAATTTATACTACAAATAAACAAAAATATCTACTTTTTTTTTAGGCGCTGCTGCTCGTCATAAATTTGCATTTTAAAAGAAATTCCTCTAAAATGGCCACAACTTTAAAGGAAGAATTTATGCAAATTTTATTAAACGGAAAATCTCACATCTTCGAAAAAGAATCAACCTTAAAAGAACTTATCGAAGAATTTTACAAAAATAACAAACACATCATCGCCGAATTAAACGGTGCGATCATTAAATCGCAGTCTTGGGAAAAAACATTTATTAAAGACGGCGACCAAATCGAATTAATTGCCATTGTCGGGGGCGGCTAAATGATTAATGATGATCCTCTTATTATCGCCGGAAAATCTTCTACAAATCGTTTTCTCTTAGGCACCGGAAAATTCAAAAATAAAATAGATTTAAAAGACAGTATCGAAGCCTGCGGCACACAAATCGTGACTGTCGCTCTTAGGCGCATTGATTTAGAACGTCACGAAGATAATATTCTCGAATACATTCCCCCGTCGGTAACCCTGATGACTAATACTTCCGGCGCCCGTACTGCACAGGAAGCTATTCGCATCGCACGCATCGCTCGCGAAGCCGGACACGGCACTTGGGTCAAGATCGAAGTCATCAACGACAGCAAATATCTTTTGCCAGACAATCATGAAACAATCAAGGCAACAGAAATTTTGGCTAAAGAAGGCTTTGTTGTTTTGCCTTATGTCTCGGCAGATCTTTATGTGGCTCGCGCCCTTGTTAAAGCGGGTGCGGCCGCCGTCATGCCTTTGGGATCTCTTATCGGCAGCAATCAGGGTTTGAAAACTAAAGAATTTATTAAAATCTTGATCGAAGAAATTGATATTCCGATTATCGTCGACGCTGGAATTGGTACCCCGTCGCAGGCGGCAGAGGCGATAGAAATGGGCGCAGACGCCGTTTTAGTCAACACGGCTGTCGCTACTGCAGCAGATCCTGCAGTGTTAGCCAAAGCTTTTTCACTTGGCGTACAAGCAGGACGTTTGGGTTATTTGAGTCAATTGCCATCAGCAAAAAATATTGCCCATGCCTCCTCGCCGCTAACGGGATTTCTCTATGAATAACCGTAGGGAACGGTCGCGACCGTTCCCTACAACAAAATAAAATGATTACCTTAAACGAAATAAAAAATACACTCACTAACAATGATCCCCTCTTTTTAGAAGAACTGGCACAAAAATCTGCGAATCTTACTCGTCAATATTTTGGACGCACAATTTCACTTTACGCGCCCTTGTATCTTTCGAATTATTGTTCAAGCTACTGCACATACTGCGGATTTAACAGTCACAATCGCATCGACCGCATCAAATTAACTGCTCAACAAATGCACGCGGAAATGCAGCACGTCGCCCTAAGTGGCATCAAAAATATTTTACTTTTAACCGGCGAATCCTATCAAGCGACCCCACTTTCGTATCTTAAAGAAGCCGTTGACATTGCCAAACACTATTTTACGGGTGTGAGCCTCGAAGTTCATCCGATGGAAACTAGCGAATACACAGAGCTTTTTGAAAATGGCGTTGATGGCATTACCATTTACCAAGAAACCTATGACCGCAAACGCTACAAAGAAGTCCATATTTCCGGCAAAAAAAGCGACTACGATTTTCGCTATGGCACGCCGCAACGCGCCGCGCAAAGTGGCATCCGCCAAATTTCTATGGGCATTCTTTTGGGGCTGGCCGATATTGCGCCTGACCTTTTGGCGCTGTATGAACATTTACGATTTATGGAAAAAACTTTCCCCGGCGTGGAATACAGCGTTTCTTTTCCGCGACTGCGAAAAATTAAAGGGCGCGAATTTGCAATCTGCAACGTCGATGATCGGATGTTTATCAAAATCATTTGCCTGACACGCATTCTTTTTCCGCGAATTGGAATAAATTTATCAACACGCGAAACAGCGCTTTTGCGCGACAATGCGTTAGAGCTTGGGTTTACACGCATGTCAGCCGGATCGAACACTTCCGTCGGTGGGTACACAATCAAAGACCCCGACGAGCAGGATCCGCAATTTGATATCGAAGATACACGCTCTGTTGAAAGCATTGTTCAACTTTTAAAGGCCAAGAATTTTGATCCAGTTTTTACCGACTGGCGACCGATTGGGAATTTTTTATAAAAGGAGGCATTACAAGACATTCGTCGCTCAAACAGTGGACTTCACCCCTTCGGGGTTCGTCCCGAACTCGCAAGAATAACAACTAATCCTTGACGATACTGTTTTCAACAAAATGCTGGATAGATAGGTAGTTGTTCCTTGCGAGTTTGATTTTTGTTCACCTGCAATTTTATTTTAGAAAAAACAAAAATCACTGTCTGAGCAAGGGATAACTACCTATCTATCCAATTAAGTAATATCATATGAATCTATTCGAACAAGGTTTACTGCGTTATCTTACCAAAAATCAGCTTGACACGATCCAAAGCAAAAAGATCGGCATAGGCGGAGCTGGCGGCTTGGGTTCTAACATCGCTATGATACTCACCCGCAGCGGCTTTAAGCATTTTGAAATTATCGACTTTGATGTGATCGAAGCCTCAAACCTTAACCGCCAGCAATATTTTCTCGACGAAATCGGTTTAGACAAAGTCACGGTCACCCAAAAACGCCTTTTAGACATTAACCCTGATCTTAATATTCAAACCCATCAAATCAAATGGACGCCGGAAATTGGCGAGCAATTTTTTAAAAACTGTGATTTTATCGTTGAGGCCTTTGACAATAAAGAATGGAAGCACAAATTCGTAGATTTTTATTGCGATAAAACCCGCTGCTTAATCAGCGGAGTTGGCATGGCCGGACTTTTAGAAAAAAAACCGCTGACCATAAAAAAAGTTGGAAATATTTATTTTGTTGGTGACCGTACAACAGATGCCGCTTTAGAAAACCCGCCGATGGCGCCGCGCGTGACAGCCTGTGCAGCTATGATGGCGGAAATTATTTTAGATTTGACAATTGGCGCACCAGTGCGTTTTTCTTAAGCACTGTCGTAATAAAAACGACCATCGTAATAACAATAACTCCCAAAATATAAAACACGCTCACCGCCATTGCTGGCTTATTATTTTGTAAATACTCCAATATCAACGATGGATTTTTCAAAACGGCCTCTCCGATAGCCGCAATCACAAACTGCAACCAAAAAATCCGAAGTGGCGAACCGAAGACAACCGCATAAAAATATTTTTGAAATGATAATTTTGTCAACCCAAAGCCCACATCCATAAAACGAAAAGGCACCAGTGGATTAATTCGCAAAATAAACGCTGTCCAAAATCCAGCATTATCTGGCGAATATTTCTTGTCGCCCTTCTTTAAATGAAACTTTTCTTCGACAAATTCCCGTCCGAGTTTTCGACTTAGGAAAAAAAGAATACTCGCATTGGCGATTTCCGCAATCGTAACAAAAAGTGTACTCCAATAAGGCCCGAACAAAAGCGCACCGCTAATCCGAAACAGATCAATCGTCCCAAACCATAACAGCGTCGTCAACCCCACATAAATAAGAATAAAAAGAAAACCTGAAACCCACAAAGGATATTGTGAAAGCCATGCGCGGACTTGGACTAAATCAACATGCAGCGCCTGACCTAAAAACCAGAACGTCGCAATAATTATAACAAGAAGAAGAAAATGCTGGGTTGGTTTAGAGAATGAAAGCTTCATGATTGATTTTCATTATTTCTTAATCCCAAATTTTGCATTACAACTCATTGCGCGACGATCCGTCGCGCACAAAAAAGTGAATGCAAAATTTGCCTTCGGTTGCGGTTTACCGCAAGGATTAACCCCGCACGTCTCGACGAAGTCGAGACATGCGGCCCTTTGGGCGGATTTTGCTTGGCCTCGCAGGAGCGAGGCTAATGCAAAATCCGGGTTAATGCTTTGCGATCTAAGCTTAGTTTACGCAAATAAATCATCAAAATCGTAATCGCCGCCGGCGTGACGCCGGAGATGCGATTTGCTTGACCCAGCGTCAGCGGTGCGGCAGCCTTTAGCTTTTGCTGAATCTCATTGGAAAGCCCGGGCAAATGCAAATACTCAAAATCTTTGGGAATTTTAATATTTTCAATATGACGAAAGCGCTCAACGCTTTTATGCTGGCGTTCAATAAAGCCTTCGTACTTAATCTCATACTCAACTTGATCAATGACTTGTTGCGGAAAATTCTTTAATTTACCGTCGAAGGGTGCAATCATCTGATAATTAACTTCCGGCCGTTTTAAAATTGCGCTCAAACTCGTCGGTTGTTTTAAAGGAGAACTGCTATTGTCCGCCAAAATCTTGTCTAAGTCTGTGCCAGGGGAAATTCGTGTATTGCGCAAATGCTCAACTTCCGCATCAATCGCCTGATATTTTTGGACAACCTTAGAGTAATCCTCATCACTCAATAAACCAAACGCATGTCCATAAGTACTTAAGCGGCGATCCGCATTATCTTCTCTGATAATCAGCCGATACTCAACACGCGAGGTAAACATCCGATATGGCTCCTGCGTGCCCTTGGTCGTCAAATCATCAATCAAAACACCCAAATAAGCTTGGTCGCGCCGCAGAATAAAAGGCGGCTGCCCCTTAACTTGCAATGCCGCATTGATACCCGCGACAATGCCCTGCCCGCCGGCTTCTTCATAACCCGTCGTGCCATTGATTTGCCCAGCAAAAAATAAACCTCCCACTTTTTTGGTTTCAAGTGTAGGGAACAACTCCGTCGGCGGAATAACCCCATGCTCAATTGAGTATCCAGCGCGCACAATTTTTGTTTTTTCTAATCCTTTAATAGAACAAATCATCTCTTGCTGTACGGACAGCGGCAGTCCCGTCGAGATTCCATTAGGATAATATTCATCCGTGTCTAATCCTTCGGGTTCTAAAAAAACATGATGACTTGATCGTTCACCAAATCGCTTGATCTTGTCTTCAATCGACGGACAATAACGCACGCCGGTAGCATGAATTTGACCAGAATACATCGGAGACAAATGCATATTGCGACGAATAATATTATGCGTCGTTTCACTCGTATGCGTGATGTGGCAAGCAACTAATTTTTGATCTTTAGGAATTTCTGGAGTGCGAAATGAAAAAGGAATTGGCCGCTCATCTGAGTGCTGAGCTTCAAGAGATGAAAAATCAATCGTTTTCCCGTCTAAGCGCGGCGGCGTTCCCGTTTTAAAAAACAGGACTGGAAAACCCAAATCCCGAATATTATCCGCCAAACGTATCGACGCCGGTTCTCCGATGCGGCCGCCAGAAATAATATCCGGCCCCATATGAATACGGCCCTTTAAAAATGTACCCGCCGTAATCACAATCGTTTGCGCCGCAATTTCTAAACCTGCTAGCGTTTTAAGACCGACCACTTTACCGCCAGTCACCAAAATTTCACTGACCTCGTCGGGAATAAAGGTCAAATTTTTTTGATTTAAAACAACTGTTTGCATATAAAGCTTATAACGCTTGCGATCCGACTGACAACGCGAAGAGCGCACCGCTTGGCCTTTAGATGCATTAAGCTGACGAAATTGAATTCCCGTACAATCTGCCGCCAAACCCATTTGGCCGCCCAAAGCATCGATTTCCTTGACGATCTGGCCCTTACCCACTCCGCCGATAGCAGGATTACAACTCATCTGGCCAATGGTATCGACAAAAAGACTGACCATCCCAGTCTTAATACCCATTCGCGCAGAAGCCAAGGCCGCTTCAACTCCCGCATGTCCGGCACCAATCACAACACATTGAAATTGTAGATTTTTCATTTCTTTTTTATTGCAACAAAAATCGAATTAAGGATTGCAAAAAACAACAACACTGCAGCTAAGATATTAAGATCTTCGTACTGAAAATTCGTAAAAGTCGCTGAAAGAACAGCAACAATAGTCACCGTCCACAAAACATACATCACTATTGAAAGAAAGCGTTGCACACCGTCCTCCTTTTTATAATCAATATGAAGTTATAGGCTACAGGGATTTTTACTATCTGTCAAGGCTGACTAAACGGTGCGCAGGAATCACGAACAATCAGTTCAGGAACAAGAACCATTTGAACAGCTTGCTGGGCCATTTCAAACAAAGGCTGTTTAATAGTTGTCAGAGCGACAGATCCAAAAATAGCGGCAGGATTATCATCAAAACCGATAACCGAAAGATCTTGGGGAACTTTTAAGCCTTTTTCCATAGCTACGGTAATCACTTCCAAAGCCATATCATCACTGGCGGCAAAAATTGCGGTTGGTGGATTTTTCAAAGCCAATAATTTTTCCGCCGCAATACGAGCACTGCGTCGAGAATAATCTCCTTCAATAATAAATTCTGAATCCAGGACAATTCTTTTCTTTGCCAAAAGACTTTTAAACCCTTCTAACCGATGTTGACCGGCCTGTGTCTGCAAATTCCCCGTAATCGTTGCAACACGCTTATGCCCAAGACTTATTAAATAATCTGCGGCCATGGTGCCGCCGGCAATATTATCAATCGCAATATAATTAGCACCCAAATCACTGGCTATATTGTTAATCACCATGCAAGGAATGCCCGCATCAAGAGCCGAAACAACCTGTTTATGATTTTCAATAATATCCGCAAAGACCACGCCGCCAACACTATTGACATTAAGGTCATTGTATCCATTGGTAATATGAAAAACCAAATCCTGTTTAAAGATTTCACACGCATGCCCGACGCCACGAATAATTTCAATCGCATAAAAAGAATAAAAAATGCCCGGGTATCCGGGCATGACAAGACCAATGGCATTATTTGAACCGCGCGCCAAACGCTGGGCGCTGACATCCGGCTTATACTTTAACGCAGTGATCGCTTCTTCAACTTTAATTTGATTTTTTTTACTTACCGTAGAGACTTTATTAATAACACGAGAGACCGTAGTTATCGAAACTTTCGCGTGGTGCGCGACATCATCAATACTAGCTTTACGATTTTTAAACACGTAATAAGAAAATTAAATTATTTAACACTATCGCCAACTTCAATGGCCATCATTTTATTTTTGATATCTGCAGCCAAAATATCTTTTCGAACCTGTATAACTTCGAGCCCAGCGATAAAATCTGCACCCCGATAAACATTAAGCTTCTCGCCAATTTTAATCCCGGAATCTTCACCAAGATTTACGATGACAAAATTATTTTCATCATTAATGCTGACGACATTACCACTAACGCCTGCAGGTAACGATTTAATTTGAGTCGCGTTTTTGTCATCAGGATTAATAACGATGGGAGACAAATCCACTTCACCAGTTTGAGGATTTTTGACAGCCGGCTTAAAATCTTTTTCCAAACTATCCTTAAGCTGATAAATTTGTTCGACCCGATTCTGAATAACGCCTTCTGTTTCAAAAAGTTTCCCTTCAATCTGTTTCTTGTCACCCTGCAACTTAACAATGCTTCTTTCTAAAGCGACTTTTGTAGACGTTAAACTTTTAAGTTGTTCATGAAGGCTATTATTCTCCTCGACAATTTTACTCATCCTGTCTGACATAAATTGCTTCTCGCCCTGAGATCGAGCAAGTTCAAGCGAAAGATTTTTTGCCAAATCGTTGCCATATTTAATTTGACGAGAAATTGCTTCTTTATCCGTATTAAGTTTACTGATTTCAAGCTGAAGGTCAGAGTTCTGTTTTTTTAAATCACTAATTTCAAGCGCACTTTTTGACAAATCCTCTTTGATTTTTTCAAGATCCATCTGCAAAGAAACTTTGGCTTTCAATATTTTTGCCCAATAATCCTCATCATCTGCTGACTTAGGTTTCCCTTTCTCGTCAACAAGAGCTTCTTGAGTCGCCACATTCTCGGCATCCTCAACTTGAGAATTATTCGCAGTCTCTGCAGCCAAGACCTTCGGCTTTTCAATAAGCTTAGCTGTCAACTGGTCACGCTCTTTTTGCAAAGTTTCAAAACGATTTTTCAATTCATCCCGTTCACGGGTCAAATCCTTAACTTTTGCGGAAATTTCATCGATATTCCCGCCAGCGCTATTAATTTTTTCAATAAGATCATTTTTTTCTTTTTCAACTTTATTAAATTTATCCTTCCACTCATTAAGCTCGCTGGATTGTTTGGCTTCAAGGGTACGGTATTCATCAACTTTTTTGGTCAATTGCACATTTTCGCCAGAAAGTTTTTTATTGTCAAGCGAGGGGATCACGCAACCACCAACTGCGGCACACAAAAGAACGGCTAGATTAATTGTGATAACTTGTTTTGCGGCTTGCGACATATGATCTCCTTGAAAAGGAATTGGTAATGTGTAAAGACTATAGCAAATGAAAAAAATCAATACAAGAAAAATTCAAAAATTCTTGGCAAGAAGAATTGCAATTTTGAGTTTTATTCTTCGACGAGAAATCCATTGAAGAATGTCCACAACTAAAAATATTAAAACCTAGCTGAAAATCTATTGATATTGAATTTCATCTAAATAAAATAAACAATTCCCCGGATTAGCATTGACACTG
>CAZNNZ010000032.1:10865-15818 GCA_964574575.1 uncultured Planctomycetales bacterium
GAGAAGCCTCCACCAATGTAAGACAAATCTTTACCGCGCAAATCAATCGTATATTGACGCCACTGATTGGTCAAAATGACAGGCCCAATGACTGCTGTATCAGAATCAGGAAAGTCACCAGAAATCCCTCCAATGCGAAACTCTTCAATACGCTCACCACCTTTTTCACCTTTTGCCCAAAATGTTAATTTTTCTGCACTTTGCAAATTAAATCCACCCTTTTGCTTTCCCCAGTTATTGGCCGGATTAAGCCAATAAACACCGCTCCATTTTTGGTCGCTCTTAGAACAATTAACATCAAAAGAAATTTTAATACAGCTTGTCCCTTCGTAGCAGCTATCTTTCCAATTATCATCAAACTTCAAACATTTTGCATTCGGCATAAAACCTGATGGGACAAAATGATTTACACTCTCCGCGCTATCTTTGTAAACATAAAATTGCTTAAAATTTGATACGGAATTTCCGTCGGCCACATCGGAAGATGTGACTTTTTGTGAAAATTTCTCACACCCAACTAAAAACGATAACAAAAAAATCAATCCAATGTTTACAAACCTCATTTTACAACTCGCTTTCATACCTTTACAATAGTTCAAAATTTCTAAACACTCGCGCAGCTCTTGCAAACTTGCCTTTACACTTTTGCAAGAAAATAAAAAATAAAAATAGGTTTGGAAAGAGAATCCTCCCCCCTCTATCGCAAGACTTGCCTTACGGCAAAACTCACAATAAAAGGAGGAGGATCAAGAAAGAATTTACATCTATTTTTTTACATCCAAAGAAGCCATTTTTTCTGCAGCAGCTTCGGCAGGTTTCCAAAACCATCCTTGCGTATCCCAGCACTGGGCATATGAAAACTCATCAATAAGTCTTTGATAAGCTTTTTTAGCTTCCTCATTGTTCCCAGCCTTGCGATAATATTCACCTTTTGCAAAAAGAGCTACACCAACATCGTTCAAAGCCCAATAAGAAAAAATCTTCTCTTTGGATTCCCATGCATATTCAGTCAAGGATTTTTGCATTTCCTTGGCCTTATCTGCATAAAGCTCAAGAATTTTTCCAACATAAGCTTCAAGAGCTTGCTGGTTATTATCAGCAGACGCTTTCCATATTTTTGCAACCAGTGCTGACGATGACACATCTCCAAAATCTATAGCATTAGGAGAATCCAAACTGGCAATTTTTTCTCGAGCAGCTTCAGCAGGCTTCCAAAACCATCCTTGTATATCCCAAGCTTGACCAAACTTGTATTCATTGATAAGTTTTTCATAAGCCGCTCTTGCTTGATCCTTCATGTCAGCCTTACGATAAGCCTCTCCTTGAATAAAAAGGGCAGCAGCAACATCATTAAGCGCCCAATACCCATTAATTTCCTCATTAGTCCCTTTGGCATAATCTGTTAATTCAGACTGTGTTTTTTTAGCCTGCTCTGTATAAAGCTCCAAACATTTATTAGTATATGCCAAAACTCCCTCTAAATCGTTTTGGTTAAGAGCGGTCCAAGCTTTCCCAATCAAAGTCGAAGACTTCATATCACCAAAATTATAATCAGCGGCACTCGCCGATCGAGCCCCAATCGCAACGGCACAGAGAATACTAAGAACAAAAACTACTTTCTTAATCATAAATTATTCCTCCTTAATTCTACGCTTTGAACTTTTCATTTTTGTTTTTTCTAAATATGAGAGCATTGCCACAACTTATTTTTAAACAACAGGATAGAGATCAAATACAGCAAAGCATTAGCCTACACTAGCAACACCTAGCTGCGCCAAATACACCTCCCCTCATTGTCAATATATGTTTCAAATTATTCAAAAAGAAATAACGAAACAAGCCTTAAATGCAGCCTTTCCAAAGAACCACGACACGGCCTCATTCTACATCATTGCGACTTTAAATTCCACATTTCCTTATAAAGATCATAAGCTTTGCGCGGCTGACGCAAGAAAGGGCTATGTTTACCATTGCCTTGTCCATTGAGTCCAAACCATTCCTCAAAATAATATCCACCAGTGAAAGGTCCAATCGCCTCTGATTTTTTATCATGATAAAAGGGCTCATAGTTCTTCCACCACTCATCGAGCCACTCAAAAACAACGCCGCCTAAGGCATTTCCAGCCCCATCCGACTCGCCTGCCATATTTGCTTTAATATCTAACCAGTTGCCGCGGTGATAATTAGCTTGCTCAATTTCCACTTCCTCAAGCGTCAAATCTCTCGAATAAGCAGGAGCGCCATATTCGGTAATAAAAGCAGGCCTATCGGCCGATCCCGCAACTTGTTCCCAAAACGACCCAAAACCATAATCACCTCGATAAACGTTTCCAGCAAAAATATCAACTTCCGGTGCATTTTTAGCAAAAATATCTAAGAAAAGAGTATCCCCATTACAAAGAGCCACAGGATGATCCGGATCAATTTCATGAATCATCCTGGCAACATTATTGACAAATTGAAAATATGCGACTGGATCTTTATCGGCATTATTTGCACTCCCGTAATTATTTTCATTGCCCAAAACCCACATCAAAATATAAGGCTCATCTTTTAAATCCAACACCATTTCCTTAACAGATTTCATCATATTTTCCTGATGAACGGGATTCTTATAATCTGCTCCTTCAAACCAATTGGCACCGGAACCGTGAGCATACTTACCCAAAAAATTTCCCATAATCACCATAAACTTATATTCCTTGTACATCTTGCGCAAAACTTCTTTATCCGGCTTAAACGGCTGATAATATTCACGCAATGTATTAACGCCCATATCTTTCATCAATTGAAAATCACCAACAGCGAGCTCTCCATGATCCTGAATATTATTTCTATTTTTGTCAACCCACGCCTCATAGGGCCCATCGAGAATTCCGTTATTATTAGTGTCTTGTTTCATCCAACTAACCAAAGTCCCCTTCTGCGGACCCTGCCCAACCTTGGTCGGAGAATAAGTCATTCCCTTAATAATAAAAGCCTTGCCATCAACGAACATACGCCAATGATTATTTTCATATTGTTTAAGTACAACCCGTCCATGTCCACGTGTCAACTTTACCTTACCCAAAGAAGATGATTTTTTATTAAAACTAAGTTTATCTTTAAAGCGATCAACTGTTCCTTTTTCTTTAATGATACCCGGCCACGTCCTTACCACATCATTGCTAACATCATTGTCAAACCCATTGACCACCTCAATTTTCATCCATAGCGCCTCAAGATTTAATTCTGGATGGATACGAATAATGTGTTGTATTTTTGAAACTGCCGCCTGCGCCGGATACCACGGGGTTTGCCAATACGTCCAAGAAACCGTATTAGGAAAATGAACAATAAGGGCATGATAGGCCTTTATAGCCTGATAATACATTTTTGCTTTTTCGAAAGTGAGAGCTTGATAATACAGCCGGATTCCCGCCGGCTCGGGAGCATTGATCCACTTAAAATACGCGCCCTCTAAATCATTGCTCTTAAGCGAATCCCAGTGACTGACTTCCAAACGTCCTTCTTCCCTAACCTTAAGATACTGTGGCGATTTTAAAATACCAGTCATATTACTCGGATAAATCCCATACCCAACGGCAGCAGCTAACTCTTTAGGGTTCTTAACGATAAACTTATAATCCTCGGTGCCTACCCCTTCAAATTGGCCGTAATTGCGGTAATCAATAACTTCTTGTGTGCCCGGATTAAACAAAGGCGGCACCGTATTGTTACCAGTGCGATTTTCGGCCATTTCTTTTTCTTCCATCTTGCCAAGCATCACATCAATACTCGCCTGACTTTTTTCTGCAACTGACCAAAAAACCCCGACAACCGGATCCCACCCTTGAGCAAATTTATAATCTTCAATAATCTTTTGAAATTGAGCAACAGCCTCGTCAGTCTTGCCATTGTTCATCAAAGCCTCGGCCTTAATAAATAAAATCGTCCCAACATCATTAAAAATCGCGACGTCCCCCTCTTTGCCGCGCAATGGAAAATCCGTCAAAGTAGCCTCTTGCATTCTAGCTTGGCTCTCATATTTCTCTAAGCACTCATTAACCAACTTCATCAATCCGGTTAAATCATTTTTCCCAGAAAGTTCCCAAGCTTTTTTGACATAATCTTGCGATAACATACCATCCGTCTGCCGTGACAAAGAAATCTTATCACCTAAAACAGCTGTCGCATCAATACTTAAAGGCGTTTCTTCCAAAGACAAAATCCCATTGACAGAATTTGTAGCCGCCGCAGTTATATCCTCTTGCGCAAAAAGATTAGCATCAAAATAAAAACTAATTAGAAAAAGAAGGAGGACAAATAAAAAGGAAGATTTGCCGTTGGTTACGTTCATAGATAGCATTCTATCCTAAAATCGCCTTGACCTTGTGAGTTTTTCCATCTAAAAACGGCGTGACAAGATTTCCACGAACTTCTTGTCCATCAACAAAAAGCTGTTTAACGCCTTTTTCTTTTCCATCAGGATTTAGAATTTCAATCTCATAAACATCTCCGCGAAAAGGCCGACGGATTGAACACTTTTTCCACTTCTTAGGGATACACGGGTCAATGCGCAATCCGTGAAAATCCCGACGCGCACCCAAAATCCATTCGGTAGCCAGCATCAAATTCCAACCCGACGAACCGGTAATCCACGTAAAAGCACCTTCGCCGTATCGATACGGATTTTCTGGCCCAACGAGATATTCCGCAAAAACATACGGCTCGGTTTTATAAAGGTCCATGTTCTTTTGCGCATTGGGCATAATCTTGCGCGCCGCTTCGTAGGCTTTGTCACCGTAACCGGCCAGTGCATAAGCGACAGCCATAAATGTAGCAGCATGACAAAAAACGGCCGCGTTTTCCTTAGTCCCCTCAGAAAACATACTGATACGTCCCAAGCGTTTGACCCACGAAGAATAAGCCGGATAAAAAAGTGCTAACCCATGCGCCCCGTTTAAATATTTA
>CAZNNZ010000033.1:0-2529 GCA_964574575.1 uncultured Planctomycetales bacterium
CTCTTGAGATTCCAGTTTGGGAAAAAGACCTTTGTATCCAATGCGGCAAATGCGTCAGCGTTTGTCCGCACGCGGTCATTCGCGCTAAAATGTTTGAGCCGGCGTTAGTCGGCTCTTTGCCGTCGACGTTTAAACACGTTGCCGCTAAAGATTTGCCCGGATCTCAGTTTGTTCTGCAGGTTTCGCCCAAAGATTGTACTGGCTGCGGCTTGTGCGTCGATGTTTGTCCGGTCAAGAGCAAGACCGAGGTTAAGGTCAAGGCTTTGAATATGCATGAGATCGCACCTTTGCTGGAGAGCGAATGCAAAAACTGGGAAAGTTTTGAAAAGCTTCCCGAAGTTGACCGCACTAAAGTTAAGCAGGCCAGCATTCGCGGGTCGCAATATTTACAGCCTTTGTTTGAATTTTCTGGCGCGTGTTCGGGTTGTGGCGAGACGCCGTATATTAAAATTATCACCCAGCTTTTTGGCGATCGGATGATGGTAGCCAATGCAACGGGTTGTTCTTCTATTTATGGCGGCAATTTACCGACGACACCGTGGACTAAAAATAATCAAGGCCGCGGACCAGCGTGGGCCAATTCGCTTTTTGAAGACAATGCCGAATTTGGTTTGGGCTTTCGTTTGACGGTTGACAAGCAAAAGGATTTTGCCGTTGAACTGCTTAAGGAATTGTCGGCGACATTGGGAACGCAGTTTGTTGAACAGATTTTAAACGCCACACAAAACGATGAGGCCGAAATTTTTGAGCAGCGAGAGCGTGTTCTAGAACTCAAGAAAAAATTGGCCTTGATTAAAACCACAGCGGCCGGTCAGCTTTTGAGCGTTGCGGACATGTTAGTCAAAAAGAGTATTTGGATTATCGGCGGCGACGGTTGGGCGTATGATATCGGCTACGGCGGCTTGGATCATGTTCTTTCGTCGGGACGCAATGTGAATGTTTTGGTTTTAGATACGGAAGTGTATTCTAACACAGGCGGACAGATGTCAAAATCGACTCCGCGCGGCGCAGTGGCCAAATTTGCCGCCGGCGGGAAACTTTTTGGCAAAAAAGACCTTTCGCGCATGGCGATGACTTACGGACATGTCTATGTGGCGAGTGTTGCTTTGGGCGCCAAAGATGAGCACACGATCAAGGTTCTTATGGAAGCCGAAAATTATGACGGGCCGTCTTTGGTTATTGCTTACAGCCATTGTATTGCTCACGGGATTAATATGACCACCGGTTTGCAGGAACACAAAGCCGCTGTCTCGTC
Source organism: uncultured Planctomycetales bacterium (assembly GCA_964574575.1). Taxonomy (GTDB): domain Bacteria; phylum Omnitrophota; class Gorgyraeia; order Zapsychrales; family JANLHA01; genus JADLGJ01. The sequence goes on from CAZNNZ010000033.1 coordinate 1,256, forward strand.
GGGTCATTGGCCGCTGTTTCGCTATAATCCGCTTTTAGCGCTCGAGGGGAAAAATCCGCTTATTCTGGATTCTGCAGATCCGCAAATGAAATTTGCGCAGTATGCGTATCGCCAGAATCGTTTTAAGATTTTGACGAAAACAAATCCCCAAGAGGCGCAGCGTTTAATGCTTCTTGCCCAAGAAGATGTGGACAAGCGTTGGAGTATTTATAAGGAAATGGCCATGACCCCTGCAGCAGAAGCGGAAAGTCAAACTCTTAAAGAAACGCCAAAGGAAACCAAAGTATGAATCAAAACAACTCTCTAGATTTGACGACAAAATACATGGGTTTGAAATTAAAAAATCCGCTGATCGCTTCTGCCGGTCCTTTGTCGCATAAACTCGAAAATATAAAACGCTTAGAGCAGGCAGGGATTTCAGCGGTGGTTTTCTTTTCGCTCTTTGAAGAGCAGATTGTTCATGAAGCGATTGAATTGCAGCATCACTCAACTTTTGGGACAGAAAGTTATGCTGAGGCATTAAGTTTTTTCCCTGAACCGGACACATATAATTTGACGCCGGATGAATATCTGGTGCACATTTCGGAGGCTAAGCGAAATGTGCATATTCCGATTATCGGAAGTCTGAATGGTTTTACCAAAGGTGGTTGGATCAAATATGCTAAGCGAATTCAAGAAGCGGGAGCTGATGCGCTGGAACTTAATATTTATTTTTTGCCGACGGACACTTCTAAAACTGCTTTTGAAGTTGAAGAAGAGTATTTGGATATTTTCCGTGCCGTAAAGGGCAGTGTGACGATTCCTGTGGCGGTCAAGCTTTCCCCGTATTTTAGTGCGACGGCGAATATGGCCAAAAAGCTCGACGAAGTCGGAGCCGATGGGTTGGTTTTGTTTAATCGTTTTTATCAGCCGGACATTGATTTAGAAAATTTAGAAGTTGTTGCTAATGTCCTTTTGTCCACACCGCAGGCGATGCGTTTGCCGCTGCGCTGGATTGCAATTCTTTATGGACATTTGAAATGCAGTTTAGCGGCCAGCAGTGGTATTCATGATGCGAAAGATGTTTTAAAAATGCTTATGGTTGGCGCCGATGCGACGATGCTTTGCTCGACACTGCTTAAGAATGGCCCGCAGTATGTTGAAAAAATTCTTAAAGAGATGAAAGAATGGATGACCGAGAATGATTATGAATCTGTCAAACAGATGCAGGGGAGTATGAGCCAAAAGTCGTGTCCCAACCCGCAAGCTTTTGAACGCGCCAATTATATAAAGGT
>CAZNNZ010000033.1:2539-15521 GCA_964574575.1 uncultured Planctomycetales bacterium
TAAATTCAAGGCGCATTTTTATTGTAAGGATGTATTCGTTTTTTAAAAAAGGATGAATATGCTAAAAACTAAAAAAAGTTTTCTTGACCTTGAGTTGCCCAAAAGTGATCCGCGCGCCAAGCTTCTTTTGGCAAAAATTAAAAAAGAAAATTACCGGCAAGATGCTTTGATTGAAGTGTTGCACACCGCGCAAAACGCCTATGGGTATCTACCTCTTAATGTTTTAGCTTTTATCACCAAAGAGCTTAAAGTCCCGCCCAGTCGCGTGTATTCGACGGTCACGTTTTATCATTTCTTTTCTCTTAAATCTAAAGGCGAACATACATGTTTGGTTTGTACGGGTACGGCTTGCTATGTTAAAGGCGCGCAGGGTGTGTTAGATGAAGTTCAAAAGCAATTTGGTCTGAAGAACGGCGAGGTTTCTGCAGATAATAAACTTGGGGTTCAGACGGCGCGCTGTATTGGCGCTTGCGGTTTAGCACCGGCGGTTATCATTGATGAAGAAGTTATCCCTCGCGCGAACCCGACGGATGTGGCTAACATGATTAAACAAAAGATTGGAGCCGGTTCATGAATCGTCAGGATTTAACTGTTATTAAAAATCAACAGGATGAAAAGCACCGTTGTCAAAAGGGTAAGGTGCGTGTCTGTTGCGGTTCGGGCTGTTTGGCGGCTGGCAGTGATCAGATATTAAAAAATTTTCAACAGGTCGCTAAAGATAAAGGTTTAGAGCAGGATTATGATATCAATTTGTCCGGCTGTATGGGCGCCTGCACTCAGGGGCCTTTGGTACGCATTGCTCCGGAGAATACGATTTATGAACATGTCAAGCCCGAGGATACGGTCAAGATTTTTGATGAGCACATTATTAATAAAAAGCCGATTGAGTCGATGTTGTTGTTTCATGAAACTCGCGAAAAGCCGTTTGTTAATGCATGGGAAGATCCATTTTTTAAGAAACAGTTTCATATTGTTCTCGAAGGACGCGGTGATTTAAATCCAGAGGTGATTGAAGAATATATTGCCGGTAATGAAGGCTATCGGGCTTTAGAAAAAGCGTTGTTTCATCTTTCTGCGGAAGATGTTATTTCAGAAGTCAAGCATAGCCGTCTGCGTGGACGCGGCGGCGCTGGTTTTCCGACGGGAATCAAATGGGAAACAGTTTATAAATATGTCGCGGATCAAAAATACGTGATCTGTAACGGCGATGAAGGCGATCCGGGCGCTTTTATGGATCGCAGTGTTTTAGAGAGTAATCCGCATCGCGTTTTAGAGGGAATGATTATTGCCGGTTATGCTGTTGGAGCCAACAAGGGCTATGCCTATATTCGGGGTGAATATGCTTTAGCGGTCAAACGTTTTGAATTAGCCATTAAGCAGGCTCGCAAAATTGGTCTTTTGGGTGCTAATATTTTAGGCAGCAATTTTTCGTTTGATGTTGAAATTCGTATCGGTGCTGGCGCTTTTGTTTGCGGCGAGGAAACGGCTCTCATTGCCTCGATTGAAGGCAAGCGGGGCACGCCTCGGCCTCGTCCGCCTTTTCCGGCGGAATCTGGTTTATGGGAAAAGCCGACTTTGATTAATAATGTTGAGACCTTAGCGTCCATTGCGCCTATCGTGCGCAAAGGCGGCGAGTGGTACAGCGAGCTTGGCACAGCTAAAAGTGCGGGGACAAAGGTTTTTGCCCTTACCGGGAAAATTACGAACTCCGGTCTTATTGAAGTCCCCATGGGAACGACTTTGCGTGAAATTGTTTTTGACATTGGCGGTGGTATTCCCGAGGGGCGAAAATTTAAAGCCGCGCAAACCGGCGGGCCGTCGGGAGGATGTATTCCAGAACAGCATCTGGATGTCAAGGTTGATTATGAGTCTTTAGTCGAGTTAGGTTCTATTATGGGTTCCGGCGGACTTATTGTTATGGATGACACGTGCGACATGGTTGACGTGGCGCGGTTTTTTATGGAATTTTGTATGGATGAGTCTTGCGGCAAATGTGTTCCTTGTCGCGTGGGTACTAAGATGATGTTTGATTTGCTCACCAAAATTTGCAACAAAAAAGGCGTTCCCAGAGATCTGCAACGTCTCGAGGAGCTAGCTGTGTTTGTCAAGGAAACGAGTCTTTGCGGTTTGGGGATGTCGGCGCCCAATCCGCTTTTAAGTACGTTGCGTTATTTTCGTCATGAATATGAAGACTATGTTAATAAGGGACATGTTTCAAACGCGGTTTGTTAAGAGAGGAACAGTATGCCTAAGATTCCAATTACTATCGACGATAAAAAACTGGAAGTAGAAATCGGCAAAACTGTATTGGACGTTTGCCGTGAAAACAATATTGATATTCCGACGATGTGTCATTTAAAAGGACTTGTTGATGTCGGGGCTTGCCGGTTGTGTTTAGTAGAGGTACAGGGGATGTCTAAGCTTTTGCCGTCGTGCACGACAAAGGTTGTGGCTAATCAGGTCATCCATACACAAACAGATAAACTTAAAAAATATCGGCGAATGGTTACTGAGCTTTTGTTTGCGGAACGCAATCACGTTTGTTCGGTGTGTGTGGCCAACGGCAATTGTGAGCTTCAGGATTTGGGCTACAAGGTAGGTATGGAAAGTGTCCGGTTCCCTTATCTTTTTCAGAAGTGTGAAGTGGATACTTCGCATTCTAAATTTGTGATGGATCACAATCGCTGTATTATGTGTACTCGCTGTGTGCGTGTTTGCTCGGATGTAGAAGGTGCGCATAATTGGGGCGTTATGAATCGTGGGTTTCAGGTGAGGATTATTGCCGATTTTAATGTGCCGTGGGGAGAGTCGACAACGTGTACGTATTGCGGCAAATGTGTGGACGTTTGTCCGACGGGCGCACTGTGGAACAAGGATGCAACGCAAGGATCCATGCAGAAGTATCCGCAGATGGTAACAGACCTTGTTGAAAAAAGAGAGATAAATTTATGAGCAAAAAAACATTAGCGACAGTTTGGCTAGGCGGTTGCAGTGGATGTCATATGTCTTTGCTTGACATTGATGAGAGGATTTTGGATGTTGCCGCTTTGGCGGATATTATCAAGAGTCCAATTGTTGACGGGAAATCATTTCCTGCAGTGGATATTGCGTTAGTCGAAGGTTCGGTGACCAGTGATGAACATTTTCACGAAATTTTGGATATTCGTGCAAAAGCTGGAATTCTCATTGCTTTTGGCGATTGTGCGGTAACGGCTAATGTCACGGGCTTGCGTAATTGGCTTTCTAAAGAAGAAGTTTTTAATCGTTCTTATATTCAAGCGCAAAGCAATGATAAACAGGGAATGCCGCCGGATCATTTTACGCTTTTAAAATTGCATGATAAAGTTGTGCCTTTGCACGAAGTTGTCAATGTGGACTTTTATATTCCTGGTTGTCCTCCGTCTGCGGATACGATTTTTTATGTTTTAGCAGAGTTTTTGAACGGTAGGATTCCGAATTTAGAGCAGGAAAGGAAACTCAAATATGGATAAGCAGCCTCCTAAAAATACAATTCTTATCAGTCCCGTTACTCGTATTGAGGGGCACGCTAAGATCACGATTATGTTAAATGATGAAGGTCAAGTTAACGATGCGCAGTTTCACGTTAATGAGTTTCGCGGGTTTGAAAAGTTTTGTGAAGGCCGATATTTTACAGAAATGCCAGCTATTACTCCTCGGATTTGCGGGATTTGTCCGGTAAGCCATTCGGTAGCCAGTGCAAAAGCTTGTGAAATGATTATGGGCATTACTGCGCCTTATACGGGCAATATTTTACGCCGGCTTATTCATTTGGGTCAGCATATTTCTTCGCATGCGCTTAGTTTTTTTCATCTTTCGTCGCCGGATTTTCTTTTAGGTTGGGACAGTGATCCTGCACTGCGTAATATTTTGGGTGTGGCGCAAAAGTTCCCGGATTTGGCCCGTCGAGAAATACGTTTAAGAAAATTCGGGCAGGTAATAAGCGAGAGGGTCACAGGCAAGAAAATTCACATTATGGGTATTGTGCCCGGCGGGATGTCGTTTCCTTTGACAGAAGAGAATCGCAAAGCCCTCTTAGCTTGGGTGCCCGAAGCTTTGGAAACAACGCAAATGGGCATTGAGCTTATAAAGAAATATCACCAGGAGCATCAAGAAGAAGTATCGAGTTTTGCTAATTTTCCAACGATGTATTTGGGTACTGTCGGACCGCAAGGCGAGATGGAGCTTTACGATGGCAAACTGCGTTTTATTGATCAAGATGGAAAAATTGCTGGCGATCAATTGGATCCCAAAAATTATTTGGAGTATATTGCCGAGCGGGTTATCAACTGGTCGTATTTAAAATATCCATATTACAAACCTTATGGGTTTGAACGTGGGTTTTATCGTGTCGGGCCATTAGCGCGTCTTAATGTGGCCAGTAAGATGAAGACTCCTTTGGCACAAAAAGAGTTTGAACAGTTTAAGAAATTAGCTCAAGGGCCGGTGCATGGGACTTTTTATTTTCATTATGCACGGCTTATCGAACTTATGCAGTGCGTCGAGGAATGCAAAATGATCCTCAAGGACCCACAGGTGACGGGTGAAAAAACGCAAGTTATCGGCAAGCATAATTATGCGCAAGGCATCGGCTGTTCTGAGGCTCCGCGCGGGACGCTATTTCATCATTATGAAACAGATGAGAACGGTAAACTAAAAAGTGTTAATTTGCTCATTGCTACGGGTCAAAATAATCCGGGAATGAACCGTTCTGTTTTTGAAGTGGCCAAACAGTATGTTAACGGAAAAGATATCAAGGAAGGTGCGCTTAATCGTGTGGAGGCGGCCATTCGTTGTTATGACCCTTGTTTGTCTTGCTCGACTCATGCGATTGGGGCAATGCCGCTTTTAATCGAAGTCCGGGACCACAACGGCGCTCTTTTAAATGCTGTCCAAAGGGGCTAAGAATTTTTTTGTCATCGGGATTGGCAATCCTCTACGTTCTGATGATGGCTTAGGCCCGTCTTTAGCCGCAGCCCTTGAGAAAGAAAATATTGCGGGTGTTCTCGTCGTCACTTCACAACAGCTTAACTTAGAATTGTTGGAAGATGCGATTGGGTACAAAAATATTTTAGTCATTGACGCAAGTGCCGTGGGTGAAGGGTTGGTTTTTAAAAAGGTTGAAGTTGTAGAAAACGTTTCGGCCGCGTCTTCTCATCATTTTTCTTTGGAATTCTTTTTAGCGATGGCCCGTGAACTTTATGAAAAAGATTTAAGTTTGTATGTCTGTTCGATTCGTGGTTGGAACTTTGAAGTGGGCAATGGCTTTTCAGCAGAAGTGCTTAGTCTCATGCCTCAAGCGTTAGCTAAGATTAAGGCATTCTTAAAGGAGAAATAATATGCACGAAGGCCAATTTTCAGAAAAGATCGTCGATGCGATCGTTGCAGAGTTAAAAAAATTTCCGGGCCAAAAGCCAAAATCTGTTTTGGTCAAAGTCGGTGAAGTGTTTCATCTGGTGCCAGAGGCGGTCAAGATGCATTTTAATGTTTTGACCAAAGGGACAGCCTTGGAAGGCGTTGTTCTGGATTTGCAAGAAGAGTCGATGGAAGTTTATTGTCCGCATTGCAAAAAAACAACTTTTGTCGAGGACCATCATCTTGTCGCTTGCCCGCTTTGTTATGCGTCTGACGTGACGCCTGTCCGCGGCAATCAAATTACCGTTGAGTCCATTGAGTTGTGTAATACTTAAAGGAAATTTCTGATGGCACAGGACGTGACTGCGGCGATCACTGTTAAGATCTCTGGCGCCGTGCAGGGCGTGGGGTTTCGTCCTTTTGTTTATCGGCTAAGTCAAGAGTTGCAACTTAAAGGATTTGTTCGCAATAGTTTATTGGGATTAAGCATTCACGCCCAAGGCAAAGAAAGTAATTTAGAAACTTTTTTAACGCGTCTTAAGAGTGAAGCTCCTTTTCATGCGTTTATCCAAAAGTTTGAGTATTTTCCCGCGCAGCTAAAAGAATATCAGGAATTTGTGATTTTAGAAAGTGAGCAGGGTCTCTTTCCCAAAACTATTGCCTTGCCAGATTTAGCGACCTGTAAAGACTGCCTTGCAGAAATTCTTGATCCTCACAATCGCCGCTATGGTTATTCATTTACTAATTGCACGAATTGTGGCCCGCGTTATTCGATTTTAGAAAGTTTACCGTATGACCGCCTCTGCACGTCTATGAAAGATTTTAAAATGTGCTCTGATTGTCAGACAGAGTTTGGAGACCCGGCCAATCGTCGTTTTCATGCACAGCCCAATGCGTGTTCGGTTTGCGGTCCATGTTTGGAACTTTGGGACAGCGACGGGCGAATTTTGAAAAAAGACGCGGGCGCTTTAAAAGAAGCTGCCCAAATTTTGCGCGGCGGCCAAATTTTGGCGCTCAAAGGTTTAGGCGGATTTCAATTATTAGCTCAAGCCGGAAATGCGGCGGCAGTCGAAGAATTGCGAAAACGTAAACATCGCGAAGAAAAGCCGTTTGCTTTGCTTTTTTCGTCGATAGAAATGGTGCGTCGTTTTTGCGCCGTTTCAAAATTGGAAGAAGATTTGCTTTCTTCTGCGCAGGCGCCGATTGTGCTTTTAGAAAAGTTGCCAACGACAAAAGATTTTGAAAGTGCCGCGCCCAACAATCCGTACCTAGGGGTCATGTTGCCGTATACCCCTTTGCATTATTTGCTGATGAATAAATTTATGGCGCCTTTGATTGCCACCAGTGGGAATTTCTCGGATGAGCCGATTTGTACCGACGAGCATGAGGCTTTAAAGAGATTAGGAAAAATTGCTGACTTTTTTTTGGTGCACAATCGGCCTATTATTCGTCCGTTGGATGACTCTGTTGTTCGCGTGATTAAACAAAAGCCTTTTATTCTGCGTCGGGCGCGCGGGTATGCGCCTTGGCCGGTTGAAATAAATGAATCAGAATGTTCTATTTTAGGTTTGGGTGGTCACTACAAAAATACCGTTGCCCTCAAGGTTAAGTCTAATGTTTTTTTAAGTGCGCATATTGGGGATTTGCAAAATGCTTTATCGGTAGATACTTTTAAGCAGGCGGTTGAAAATCTTGAAAATCTTTATGGGCCGGTGGATTTAAAATACGCCTGCGATTCTCACCCGGATTATTTCTCGACGCGTTTTGCTAAAGAATCTGCAAAGGAAGTTTTTTATATCCAGCATCATCATGCACATATTGCTGCAGTTATGGCTGAACACAACTTATCAGATGAAGTTTTTGGCATTGTGTGGGATGGAACGGGTTTAGGAGATGACAAAACGATTTGGGGCGGGGAGTTTTTGTTGTGCACACAAAGTGAGTATAAACGTTTTGGTCATCTGCGAAATTTTTGTTTGCCTGGGGGCGATGCGGTTTCCCGTGAGCCTTATAAATCGGCATTTGGGTTGCTGTTTGAATTGTCGTCGGGTAATTGGAAAGAATATTTGGATTTGCCGTGTTTTAGAAATGTAAGTGCCCCAGAAATAAAAGTATTGGAACAAATGTTAAAGCGAGGCACAAATTCTCCGCTGACCAGCAGTATGGGACGTTTGTTTGATGCAGTCAGCAGTTTGACGGGAATTTGTCAGCACGCAAGTTTTGAAGGTCAGGCGGCGATGAAGTTAGAATTTGCACTTTCCGGTTTTAAGGGGGATGAGAGTTATCCCTGCGAGTTATTAGATGGGGATTGTTTTATTTTTGACTGGGCGCCGATGATCAAAGAACTCATTGACGATGTTCGCCTTAAAGTGCCGGCTGGAATAATCTCTTCAAAATTTCACAACACACTCGTCGAGTTAGCGGTTACAATAACCAAGATGGCCAAACGGAAAGATGTTGTTTTAGCTGGCGGTTGTTTTCAAAATAAATATTTGTTGGAACGGTTGATCGATAGATTAGAAGAAGAAAAGTTTAATGTGTCTTGGCCGCAAGCATTGCCTGTTAATGACGGTGCTTTAGCGTTAGGGCAGGTTGTGGTAGCCAGCGCACGGATTGTCTCAGGAGAAAATTAATGTGTTTAGCGATTCCCGGAAAAATAGAAAAGATTATTAATGAAGGTGCCGACTCTTTGACGGTTCGCGGCAAAGTCAATTTTGGCGGGATTATTAAAGAAGTGTCTTTGGCGTATGTGCCGGAGGCTATCGTCGGAGATTATGTGATTGTGCATGTGGGCTTTGCGATTAGCGTCGTGCAAGAAGACGAAGCGCAAAAAGTTTTTTCGTATTTGGAAAAGATGGGGGAATTAGAAGAGCTAAAGTAGCTTGATCCATAGGTTTCGTCGGACTTAGGTACCCTTTTTCGGCTCAATTGTTTGGCGCCTCTATGGCGCAATTCGCCTTAAAAAGGATTCCTAAATTCGACACACGTTTATTTAGTAAGGATTAGTATGAAATATTTAGATGAATACCGCGACCCGCAGTTGGCCAAGCAATTTTCGCAGGCGATACATAAGATTACGACCAAGTCTTGGGTCCTTATGGAAATCTGCGGCGGGCAGACGCATGCGATTGTCAAGTTTGGGATTGATGAGCTTTTGCCAAAAAAGATTGAATTAGTTCATGGCCCGGGCTGTCCAGTGTGTGTGACTCCACTGCAGTTAATTGATCAAGCGCTAACGTTGGCGTCGAGGCCGGAGATTATTTTTTGCTCGTTTGGCGATATGTTGCGCGTGCCCGGGTCGGGTGAGGACCTTTTTAGCGTCAAAGCCCAAGGTGGCGACGTGCGTATTGTTTATTCACCTCTAGATGCACTTGCACTTGCAAAAAAGAATCCAGATAAGCAAGTTGTTTTTTTTGCCGTTGGGTTTGAAACAACGGCGCCGGCTAATGCGATGGCGGTTTATCAGGCAAAAAAAGAGGGTGTTAAAAATTTTTCGATTTTGGTGTCGCATGTTTTGGTTCCGCCGGCGATGCAAGCGATTCTCTCCTCGGAAAGAAATCGTGTGCAAGGCTTTTTGGCCGCGGGACATGTATGCGCGATTATGGGATATCAGCAATATGTGCCTTTGGCGCCTAAATATAAAGTGCCGATTATCGTGACAGGCTTTGAGCCATTAGACATTTTGGAAGGGATTTATTTGTGTGTCAAACAATTAGAAGAAGGTCGCTGTGAGGTTGAAAATCAATATGTTCGTGCTGTCTTGTCCGACGGAAATCTTCATGCACGAAAAATTGTTGAGCAAGTTTTTTGTGTTGTGCCGCGCAAGTGGCGGGGTTTGGGTGAAATACCAAAAAGCGGCTTAGGGTTGCAAAAAGAATTTGAAGATTTTGACGCCGAAAAACGTTTCGGTTTAGCCGGCATAAGCGTCGAGGAGTCGAAAGAGTGTATTAGTGGGGAAGTTTTGTTGGGCGCTAAAAAGCCGCATGAGTGTCCGGCTTTTGGGGTCCGTTGTACACCCGAAAAGCCCTTAGGTGCCCCCATGGTTTCCTCTGAGGGGGCATGCGCAGCGTATTATCGTTATCGGCGCTTTTCGCCAAAAGCTGTTTCTTAAAATGACAATTATGCCCGAAGAATTTAATTTATCTTGTCCTATTCCCATTCGTAATTATCCGACGGTGACTCTTGCTCATGGCGGCGGCGGGACACTGATGCATGAGCTTATTGAAAAAATGTTTCGCAGCGCGTTTGGTTCTAATCAAGTGGATTTCGTGCATGACTCGGCGGTTTTTGTGCCGCCAGAGGGCCGGTTGGCTTTTACGACAGATTCTTTTGTGGTCAACCCTTTGGTTTTTCCCGGCGGGGATATTGGTTCTTTGGCTGTTTACGGGACGGTCAATGATTTGGCCATGTCGGGCGCTAAACCTTTGTATTTGAGTGTGGCGTTTATTCTCGAAGAAGGTTTGCCGATGGATTTGCTCTGGCGCATTGTGATCTCGATTAAGGATGCCGCGCAAAAAGCGCAAGTGCAGATTATTACCGGTGACACAAAAGTTGTGGATAAGGGAAAAACCGATAAAATCTTTATTAATACCGCCGGCATTGGCGTTGTTTTGCATGAACAAAAAATTTCGCCGTATTCTGTTAAGCAAGGCGATCAGATTATTATCAGCGGGGACATTGGCCGACACGGCATGGCGATTATGGCAGTGCGGGAAAGTTTGGAATTTGAAAGTCAGATTGAAAGTGATGCCGCGTCGCTGTCTGGAATCGTCGAGGAAATGCTTAAAGGGGGAATTCAAATCCATTGCTTAAGAGACTTGACGCGCGGAGGGTTGGCCAGTGCGCTAAATGAAATTGCCCAATCCGCTCAAGTAGGAATTGAACTTTTAGAGCGAGCCATCCTTGTTCGCGAAGATGTTAAAGGCGCCTGCGAACTTTTAGGATTTGATCCTCTGTATGTTGCCTGTGAAGGACGGTTTGTTGCTTTTGTCGCTAAAGAACAAGCACAAGCGGCACTGGCGATTATGAAAAGAAATTCCGTCGAAGCAAATGCCGCGATTATCGGCGAAGTTAAAGCTAGCCCAGCTGGATTAGTTAGTATGGAAAGTGTGGTTGGTGTCAGACGTATTGTTGACATGTTAAGCGGCGAACAATTGCCGCGGATTTGCTAGTTTTTCCATTCTCTATTTCCCTACAACAAAAACCATACCCCTTTTAAAAAATGAGGAGAACGTATGGCAACGGCATTGGTTTCAACCGAAATTATCGAAAACAAAATCCTTTTGATTCGCGGCAAGAAGGTCATGATGGATCACGATTTGGCAATTCTTTACGAAATACCGACCAAGCGGTTAAAGTAGCAAGTCAAGCGCAATCTTAAGCGGTTTCCGGAAGATTTTATGTTTGAATTGACACTCGCGGAAGCTAAAGGTTTAAGGTCGCAATTTGCGACCTTAAAGAGAGGTGAGCATATTAAATACCGACCCTATGTTTTTACCGAACAGGGCGTTGCTATGCTATCAAGTGTTTTAAACTCAGAACGTGCTATTGAGGTTAATATTCAAATTATGCGTGTTTTCGTGAAGATCAAGGAGTTTGTTTTGACCCATCACGATTTAGCTAAAAAGATTGATGCGCTGGAAAGAAAGTTTAAGGAACATGACAAAAAGTTTGTTTTGGTTTTTGACGCGATTCGTCAGCTGATGGCGCCGGAGTCGGAGCCAGTCAAGCCTAAGATCGGCTTTCATGCGTGCTAAAGTTTCGTGGATTTAAACGGGGAGTTTTGGTAGGATAAGCTTCAAAATTAGCTTGTTTTGAAGATTTTTTAAGAAATTTATGACAAACATTAATCCTATCCGCTGGGATGCCCAAGGCGTGCCGCACTCGATACTTTTTCGCGATAAATATTTTTGCACGCAAAACGGTTTGGAAGAATATCGCTATATTTTAAAAGAAGGCAATCGTTTAGCCCCGCGTTTTGCGGCGCTTGACCCGTCGGCAAACGGCTGCTTTGTTGTTGGCGAAACCGGCTTTGGTAGGGGTTTGAGTTTTTGCGCTCTTTGGGGGCTTTGGGAACAGTATGCTCCAGCGTCGTGGACGTTGCACTTTATTTCCGTCGAGCTTTATCCGCTTTCAAATGCAGAGCTTGACCGTGCTCTAAGCGCTTGGCCGGCTTTGGAAAGGTATCGCCAGCTTCTTAGCGCGCAATATGCGCCTTTGCCTGATGGGATACAAGATATTTCTTTTCAAAAAAACTGTGTGCGGCTGACTATTGTGTTTGTGGATGTCGTTGGCGCTTTAGAGAAAGTTTATAAAGAAAATACAGCGCCGCAAAAAGTTGACGCCTGGCTGTTAAATGGGTTTTCCCCGTTTGCCAATCCTCGAATGTGCGAGTTAGATGTTTTTAAAGCTATGGCGCGTTTAAGCAAAACAGGTACGACGTTCTCGACGTTTACCGTTGCAGGTGCTGTGCGCCGTAGATTGCAAGAGGCAGGATTTGCAGTCGAAAAATTTCCCGGCTACGGGACAAAGAAACAGATGCTGCGGGGGAGCTTTGAAGGCAGTCATTTTTTTGCAAATCAGCCTTAACCATGTTATTCTTTTAGCGTGTGACGCTTCCCTAATATATCTGTTCTGTCAGTTCTTATTTCAATTTCCGTTTAAAAATTTTGTTTTTTATCCAATACCCAAAAGGTTTTATGCTTAAACTTTTTTGTTGTAAACATATCTTGATCCCAAATTTTGCTTGGCCAAGCAGGAGCTTGGCTAACGCAAAATCCGGGTTGATTCGTAAGATTATTAGCGGCGTTATTCTGCTAACTTTTTTGGTCGGGCAGATTTTGACACCGTCGGTTCTTCATGCGCAAGTCTTGCCATCACTCGGGCAGACGATTGGGCTGACGCCGTTATTCCAACCACCCGTCTTGCGAGGCATGACGGTGCATCCCGAAAATCCGCTGTTGTTTGATTTTATCGTTGATCGCGGACAGGATAAAATTAATAACGAGTTACTCAAAGATGAAAGTACGAAACTCATCAAATATTTTCTGACTTCGATGACCATTCCTGACAAAGACGCGTGGGTCAATCTTTCACCGACCGAAAAAGACCGCATCATTCCCGACGCCTTAGGCCAGACGGAAATGGGTCGGCACATGCTCGAGCAAGCTTATGTTTTAAAACAATTGGCTGCATCATTGACAAATCCCGACACCGAGTTAGGGAAAAAGTATTGGGATGAGGTTACCAAACGAAACACTACTGTAGGGGACGGTCGCGACCGTTCCCTACAAAATAAAGTTTGGATCGTCCCCGATGGCGCTATGGTCGTCGAAAAGGACGGTTTTGCTTATATTATGGAAAGCAAATTGACGGTGATGTTAGATCAATCTCTTGACAGCCAACGGGCTGTCGAGATTGATGCCGGAGCTCCGTCGACGGCGCAAGTAGGGGCGTATTGCAATACGTCCCTACAGAAAGAAATGGGTTGTTCTGTCGTTTCCATTTCCACCCAAGTCTTTCGCGAGATGATTCTGCCTAAGCTCATTGAAGAAGTCAACAGCGGCAAAAACTTTGCCGCCACTCGCCAAGTGTATCAAAGCGTTATTCT
>CAZNNZ010000034.1:0-15263 GCA_964574575.1 uncultured Planctomycetales bacterium
TAATTGCTTTTAAGTCAGATGTTAACAGCGATGAAATAAAAGGTAAAAAAATGAGTGTTGTTGCTATTGATGTGAAGGATTTGACCCGGAGTTTTGGTAAGTTTGTTGCGGTTGACCATATAAACTTTACAATTAACTACGGGGAAATTTTTGGCTTTTTGGGTGCTAATGGCTCGGGCAAAACGACAACCATTCGAATGCTTTGTGGCATTTTGGCACCGACGAGTGGGGATGCGATCGTTGCTGGATTTGATGTTAGTCGGCATTCCGAAAATATCAAGCGGTCTATTGGTTATGTGTCCCAGCGGTTTAGCCTGTATATTGACCTGACGGTCGAGGAGAATTTGCAATTTTATGGACGGATTTATGGCACGATGGGAAGTCATTTCGAATCTCGGATCAATGAAGTTTTGAAAATGACGGGATTAACGGTTTTTCGTAATAAATTAGCCGGCGAACTTTCTGGCGGTTGGAAACAAAAATTAGGGCTGGCTAATGCGATTTTACATCGGCCTAAGATTTTGTTTTTGGATGAACCGACTGCCGGGCTTGACCCGATTTCTCGGCGGGGAGTTTGGGAAGTTTTGTATGAGCTTGCAGATTCTGGTGTCGCACTTTTTGTGACGACGCATTATATGGAAGAAGCCGAGCGATGTAATCAAATTGGTTTTATTAGTCGTGGAAATCTTTTGAAAATCGGCAAGCCCGAAGAACTCAAAAGTGAAATAAGCACTAATTTGCTTGAGGTTGAGTGTCAGCCGCTCATGAAAGCGTCGCATTTTTTTGGCGGGCTTCCTCAAGTCGTCGGGCTGACTGTCTATGGGACAACATTGCATTTAAACGTTACTAATACAGTTTTGGCCCAACAAGCTGTCATTCAAACAGCACAAAAAGAACGTATTTTGATCAAGTCCATTAGACTAATCAGTGCTTCGCTTGAGGATGTTTTTGCGACCTTGACGAAAGGCGAGCATGAATAATATCAGAGCCATTGCCATTAAGGAATTTATTCATATTTTCCGTGATCGGCGTTTGCTTTTGATGATTGTGCTTATGCCGCTTATTCAGCTGCTTATTTATGGATTTGCGATTAATACGGACATAAAACATTTGGCGACCGTTGTTTATGATCAAGACCAAACTTATCTTAGTCGTCAGCTGATTTCTACTTTTGAGCAATCCGCGTATTTTGATGTCAAAGAAAATGTTTCTAGTCCCCAGTTTCTTTATCGGGCGCTGGATCGCGGAAAAGCGAAAGCCGGACTTTTGATTCCAAAAAATTTTACGAAAGATTTTTTGTCAGGCCGTGGGGCGGATTTACAGCTTTTAATCGACGGGACGGATTCTAACCCGGCGAATGTTGCTTTAAATAGCAGTCAGGCGATTGTGGCCGCTTTTGTTCAATCTCAAAGTTTACAGCCGCCAGCAATAACTCCGATAAGTTTTCGGCCGCGGTTGTGGTACAACCCGGATTTAAAAAGTTCTTTTTTTATGATTCCGGGTTTGGTTGGTTTAGTCTTGCAGCTTTTTATTCCGATGATAACGGCAACGGCGATTGTTCGTGAAAAAGAGCGGGGTAATATTGAACAGCTTTTGGTCACACCGATTAAGCCCTACGAACTTATTTTAGGCAAACTTATTCCGTATGTCTGTGTCGGAATTATTATGTATTTGATGATTATTGAAGCGGCGCGTTTTTTGTTTCATGTGCCGATTCGGGGCAATCCACTGACTTTGTTTGTTCTGACAATGTTGTTTCTGACAGTTTGCTTGGGTATTGGTCTTTTGGCTTCGACGATTGCCGAGAATCAACAGCAAGCTTCGCAAATCGTTATGTTCTTTGCTTCTCCGTCGATTCTTTTATCAGGATTCATTTTTCCTCGCGAAACGATGCCAAAGTTTGTTTATTGTATCGGTAATTTTATTCCGTTGACTTATTTTGTTAAGATTATCCGCGGGGTCATTCTCAAAGGAGTGGGTTTTTTTGACCTGTGGGACCAGATTTTGCCGCTCATAATTATGGCGTTTGTGATTTTATGGTTTAGCATTACTCGTTTTAAAAAACGTTTAAGCTGAAATTTCATATGACCAAAACCACTGTTTTGCAAAAAATCGGTTTGTTTTTTTTCGCTTTGATTTTGACTTTGTTTTTTTTAGAAATCACTTTGCGTTTAGGCGGCTGGGCGTTTTTGGCTTTGCAGGAGAATTCTAATCGAAAGAGTGTAAATTCCGACGGAGAATTCCGTATTCTTTGTCTTGGCGAATCGACCACCGCTTTAGGTGGTGAAAATTCCTACCCGCGACAGTTAGAAAAAATCCTTAATTCTCGGCAAAATCTTCGTAAATTTAAAGTTATCAATAAAGGTGTTCCTGCGACAACGACCGACCAGATTCTTGCCAAAGTTCCAAGTTATTTGGATGAATATCGTCCAGATATGGTTGTTTCAATGATGGGAATAAATGACCCGCAGGATTTGGCCAAGCGCACTTGGCGGGAGAATTTATCAAGGTATTCTAAGGCATTTAAACTTTTTGACATGATTGCTGCGCATTGGTCAGCGAAAAAAATAGAGGGCAAATCGGATTTTGTTGAAAAGCAAATTGCTAAGTTTGAGCGTCAGGCGATTCTTAAACCTTCATCGCGTATTGCCGTTGAGCTTGCCAAGGCTAATCTTTATCGCAGTGCCAATGAACCTGATAAAGAGAAACAAACAGTTCTTAAAATTCTTTCTATCGATGATAAGAATTCGCAAGCATGGCATCTTTTGGGAATTTATTATCAACGCCACGCCGAATATCAAAAAGCCCTGGAGGCTTTTGAAAAATCTTATATTTTTGGTTCTTCTGAAATCAAGATTTCTTCTTTGGACC
Organism: uncultured Planctomycetales bacterium; assembly: GCA_964574575.1. Taxonomy (GTDB): domain Bacteria; phylum Omnitrophota; class Gorgyraeia; order Zapsychrales; family JANLHA01; genus JADLGJ01. Next base: position 2,872 of record CAZNNZ010000034.1, read on the forward strand.
GTATGGCTCAAGCCTACAAGTTTTTAAATGAATATGAAAAAGCGCAAAAGATTTATCAGGATATTTTAAGCCAACAGCCGACGCACCCAGAGGCCAACGGAGCTTTGGCGGACATTTATCTTGAACAGGGTGAGCTTTCAGCGGCAATAAAATTTTATGAAAAGCAGTTAGAAATTGCCCCACGCAGTGTGCCAATATATGGGAAACTTGCTCATTGTTATCGACGGAATGGCAAGCAAAAAATCGCCGACGCAATTTTTGAGCTGGGGGCAAAAGTTAACAGAGATGATCCAGAGTTTTTTTATGAGTGGGGCTATGCACTTTTGGAGGGGAAAAAATATTCAGAGGCAGAAAATGTTTTTAAACAAGCTCTGCTTTTTAATAAAACCAATCAGCGCGGCGTTAATGAGCGTATTAAAGAAGCGCTTTTGAAGTGCTACCAAGCCCAGAACAAAATGCAGCAGGCCGCAGAACTTAAAACTTCTTTGCAAAAATATGACGGTGGGTATAATCCCGTGTCGCAAAAAAATTATCTTCAACTGACACAGATTTTAGCCAAGCGGCGAATAGCGCTTATTGCGGTGCAATATCCTAATCGGGCAGTTTTGCCGTTAGAAGAGATGTTAGCCAACTTGTCAGAAGTTGTTATCGTCGATAATCAGCAAGTTTTTGAAGATGCGCTTAAAAAATATCCTTATGACGATTTGTTTACGGACCGGTTTGCTGGCGATTTTGGCCATTGCACTACTTTAGGAAATGCGCTTTTAGCAGGGCATGTTGCTGAGGCGATTTTAAATTTATGCAAATATTAGAAAAAATTTTCTCTCAAATCAATGATGTTCTTTGGGGCCCGCCGATGTTGGTTCTTTTAGTCGGGACGCATTTGTTTTTAACTTTTCGTCTTGGGTTTATTCAGCGTTTTATAGGTGCCGGTATTAGGATTTCACTTTCACGAAAAAAGGAAGGCGATGGCGATGTTAGTCAATTTGGCGCTCTTATGACGGCTTTGGCGGCGACCATTGGCACGGGTAATATTGTCGGGGTTGCCACGGCGATTGCCGCTGGCGGGCCGGGGGCGGTATTGTGGATGTGGTTGACCGGTGTTTTTGGGATTGCGACCAAATATTCGGAAGCTCTTTTGGCAGTTAAGTTTCGTACTAAAACAGCGGATGGTTTTATGGCGGGCGGTCCGATGTATGTTTTAGAAAACGGTATTAAGTGTAAACCGCTGGCAGTGTTTTTTGCCGTTTCGACGATGATTGCGGCTTTTGGAATTGGCAATATGGTGCAAGCTAATTCAATTTCGATGATGCTTAAGGAAACATTTTTAATTTCGACGTGGATAACTGGCGCTGTGATTACTGCGTTGACTGCTTTTGTGATTTTAGGCGGGATTAAATCGATTGCTAAAACCTGTGAAAAATTGGTTCCTTTTATGGCGATTTTTTATTTTTTGGGATGTTTGATAATTTTGGTTTTAGGATGGAAAACTTTACCGGCAACAATTGCGCTGATTTTTAAATCAGCATTTACCGGACAGGCGGCTGTCGGAGGTTTTTTAGGTGTAGGCATGCGCGAGGCAATTCGCTTTGGGGTTGCTCGTGGCCTTTTTTCTAACGAATCGGGATTAGGCAGTGCGCCTATTGTCGCCGCGGCTGCACAGACAAAAAATGCGGTGCGTCAAGCGCTTGTCTCCAGTACAGGAACATTTTGGGACACCGTCGTTGTTTGTGCTATGACAGGTTTGGTTTTGGTTAATTCAGGAGAGTGGACTAAAGGATTTAACGGTGCTACGTTAACGAACAGTGCTTTTGCTGATATTGCTGTTGTTGGCCCAATTGTTTTGAGCGTTGCTCTTTTGACCTTTGTTTTTTCGACCATCCTTGGGTGGGAATACTATGGAGAGAGAGCAGCTGAATATTTATTTGGGAATAAAGTCATTAAGCCTTATCGGATTTTATGGGTAGCCGCTGTGTTTGTTGGTTCGGTGGCATCTTTGCCTTTGGTTTGGTCTTTTGCGGATATTGCCAATGCAATGATGGCGATTCCGAACTTGATTTCATTGTTGCTTTTAAATAGTTTGATTGTTGCTGAAACAAAATTGCACCTAAAAGATTCTATAAAAAGTTAATCGAGATATTTATAATTTTCGAATATATAAATTCTTTGCCGATGTATAATAAACTCCGTTATGACATTTAAATTCCTACTTTTAAGAGGAGGTTAATAATGCAAATTTTTATCTTATCCATTCTTTCGTTTGTGGTTTTTGTTTTTTGTCCTGCAAATACCTTTGGCCAGGAGAAATCGCCGGTTGACGTTCCACTTGAAGTTATCGCAAATCAGGTTGTCGAGCCAATGCCGTTTATTGAGTCGCAAGCGCCTGAATCTGCGCAGAAACAGCAGTCACCTTTAAAGATTGAAACCCCTCCTGTTGTTGTCAACCAAGTTATTGAGCAAGAAGAAACCCCAGATGATCGTGTCAGCGTTGAGTCGGTTACGACACCATTTAAGAGTTCTGCAGTTTTTGCTGACCATGATTCTTTTAATCGCATGAAGCAGTTGGCTGGTCGGTGGGAAGGTCTTAGCGAAAATATTCCGGGGCAGGCCGAGAATAAGATTGTTGTTATTTATGAAGTAACTGCGGGAGGCAATGCTATTCTAGAACGAATTTTTCCGGGAAGTTCTCAAGAGATGATTACGATGTATTACGAAGAAAAAGGACAGTTGACTTTGACGCATTATTGTATGATTGGCACGCGCTCGATTATGAAACTTAAAGCTTTTGTTGTGGATGTAGAAAAAGAGCAAAAAAATGTTTACGAATTTTATCTTGCCGAAAGCCCTGCCCTGGATCCAGCGGTTGATACGCACATGCATTCATTGAAAATTACTTTTATCGACGAAAATCATATGAATCAAGCATGGGAAATGTTTGAGGCTGGCAAACTTTCTGGCAGTTATTCTTTTGTTCTTACCCGTGTCCCCAATAATTCTTAGGCGTTTTTTTTGATGGCGAAATTTAAACAGGAATATTTCGCATGCATTATTTGAGTGAAAACAATATTTTTTTGTTTTTAGTGCAAGTTTTCTTGCTTTTAGGGCTTTCCCGGATTGCAGGAGATATTCTCAGACGCCTGCGCCAACCTGCTTTGCCGGCTGAAATTGCCGTCGGTATTCTTCTTGGCCCTACGATTCTCGGACGTTTTTTCCCGCAATGGCAAATGGCAATTTTTCCCGCTGAAGCTATTCAAATGACTATGTTAGAAACTTTAGCGTGGTTTGGCGTGTTTTATCTTTTACTTGAAACAGGTCTTGAAATCGACTTGCTAAGTGCGTGGCGTCAGCGCAGCGAAGTGCTTAAAATTGCGCTTGCGGATATTATTGTACCTATCGCAATTGCGTTGGTTGTTTTTTCTTTTTTGCCGTTAACGTATTTCCCAGATTCTAGTCATAAAACATTGCTTTTGCTTTTTTTGGCAAGCGTTATGTCTATTAGCGCTATGCCGATCGCCGCACGCGCTTTAAATGAGTTGAAAATGTCAAAGACTGATTTAAGTTCACTGATTATGTCAGCACTATCGGTTAATGACATTATTGGCTGGCTTATTTTTGCGATTATTCTTGGTTTATCTATTCGTGGAGAAGTCAATGCGGGCAGCGTTTTAATAATGTTTGTTTCAACCATTGGTTTTACGGTTGTTGCTTTAACTTTGGGAAGGAAGGTTGCGCACAATGCGATTGAAAAGATTAAGAAGCATAAAATGCCTGAGCCGGGAAGTTCCCTGACCTTCATTTCGCTTTTGGCGCTTTTGTGTGGTGCCGTTACGCATAAATTGGGGATTCATGCGATTTTTGGGTTCTTTTTGGCTGGCATTATGGTTGGAGATGCCCGATCTCTTCCCGAAAAAAGCCGGCAGGTTATCTCGCAGATGGTGTATGCGATTTTTATTCCGTTATTTTTTGCCGGGATCGGGTTAAAGATTGATTTTTTTAAAAATTTCGATATTTTTCTTGTCCTACTTTTTACTGTTTTAGGAATTTCTTCAAAATTCTTAGGTGCGTGGGTCGGAGTTTCGCTGACAAAGATTTCTAAAAGCAATCGTTTGCCGATTGCTATTGCGCACACGACCGGTGGGATGATGGAGATCGTTGTAGGTTTAGTGGCTTTGGAAAATAAATTAATATCTGAACCGATTTTTACGGCTATTGTTTGTAGTGCTATGATTTCATCAATTCTTTTGGGGCCGTGGCTTAATTATGCAATCAAACACCGACGAGAAATTAGTTTTTTGGAATTCTTTAATCGGCGTGGTATTATTGCAGACTTGAAAGTTAATCATAAAACAGATGCGATTGTTAAACTTTGTGAAATCGTTTCTGAGCAGGAGGGGAATCTTTATTCCGAAGATATCTCGACTGCGGTTTTTAGTAGAGAAAATATTGTTGGGACTGCCGTTGAGTCGGGGATTGCTTTACCGCATGCGCGTCTTGTGGGTTTGCGCCGGCCGCTGATTGTTTTTGGACGGTCTTTAGTTGGCATTGAATGGGATTCTCCAGACGGAGAGCCGACCCATTTTGTTTTTTTGATTTTGACGCCTGTTAATGACGATGATGTGCAAGTGCAGATTCTGTGTGCTATTAGCCGTGTGATCAGCAAAGAAGATGTTCGGCGTGAACTATTAAAAGCGCAAGATAGCCAACAGATTTGGGTTATTATTAACAGAGAGTTTACGGTTTATCAAATTATTCGTCGGCCGTAAAGGCTTAGCCTAATTTTGTTTAGGAGGAATTTTCTTGGAGAATCGAAATCCCCCAGCGCTCATTATACTTCTTATTCTTTTTGTCGTTGGAATCAGAACTTTTGCGCCAAGGCTCTTTGATAAAACGATCGTCCGCGGTGAGTCATTTAGTGTAAAAGCGCCCGAGGGTTGGCATGTTAAGAAAGATAAACATGAAGTGACATTGACTTCGGCTGAAACAGATCCTTTGACTGAAATGCCTGTCGCGATTTTTTCAATTTATGCCGAAAAGCAAAAAGGTGCGCTTTTTATGGACGATCTTTTCCCCGAGATTTTAGCTTCGATGCAAAAAGAAGATGGAGAGATTTTGGGCACAGGAGCAGAATTAATCGACGAACAGACAGCCAAATGGATACTTTTTCGTTACAATAAGCCTGAAATTGCTGTTATTACTCTATATATTGCCGATGATTATAATCGCTTAACGCGCATTCAGTATGTGGCAATACATAAAAAGTTTAAGGAGTACGGTAAGTTTTTTGATGCTTTTAAGAAGTCTATTAAGTTAAAAGGTGCTATGTAGGTTGATTAATTTTTCCGACGGTTTTTATATAAAACTGTTTATTGAGTTTTTTGTTTTATAAAATCATTTACTTATGAAAGGTAAAGACAAGATGAAAAAGATGAGCTGGATTGTTCTTGGGATAATGCTTTTTGGGACAACTGTTTATGCGCAAGCGCCGAATACAAATTCAGCAGATGCTATTACAAAACGTAAATCTGTCGCAGCTCTTATTGAACGTTCACAAGGTAAGATTCAATCGCTTCAAAAAGCTGATCTGTCAAAAGCAAACTATGGAAAATTTAGCATTGTAGATTCTTCTGGGAAAAAAAAGGAATTTGAATTGATTGCCAAGAGCCAAATTCACTCGAGTAATTCTGCTTCTATGGTTTTTTCTGATCTTAAAAAAGGCGATGAAGTCATTGTCCTTTTTGTTCGGACTTTAAAAGGCATTAATGATGTGATTAGTGTAACCCAAGTTAATTAAAGAGTTTTTAGAGTGAAAAATGTCAGCAAAGATATCAGGCATTATTTTTTTTTCGCAGCTTTTTTTTTGATTTTTATTTCAAAAGTCGCCGCCGTCGAGCCTTTGGCGCCTTTGAAAGATGATGACCGTATTTTAGTTCTTGCCCCACACCCGGATGATGAAGCTATTGGGGCGGGGGGGATTTTGCAGCAAGCGATAAGTCGCATGCTGCCAACAAAGGTTGTGTATTTGACCAACGGGGATAGCAATGAACTGGCTTTTATCGTGTATGAAAAACGCCTTGTTATTAAACCATCCGCTGTTATGTCTATGGGCAAACTCCGTCGGGAAGAATCTATTCGTGCAATGACGGCGTTGGGTTTACCGGCCGATGATCTTATCTTTTTAGGTTATCCGGATGCGGGGACGTTAAATATTTTTACCCAATATTGGGGGGCTACGACCACGCCGTACAAAAGTATTTTTACGCGAGTGCGAAAAGTGCCTTATGATCAAAGCATGTCGGCTGGCGCGCCTTATGTTGGGGAAAGTATTTTGCGGGATTTGAAAAAAATTCTTTTGGATTTTAAGCCAACGCGGATTTTTGTTTCGCATCCGATGGATAATAATCAAGATCATCGGGCTTTTTATTTATTTTTGAAAGTTGCCCTTTGGGATTTGGGTTCCAAAATTTCAACGCCCGAAATTTATCCGTATTTGATTCACGAAGCACGTTGGCCACTGCCGCGTGGTTTTCATCCAGAGCTTAATTTGTTGCCATCAGAACAAGTTAAAAGTTCGGATGTCCGCTGGTTTGATTATGATTTAACTCCGGCACAGATTGAAAAGAAACGTCAGACCATTGCGTTTTTCAAGTCTCAAAATGAATGTAACCCCCCGTATCTTTTTACTTTTGCGCGCAAAAATGAATTATTTGGCGATTATCCACCGATTGTTGTTAAGGATAATCCAGATGGACATATTAATTGGCAAAGCATTGAAACTTCTCAGCATATTCGTGGCATACCTGTTGATGAAGAAAATTTTCTTAAACCAGTTTTTGATTCGCTTTCTTATGCACGGCAGGATGGCTATTTGTATATTCGCATTATGCCTAATGCGTGGAACGATAAACTTTTAGGCATGAACTTATATCTGTTGGGTTATCGACGTGGTTTGCCGTTTTCTTATATGCCCAAGTATCATTTGAAGGTAAGTTTTTCAAAATTTGTGGCTGTTTTTGAAAAAGGGCGGCGCGTTTTTGTCAAGGATATGAAAGTGACCCGTGAGGGTGGGGCGATTGTTATAAAGTTTCCGCTGACGAGTCTCGAAAATCCGCATTATATTTTAAGTTCCGCGCGTTCGTATCTTAATAATTCGCCAGTCGATCGAACAGCGTGGCGCGTACTTCTTTTGGAGTAAAAAATGAGTTCTGCTGTTGAAAATATTTCAATCCGCAAATATGCTCAATCCGATCGTAAAGCTTTGCGGCGCATCAGTTATGAAACGGCTTTTTTGGGTAAAGCCGATGATTTGTTTGATGAGCCTGAAATTTTGGCGGATGCTTTGACTTTGTATTTTACGGACAGTGAGCCACAGTCGTGTTTTGTGGCGGTCAAAGAGGACAAAGTCATTGGCTATTTGATAGGGACTAAGAATGAAAATGAAATGGCTAGCGTCTCCTGGCTTAAAATTTATCCGCGCCTTTTTGGGATGGCACTTGTTCGCGGGCTTTTTTTTAAGAAAAAAACTTTTCGTTTTTTAGTAGGTTTGTGGGCGAGTTATTTTAAAGGTGAGTTTAAATCTCCAGACTTCTGCCAAGAATATCCGGCGATTTTGCATATCAATATTGCGCGGGATTTTCGCGGTGTTGGGGTTGGTCATCAATTAGTCAGTGCGTATTGTGAGTATTTAAAACAAAGTGGTGTTTTAAGTGTTCGCGCCAGCACTATGTCGGATTCGGCACGGAAGTTTTTTGAAAAGTGTGGGTTTACGACGCTGTTTACGACGCATCGATCTTATCTGCGTTATTATTTTCAAAAAGACATACCGCTCTATATTGTTGGCAAAAAAATAGTTTAGTAAATTCTTTGTGCGTAATTAATACACAAGGCATACATTGTATGGAGCCGATTCATAAATGTTTGATATACAATGCTTTGCGAATTGAATTTCTTGATATTTTTTGTATAAACGATTGCAGTGCTTATTTTTGTGTGCTATTCTTTTTGTGTTGTGACAAATCTTTCTTTTTGTTCTAAGAAATTTCCCAGATAATCTTTTTAACCTTACTAAGGAGTTACCCCTATGTCCGAGTTCTTTTATCAAAAAAAATCACACTTGTCGCGAAAATTGATCAGCAGTTTTGTCGCTCTGACGTTTTCTTTGAGCTTGATATTCGGACCTGCGGGGGGTGCCAGCGCGCAGTATATCAGCAATTTGCCTGCTCCCGGGCAAATGGTTCTTTTGAGCCCGGCTTTCCAGCCGCCGGTTTTAAAAGGCATGACTCTTCATCCAGAGAATCCTCTGCAATTTGATTTTATCGTTGACCGCGGAGAGGATAATCTTTCCGGTGATGCGCTCAAGAATGAAACCCAAAAGCTTTTGAAATATTTTTTGGCTGCCATGACGATTCCTGATGATGATTCGTGGGTCAATCTTTCGCCGTACGAAGGCGATCGCATCATTCCCGACATGCTCGGTTCGACGGACATGGGCAAGCAAATGCTCGAGCAGGATTATCTTCTTAAACAGCTTTCCGCATCGCTGACCAACCCGCAAGAAGAAATCGGCAAAAAGTTTTGGGACACGGTTTACAAAAAAGCTTATGAAAAGTTTGGCACGACGACTATTCCGATCAACACCTTTAACAAGGTTTGGATCGTCCCGGATCGTGCGCTTATCTTAGAAGAAGACGGTTATGTTTTTATCGGCGAAAGCCATTTGAAAGTGATGCTTGATGAGGACTATACGTCGTTAAAAGAAAATTTAAAGAGCGAAAAATTCGGCACCAAGGGTGTTGCGCAGGACAAGGTTGAGGCTTTGAGTGAAGTGTCCTCCCAGGTTGTCCGCCAAATTATCCTGCCTGAACTGGAAAAAGAAATCAATCAAGGCAAAAACTTTGCCGCCGTGCGCCAGATCTATCACTCGGTCATTTTGGCCGCGTGGTATAAGCAAAATTTGAAAAATTCTCTTTTGGGCAAGATTTACGTCGATAAAAGCAAAATCGCCGGTGTCAATATCGGCGAAAAAGACCTTAAGCAAAAAGTGTATGAACAGTATCTGGCCGCTTTTCGCAAAGGCGTCTATAACCTTATTAAGGAAGACTACGACTTGGCGACTAAAGAAACCCTGCCGCGCAAATATTTTTCGGGGGGGTTTGATTGGAAAGAAGTAAAACTTACAAGAGCTCAAGGAGTAGCGGCTAACAGTATTGCCGCCGATATGCGAAATAAGCTTAAGAATGGCCCGGGCCGCTATATTGTAAGCTACGCAAGAATGACAGAAGGGACAGAAGCGCCTAAGGTAGAACAACTTGCCGCCAGCCGTGTTCAAAGGTCTAGGACTGTTTCGTCCAGCACTTTGACACAAATTGAACAATTTATAGAAATGCACAGAGGAGGCTTAAATGACGCATTATCTTTAAAAGGAAAACCTGAAGAGCGGGTTAATGTTGGAAGAGTAAATGGAATGATCGACAGATTAAATGCATTAAGAACAGTGCGGATGTTAGATCACCTTCAGCCTGCCCCGGCGAATCGTTTAGAAAATTTAAGTACTCCTGAAGCTAAAGCTAAGGGTATTCTAGCATTAAAGAACGGTAAAGTTTTTGTTGAAATTATTGGGGGCGGTGCGGCAACTCGTATGCAGGAAGGGTTGGAGAAAATGCAGGTTGGAGGTTTATCGGCGGCTGATTATCGGATTTGGAATATTGATATTTGGAAGATTATCAAAAAGATCCAAGCTTCCCGTCAGAATCCTGCCGATGAAAATGATTATAAGGTTTGGATTAAATTGCATGGGATCGATGTCCCTGATTTTGCTAAGGGATATACGATTGGTCAAAGGACATTGTTTGCTACATCAAAAGGGATTGACCTTCTCCCTGTTCTTCCAGATGAACGTGAGCAAATACGGCAATCTTTAAAGATTGTTATTCACGTTAATAACGATATTCAAGATAGTGTTGAAGCGGATTTAAGAAAATTTAATTTTTTTGGTTTTAATCCTAACAATGTGATTCTCGTTAATGGTGGCTATGGAAATGTTTTTACTGTGAAGGATAATAAGGTCGTTGAGGTTCCTGCCAAAATGACTTGGAATCATGGTTTTGCGGTGCAGGAACTTGATACAATTAAAGGTTATACATTAAACCCATTAACTGGAGATCGGGTTGCGACAAATTCATCAGTTTTTGATGAATTGCAGCAAAAGGGGGCTGAGATTGGAATTGCCCGAAGAATTAATGACGGAATTTTATTAACTCCCAAGGGAGCTGTTGACTTAGATATTATCGCTTCGTTGATTAGTCAGAATGAGGCCAATGGAGCGAATGTCGTAGCTGAGGTTATGAAAAACCCCACTGAACAAAAAGGGGGACTTGCGTTAACAACTCAAGAAAAAGCACCATTTTCCATTTTACTAGAGGGCGTTAATGCTAGGGATAAGCGTGTGCAGCGAAAGCTTAATCAATTGATGCAAGGACAGAATGGGAGGATACCATATAATCGTTTCTTTTTTGCCTATCTTTTAAATCCGGTAAGACAAGCTATGGTTGATGAGGGCGGTTTGCCGATCACTTTGAAATTTAAACCCGACCTTTCGATCCCTGGACAGTCGCAAAAAGTAAATGCAATATTTCCTGAAGTTCCTGCAGGGGATTTATTTTATCTGAAGGGAGTCAAAGCAATTACTGCGCAACGTTCGGATGACTTTTTTTATGATGAAGGAATCCTTCCTCCAGATGTGAATTATGTTAAAGGGGAAGGAGCTTTAATTCATGATACTAAAACTCCCCTAGATCTTATTATGGCGAGTTTTGTTGCGAGACATTTTGATGGGACTTATGATATTAAAGATTATGTGGATCAGATCAGTTTGAATAGATCTGTACTTGAAAAGATATCCAATGCTGTTAAAGCATTAGGGACAAGCCCAACAAAAAATATCCCGATTAATCCCGCATTTATAGTTTCAAATACAGGTTTAACAACGCAACAGGCAATTCGAGGGTTAGAGTATTTGGGTTTTGAAAAACAAAAGGACGGCACTTTTTTGACTAAAAGTGCATCTTCCACCGCCAGCTCCTCCGTCGGTCAGGCAACAGTTGCCAGTAGTGCAGGTGTCACGACGACGACCGTGGCCCAACCGCAAGCTGTCAGCGTGGTGATGCAGGAGGCCGCAAAATCGCTTCCTGCGCAGCTTTTGCAGGAATTGCAAAGCGCTGCCCGTGATTCTGCCAATTGGCTTTGGGAAGCTGAAAAAATATGGCGCGTATCTGTCAGGGATCCCGAGAAACAGCCGGTGCCCAATAGTAACAAAGATTGGTATGAGTGGCGCTATTTAAGAAATCAAATGCTTCTGCGACAGGAGATGTTGAAAATACTCAATAATCCCCAAAGAAATCTTGACAGCGAAGTCTTCTTAAAACAACACGACGAAATTCTTGGAAAGGAGTATGGCGGTAATTCCGGGATGACGAGAAATATGCCGGGATATCACTCCAAGACGGACGTTGATGCCTATGTCAAGTTGATGGCAGAGTGGATTAATAACTTCCGATCCCTTGATTTTCAGGAGAAATTTTTAGAGGAAAAAAAAGAATTTATTGCTAAATTCCAGGTCGAGCTCGCTCGGCTTCCTAATATTTTTGTTTCTGCTAATTATTCATATCATATGGCTTGGGTTAATGCCATGTTAGACGCTGTTGGGTTAAATGGCATAGCTAGTGAAGAATGGGACAAAGCCTTTCGTCCGGGATGGGTTCAGAAAAAACCACAAGAGGTTTACGCTGAGGTTCTTGACGCAATCAACAAATCTAATCCAACCGCCTCCAGGGCGGCGGTTACGGAGTTGGCGTCTGATGAGACTGCTACTTTTAGGGTTGATCAATCTGGGATGGCTCAGATTATTACAGTGCAGGTCGGCCCTGATGAAAGGAAACTGTGGTATGAAATTGAATTCGGTCCGGGTCATAGAGTCTCTCCTAAAATTAGTGCGGTGAGAGTTTTTGATCGGGGTGTTAAACAGGATGTAGAATTTGATAATGAGACAGCATTTATAAAGAGCGGTGTTGTTAAATTTACCATTGATAAGATAGGTCAAAACGATAGCAAGGGAAGACCAATCGAAGCTATTAATATCCAAAATTTAGGAAATTTAAGTATTAGGATTTCAGGGATAGAAGCTAAGGACGATACTGCAACCGTCGCTTCAGCTTCGGTAAATGACAGTACCGTCGGTGGTATCGACTTTGATCCGACTTTGCTTAATTTGCAGATCAAACGCAACGGCCGGGGCGTGCCATTGCCTTTACCAGAGCAAAATTTAGAAAAGATCAATATCGATGGATTGTATCCGGTTATTATCAATATGCAGCCGGCGACGATACAGAACTTTCCGT
>CAZNNZ010000035.1:0-1108 GCA_964574575.1 uncultured Planctomycetales bacterium
AACCGTTGATTAAAGCTCTGCTTAAACGGATCAAAACACTATCGCGATATTATGTTATTAAAGATTTTGAGGCTTACCGATTGGCGTTGGTTTTTGATAATAGAATTTCTGCTGGAGTTCTCGGAGTTGTAGCACCCGACGGGACGATTGTTTTATATGAGCCGTATTTATCAACTAGACAACCGTATCTGGTTGTTCATGAATTACACCATCGGATTAATAATGGTTTGACTAATATCCAAGAGTTGTTTTTATCGATTGTTGAAAATAATGTTTCTTTGCAAACCCAACAGCAAATAGAGAAGCTTAAAAAATATTTCTCGAAAGTATATAATGAGGACTTAGCTGTAGATGAACTTATTTCTTGGATTACAGTTGGCCTATATCCGGATTGGAAATATGAACGCACAAACGCGATTGAATCTCGAGAGGAACAAGTCTTTTTTAAGAATATTGATAATAGAGAAGTTCCGCCATTAAGTTTTATTAGATATTTTCTGCAGAATTTAACGATAAATGACAGAAATATTATTTCTCGTTTTTATCAGCAAGGTTTAGGTCTTCCGTACAGCTTTGATGCTGATGGTATCCATTTTGTTGCAGGATCCGCTCTCGTTTATGCTCAGACAGTCTCCTCTAGCGCTCTTAAAGGCCAAAAGGAGATTGATCATGTTGTCGTCGAAAATCGTCAGAAAGTCTTTGAAACAGCCATCGTCGAATTTGTGCGGATTGCTTTGGAAGTTATTGAAAAAACTGGCAGTTTTGTTGTGCTTTTACCCGGCGGAAAAACAGCGGCTGATTTTTATATGACGTTTGCGGCGGATATTGAGGCATTGATGAGTGTCCCATTAAATTTGTTAAGTCCTCAGCAAAGAATTTATCGTCAGCGCTTAGAAAGTATTTTCCCAAGCACTGTCTTTATTTCTTTAAATACGTCAATTCGCGACGGCCAAACAGATACGCAAATAGTTTGGCTACCTTTACTTGAAACGTTAATGACTTATCGCTTGATCACGCCAGAGAAGATTTTGCAGATTGATTATGAAGGCCCGCAATCGCCGCAACAAAAAACTTGGAATTTGCAAAATATGATTGAGCAAAAACTTAA
>CAZNNZ010000035.1:1118-14934 GCA_964574575.1 uncultured Planctomycetales bacterium
CATGCGTTGGCCTTCCCCATGTTCTTGTCGGCTATTTGGCTTTTGTGGGTATTGACGAAACTGGCCGCTGGGCTGGGATTGAACCGCAGGATGATTATGTTTTGGATTCGCAGGAAAGTTATGTTTATAGCGAAGAAACAACTCATTATACAGTTACGCCTCATTTTATTTTAAATAGAGTTAATCAAGTGATTGCTCTTCTTTCCGGTGGGAATAAACGTTGGGCGGACACGTATTTGACGACTGTTATGCCGATTGGCCGCCGAGATGTTCCGGTTGTGGATCTTCGTCGTCATCCTAATGCGACGGTTATTATTGACAGTCAAGCGCGCACTTTTCCGAAAGAAACCATCGTTTATCAGGACAAGGTTAGCGGCCAGTTTCTTAAGACAGAAGTTAACATGAGTGCTCAACCATCGGCCGATAGAAATGAGCGTTCTCATCAGGTTATAGTTTATCTTATTCATGGTTTTGCTACGCGTGCGTGGAAATCTATTTTAGCTTTGGCCAATACGATATCGCGTCGCAGTGGGCGGGAATATATTTTTGTTGATGTGGCTCGTCGATCAAAAATTGACAATACGGATGCATGGCGTGCGACGGGTTTAAGTGACGAAGAAATTTATATGTGGCAGACGGCTTTGCATCTTCAGGCGGTTATCGAGCATTTTACTAAGCTTGGTCATCCGGGGGCAATTGTGACGCATTCGATTGCCAATGAACTTGTTCGGCATATTTTACGAAACTTAAAGAGCAAAATTTCTATTACTGGCAAGCAACAAAATCAACTTTTACAGTTTATGGATGAAAATATCGGAAACATGCCGATTATCCTCGTTAATCCGTTTTTTGTGCGGCATAATTTTCGAGCTGCTTTAGGTGTGATGCAAATATTTTTAAAATCAACTTTGCCGGCGTGGCTTTATTGGCCGTGGAAATTTTTCTTTGCCAGTATTCCTGCAAATCTAGAACAAAGACTTGATAAACCAATCGGATTATTGATTCGTCCATTTATTTATTACTTAGCGGCTGTTGCGCCAATGGTCGCTCGTATGCCGAGGATGGGACCTTCTTTAAGAAAACTTATTGTTAAGCAGGTTGCGGGAATGCCGGAGATTGCGCCGGAATTTCTTGAAGATATTATTACGGAGTTTATTCAGATGCCTTTTGATGTTTTAATTCCAGAATTATCGGCTGTTATGGCCACTGCCGCGGGTGACGATGAAGAACGAATAATTTTAGAAAATATCAAAAACCATAGCGTCAAGATTAAGGTTTATTTTGACCAAAATGATTTTATTGCCAGAATCGGGCCAGAGACTCAAGAGCAATATAAAGGGGTCGAAGTTGTTTTTGAAGATGTGACGAAAAAGGGCATTAGCCCAGTTTTGGCGCATAAGTATCCATTTTTGGATCCAGAGAAGTTTGTGCGAGGAGTTATCAAGTTTGTGGGAGAAAATTTGCCAGCATCATCGCCGGTGGATACGCTAACTTTCGTTGCTTCCAGCGGTGTTGAGAACCAAAATTTATTGCTTTTGTTAAAGATTAAGATTATGAGAGAAAGCTTGTACGAGTTTTTTAGAGAGGCGACAGAGTCAGAAATTAACCAGCTTAAAAGGTTGATGATGATTTTGCCGGCAGTTTGGGATGCTGTTAACAAGGCTGTTTATCCTTTGGCCGATAATTATGACTTAGGGCCAGTTAAAAAACCGTTGGGTATTTCACAATTGCTTAATAGGAAAAATCAGGATTTGGCCGTTCTTTTGCCTGATTTACCAGCCGATAAGGTTATTGTTAGCCGCGATGAAGAACGTTTAAGTGTGCGGATTTTATCAACCGAAAATTCTTTAAGCCGTAAAAGTCTTCGAAAGGACATGGGTTTATTGAGTAAACTTTTATTGATCGAGACGGCGATTATTCTAGCCCCTGCCATCATATCTATCGCTGCTGGAGTGCTGTCAAATTGGTATTTGGGTGTGGCTGTCTATTTGGGAATGTTGTGGGTGGGCCGAAGACTTATTGCAGTAAGTATTAAAGAGTTATATTTGGTATGGAAACCAAGAAATCATGCCGAATTATTTGATTTAGAAATTCAATTCGATTATGCCAGTCAATATGTTTATTTGGGCCATGGCCGGATGCATCGTGATCCAATTGTTGCGATTTTTCAAAATAACGGAATTTCCCCGCAAGTTGCCAGCGCCGCAAAAGATTGGTTGCAAAAACATTGGTTTTTAGAGCAATTGATTCCTTGGCTCTCGTCGTTGCAAAATAAGTTAGGAAAATACGCCTTTAATTATTTTGTCGTACAAAATGTTTTAGAGCGCAGTCGGGTGATGTTTGAGAATCTCGGCTTTCGCGTTATTCAACATGCAGAGGGCGATGCGCCTATTGCGGTTTATCATCTTAAAGCTTTTCGTCAAAGACAGGCGAAAGCGTCGGACACAACCGCTTCCTCATCGGTGGATGAGCAAGATTTTAGTTTATATTATGAGCTAGCCAGAAAATTATTAGACGCAAGCGCGTATGAAAAATTTATGGCTATTGAGGTTTTTTATGGGCCAGATCGCTATGAAATTTCAAGAGACACGGTTTACTCAATCATTAAGATTTTAAGAGAAGCTCCAATGGTAGAAGAAGTTTATGGTATTGGGTATCCATTTTATGGTGCTGTCGATGTTCGTTTGCGAATTCATCAAACTCTTAGTCGTTTGCAGAATAACGAGTTTACTCAGGAAGGATTCTTAAAAAGAATAACTCCGGATTTTGACATGTTGCTAGTTGTTGATCATAGCGACAAAGGGCCATGGAGGATACAGGAAGATATGGATGCCTTATTAAAGGAGCGTTTTGTTGAGTATGAGCTTAAATATCTAAGTCTTTGGAAGAAGATTAATAGGATTTTGGGCGAAAAAGTCAATGCTGCAGATCTCTATTTGGATAAGGAGCAAGCCCTAGAGTTACTGTTGCAACAAGGCAGGTATAGTATTGATTTCGTTTTTGTGCCTGTGCATGTTTGGAACAATATGCCTGTTTTTGTTCTTCCTGGTGATGAAAACCGATTTAAGTTTATCCGGGACCTTCTTTTTAGTCTTGATAATCACGAGGGTAATCGGTCTATCGTTCCGCAAGAATTTTTGCAAAATTATGTTTTAAATGTCTTGGCACCAGAGCCTAAAACAACAGATGAACTTTTTTCAGAAATCTTGATGACTCAACCGCATCATCAATTGTTAGCGTTATATGAGAAATCACGAAGGATTGTCATTCAGAAATTTGAAAGAGCGTTAATGCAGGCCCGCTTTAAAGGATTGATTGCCGCAAGAGAAGACGGGAAGCTCGGTCTTACAGAAAAGGGTGAGAAATATTATCAGTTGGTATTGCAATATCGAGAAAAACTTTTACGTTTTGGGTATGGTTTTGAGGGGGATTCTTTTGTTGGGCAAATTCCGGCTATTGAAGCCAAGCTTTCAGTTTCCAGCGCGGCAATTATTATCCCTCAAGATCAAGTCTTGCGATTTGCTGGCCTTCATAGGGATATTGATATAGATAATTTTGAATTTGCTGATCAGGTTGGCAAATTACGTTATGTTGTTGGAAAAAACGGGTATGTCTTTTTTGTGCGTCAGGCAAACTTTCAAAATCATCAATTGTTCCGATTGACTTTTCGTCTGACCGAGATTAATCCGTATATAGGATTTTTTGGTCAAGAAATTGTTGATGAACAAGAAAATTTTGTTAATGCCGCGATTGACCCAGCTCGACAAATTGCGTCTTTAGGAGCGGGAGATGTTTTGGATATTCAGATCAATGAGTTATATCGCTCTTTGGGAGGATTGGGTTCTGTCTTTTTATCTTTGCTCATTGAAGAATTGTATGCGCGGCAGATTAAAACTTTAAAAGTTTATGGCCCAACGGTGCCTGCGTTTTATAGAAATCTTGGATTATCTTGGGTTGTAGTTAGCAAAAGAGCCATGATTTTAGAGATATTGCACAAACAAGAACAGCTATATCCGTGGCAAATTCAAGCTGTGGCGGCTAAAAGAGGATGGATTGTTTTAGAGGCGCTTGATTCCGGTGACTTCAAACTGATTGTACATCCGCTTACGAGTAATATTGCATTCGCATTAGAGAAAGATAGGTTATTAGCTGATTCGGCAGTTGCTAGTTCTTCTTCCGCTTTGCAATTATTGCCTCCAGAGAATTTAGAAAAGGCTCAAAGAGTTGTCGAGCTTTTGCAAGGGTTTGGGGCAGAGCCGTCAACGATTGCGGCGGCGTGGTTAGCGTATATTCCAGATGCCCAGCTGGGGACATTGTCATCGTTAAAGAAACGATCCCGCCAAAAAGATTTAGCCCCTGACGTTGCTCGAGCGCAACATTTCAAAAGAATAAGCAATATTGTTTACATTCCGTCAGTAGGCACAGACAACCGACTTAAAGATCTTCGCGGCCTTGAGCGATGGTTGACCTATTTTGTAAAAGTCATTGATGATGGCCAGTCTTTTCTCTTTGCAGTTGCGGATCTGATGGCGGCGTTAGAACAGGCTAAAGATGGGGTTCAGTCGCAGAAAGAGTATTTGGCACAGAAAGCGATGCATATTTTTGTAACGTTTGCCAATTATTTTGGTTTGCATGAAATGGCACGGGATTTGCGTGTGTTGTCGTTACGAATTGTTGATCCTGATCTCTACCAAAGAATCAGTGAGTTTATTGATGCAATAGACGGTGATTTGGATGCCGGCACGAAAGATAATTATCTTTTGAAAATCAAGGATGGTCTTAAACAGGATTTTGAAAATAAGGGTGTTTCTCAAGAGACTAAATACCGTTTTCGGGCTAAGGATCCTATGTCTTTTGCTAATGTGGTTGACCGAAAAGGGAAAAAACCGACGGAGGTTAATGACCTTAACGGGATTATGGTTATTGCGATAACACAAGAAGAACGTGACAAAGCAGGAGAGATTCTCTATGCGCTGACGGATTTTAATGTATCTCCGCATTTGCAGTATTATGATTTTGATATGCATGCGCCGCCTAAGGTGCAATATGAAGCGTTGCAGTTTAAGCTCAAAGATAATAAATTGCGGCCGTTTGACATTATTGTTTTTGATGAAAAGAATTATGATCTTTATTTGGCGGCAGTTTCCGCCGCACATTGGGAATATTCTGCTCGTAAAATAGAGGCTTTGCGGCAACAGAAACTCGATCGATTCCCACACTTTAAACCTTCTGGAAATCTTGATGTAGATTTTGGCCAATTAAAAGATTATTTTGCTGATACAAACGCAGTGATTTTTGTCAAACCTATAAAAAATACGGGTACTCTAAGTGGCGATGAACATTATGAGCTGACACCTTATGTTCTTCTTAAGGCGGCAATTGCCGCAGATGTTGCCGCGCAGTGGAGAAGTGATTTATTAAATGGGCATTATCGCGGCGCCTATCCGGTATCGCTTGGCTTATATTTTGATGAGAACTCTTTAATTCTCGACGCAAGAAAGGATCATCAAAAACTTAAGGAAACAAAGAATTTACCCGTCGGGGGAATTCTGATGTTTTCTAAAAATGGTTCTAATGTTAGCGTAAATTTGGGTAAGATTTTTGTTCAAGCGACAACAACTCGAGCTCGTCTTGTTTCCAGATTGATTGATTTGACCGATCAAGAACAAAAGAAATTAGTCGAGCAGGGCCGTATTCGCCTGACAGAAATTGCGCATTTGACAGGCCGTCGTCAAGAAAAAGAGGCACTAAAACGTTTAAGCAATGCTTTAGGTTTTAAGACAACAGACGGTATGGAAGAACTGTATCAGAGTTTTGCTTTAGGATTAGTTGATGCTAATTCTGTGCATGAGGCTTGGAGCGCTCTTGGACGCAAATTGTTAGCCAGAGAAATGGGTATGGCTTGGATCATGGATTTTGACGAAGAAAGAATCCAAACCCGGTTGGAATCTATTTTAGGGACATTTTCTAAGCTACCATTGAAGTATATTAGTACGGTTGAAATGCTCGTCGAAGCCGTCGGCCGCGGCAGGATTGAGCCGTCGGTGATTAAAGAAAAATTAAGCGCTGGCGGTGTTACGGCTAAGTGGCAAATTACCGAATCGCAATATGTTTTGCGTGTTTTGATTAAGCATGATCGTCCGGGGATTTATTTGTCATTAACGCGTATACTCGCTAATTATGGCATTAATATTCGACGGATCAAAGATGCAGGGGCGGATGTTGACATTGAGGTTGATGCCCTTAAGGATGCTGAAATTTTAAAAAAGGTTGTGGTGGATATTCAAAATCTGATTCCGGATGTTTCGCCTGACAGCGGCATTTTTTCGACGCTTTTAGAAGTTTTTGCCAATCGCATGAAAATTGAGGTTAGGATGGCGAATACCCCAGGAGAAATTTATAGACTTTTAAAAGCAATTTCGGAATTTGATCGTAGGATTAAATATTCGAGCTTGACTATTACCTCGGCGATTAATTATGCCTCTGTTTCAATGACGTTGGAATTGCCTGTCGAGATTTGTAAAGATTCGCAAGTCTACCGCGAAAAAATACTAAGTATTATTGAATATGTTGCTGGAAATTCTGCCAGAGAAATTAACGGCCCGATTTCTTCATCCGCGATAACAGAACAAAAGCTGGATTTAAGAGCAGAGTCGATACGTCAGCGTTATGCCAATGGGCTGGCAAGACGTGCGATTTTTCAATATGCTGATAGGACGTTTGATTCTTCACGCTTGGTCAATAATTTGAAGTTTCATGAAAACGGCGAGCCAAAGTCCTTTATGGGCTTGACGGTCATTGTGCGTATGCCAGAAGATTTAATAGAAAGGTTATCAAAATTTCAAAATACCATTGCGCGAGAATTGCAAGTTGATGGGAATAACCAATCGGTGTCATGGCTTGTTCCAAGTTCTTTTCACATGACGCTTGTGGATATTGACCCGAGTGCGCAATTTGCTGACTGTTCTTCTTTGGGAGTTACGACGGAACAATTCGCCTTGCGATTTGAGCAGATAAAGTCTGCTTTTGAAGAATTGCCGCTGATGGACCCTATCCGTGGCCACGTTAAAGGTGTTGGACTGCGTGGAGCGTTGACAGCGTTGGTGCATTTTGAAAACATTGAAGAGCTGCGCAAAATTCTTATTATCGAAAAAATTATTCAAAATCATGCGCAAAGTTATAAAAGGAATTTTTTGTCGATGGCCGGACATGTCAGCATGGCTTATGTGGTGCAGGTTCCGAGGCATTATGAAAGTTTTTTAAAGACATTGCGTGAACACGAAAATCAAGATTTTGGCTCATTTGAAATCAGTTTAGTTGAATTTACTTATTTTCCCCACATGAGTCAATACGACACAATTCTGACGCACAATCTTGTAACAGGTGAAACTTTAAAAACTAACATGGTTTTCTCTTCTTCGGCAATCATTGAAGATGACATGCAAAGTGAAAAAACTTTATCGTCGTTTGCAAATCGCGCAAGTTTGGGCGTGGACGTTAAGGCTCTACGAAATATTGAATTGGTGCATCAGAAAGAGTTGAGAAGAAAATATTTAGAGCGTCGGGCGCTAGTGGTTTGGCCGCGGGGGCATCAAAGAAAGATGCGTGAGCGTCGTCGTTACTTGGCTATGAATCGTCCGGGTGTTGCCCAAGGAAATAAGGCGAGCGCAATAGAAAGTCTTTTAAAGACGGATCGTTTGATGGAACCTGCAAGATTCATAAGTCCATTTGTTGGCAAAGCAAGCAAGTCGACAAAAGTTATGCGACAAAAAGATATTCTTAAAGGTATTAGCTTACGAGAAGAGAGTTTACCAAAAAGCGCGGTAGTTAATCCTCGAGAAATTATGGATGTAAATTTTAGTTATCAGTTGCCGACATTGCAAAGATATCTTGTCCCAGAAACAATATATTTTAATTTTACAGCACCTGTGTTTGGTGTAAATATTCTTTTAAATAGTCTTGTTCAAAATATTAATGGTCAATATCAAATTAAACGCTTAATAAGAGCTGTCCTAATTTCGTATAGAAAAATAGAGTATTATAAACATCTTGTTATACGTTATTATAAATCAACACCGCACAATAGTTTGGGTGCAAGATTTCGCGAGTGGTTGGTTTTCTATCAGGCAAATAGGGGGTATTCTGGTTCTAGCGAAATTGCCAATGACCGAGCAACTCCTGAAAGAGATTTTTCAGAATATGTAGTTGTTTTTAATTTTGTGATTTTGTTGGTTAATGTCCAGCCAGGATAGAATTTTTAAGTTCTAAAAAACTGTCGGTTGAGAAAGTTTTCACTTAGTTCAATGACCGTCGGGCGGCCGTGTGGGCAGGTGAAAGGATCGCGGCATTTGAGCAGTTGTTCTTTTTGATATTCGGCTTGTGATGTTTTAAGTGGGTCTCCCGCGCGGATAGAAGCACGGCAAGCTCGTCGGGCTAAGGTAGCGTGGTCGGCGCGGTTGATGTTACCGCCAGCTAAAAGTTCTCGCACGCCGCGCAAGGGATCACTTAAAAGTGCGGGGCAGCTGTGAATAGCGATTGTGTTTTTGTCGAATTGCGTAGAGCTAAAGCCCAGTTTTTCTAGGGTGTCTTGACTTTCTTCCCATGTTAACATTTCTGTCATTGAAACTTTCAGTAAATCCGGCGTCAGCAGATTTTGCACTTCCACTTTTCCGCGGTCCATTTGTCTAATCAGCGCTTCAAAAACAATTCTTTCTTGTGCGGCGTGTTGGTCGACGATCAAAAGTGAACGGTCGGCTTCAAACAGCAAAAATTTATTGATAAAAGCACCCAAATAGCGGCTGCGCGAAAATTTATTAATGAGGTTTTGCCCAGCTGTCTGTGGATTTGAGGAATTTTCAGTTGTCGGATGTTCTTGCTGTGGGAAAGTGTATTGTTCTGTCAGAGAAGCTTTTGGATTCGGAAGGTCTATTTGAGAAATAGCCGATACAGGGCTATCGTTGAGTGTATTTTTAGTCAAAGCTCGTCGTAAAACAGAAGATTCTTGAGAAAGAATCTGTTTTTCGGCAAGTTCTTTTGGTTTGCCATGCGTCATAAGTGTTTGTTCAACCATATGACGCAAAAGCGGCATTAAATGATGCTCGTCTTTGATTTTGACTTCGCGCTTGGTTGGATGCATATTAACATCGACGTGATTTGGCGGGATATTTAGAAACAGACAAAAGCAAGGATAATGGTTGGGTGGTAAAATTAAGCGGTAAATGTCATTAAGATGAAATCCAATAGATTTGCTTTGAACTGGCCGGCCATTGATAAAAATAAATTGTAGGTCGCGTCGGCTGCGGCTTAAGTTGATGTCGCTTAAAATCATGTGAATAGAAAATTCTTGTTCCTTAAAGGTCTCTTTAATCTCGAGCAAGTGTTTAGGGTCAAGGTTTAAAGTTTCACCAATGCGCTCGATTTGGGTTTTTGCCGGAGCAAGGTCTAGAAGTTTGCGGCTTTCATGCGTGATTAAAAAACGGCATTCTGGATAAAAAAGCGCGTAAGGTGTGATCGTCGAGAGAATTTGATTAAGCTCGGTCGTATTTGTTTTTAAGAATTTTCGGCGAGCGGGCGTATTAAAGAACAATTCTTTGACTTGGATCTGTGTGCCATTGGGCATCGCCACCGGTTTGTGCGAAATCTTTTTTCCTGCGCGCATATGGATTTCCCATCCTGAATCTTGTGTCGCGGTTTTGCTGCGCAGGGTGATGTCTGAAATCGCCGCAATGCTATAAAGAGCTTCCCCGCGAAATCCCAGAGAATGAATGTTAAACAAATCGTCAGCAGTTTTAATTTTGCTCGTCGAGTGACGTTCAAAAACAGTTTCTAAGTCGTCTTGTTCAATGCCGGTACCGCTATCGGTTAAATCAATAAGCACTTTTCCGGCGTCTTTGAGATGCAGTTCGATTGTTTGTGATCCGGCGTCCAAGCTGTTTTCAATAAGTTCCTTAAGAACCGATGCGGGCCGTTCAATAACTTCGCCGGCGGCGATTTTGCTGATTACTTCAGGGGATAAAATATGTACTCGGCTCATGTGTTTTCCTTTTGTGCCAGTTGCTTTAATTCTTGAATTTTATTTAAAGCCGCAAGCGGTGTCATTTGGTTTAAATCGAGATTTTTAAGTGTTTCTTTTAGGACTTGCATGACGGGATCCGCAGTGTTAGCAAAAAGCGACATCTGGTTTTCATTTGTTGGTTTGGCCGTTAAACGCTCTTTGAGATTGCTCTGAGATTCTAATTCAGACAAAATTTTCTTGGAGCGATTGATAATTTCTTGAGGGACACCGGCTAATTTCGCGACATAAATCCCATAGCTATCATCGCTTTTGCCGGGAACAATTTTATGCAAAAAAATGATTTCATCTTTCCATTCTTTGACGGAAACATTAAAATTTACAACCCCGGTATGTTTATCGGCGAGCGCTGTTAATTCATGAAAGTGTGTTGCAAAAAGGGTGCGGCTTTTTGCTTTTTGAAAATGTTCGGCCAATGCCCACGCGAGACTTAACCCGTCAAAGGTGCTGGTACCGCGTCCGATTTCGTCAAGAATGACAAGACTCGACGCTGTTAAATTGTTGAGAATATCAGCTGTTTCGCTCATTTCCACCATAAATGTGCTTTGGCCCTTGGTAATATCATCGTGTGCCCCGATGCGCGTAAAAATTTTGTCCACGATTCCCACGTGGGCGCTTTTGGCTGGCACATAACTTCCCATTTGAGCGAGGATAACCAAAAGGGCGATTTGCCGGATGTAGGTAGATTTTCCGGCCATATTCGGGCCTGTCAAAATAATCAAGTGCTGGTCTGTGTTGTCTAGATATGTGTCGTTGGGAATAAAGCTTTGGTTTGAAGTTTTCTCGACGACGGGATGACGTCCGTCTTTGATATTCAAAACAGAATCTTCGCTGATTTTAGGGGCAACATAACCGGCTTGTTGCGAAAGTAAAGCCAAGGAATATAAGGCGTCTAATGTGGCAATGCTTTGACTAAACTTATGTAAAGCCCCGGCGTAGTCGAGAATTGTTTTTTTGATTTCTTCAATAAGTTGGTTTTCGAGCTTGTGGATTTTGTCTTCGGCTGTTAAAAGGTTTTCTTCATATTCTTTAAGCTGCGATGTGATAAATCGCTCGCCGTTGACCAAGGTTTGTTTACGAATAAAGTGCGGCGGGACAATATTAAGATTGGCATTGGTTACTTCAATGTAATAGCCAAAAATTTTGTTAAAGCCGACTTTAAGCGAATTGATTTTTGAGCGTGCAATTTCCTGTGCTTGATATTGGCGCAGCCACTCTTGGCCGTTTTCTTGGATGTCTTTAAGCTCGTCGAGATCTGGGTTAAATCCGCGTTTGATGACTTTGCCTTCATTGTTGGACAACGGCATATCGGGATTAATGGCATTGTCTAATAATTTTCGCAAATGAGGGATATCGTCAATGCTAAAGAGTTCATTTTTCGTAAAAAGTTCGGCGATAGTTTCTTGGATTTTAGGCAGAAGATTTAAACTGTTGCGTATTGACAAAAGGTCTTTGGGTTGAGTATAGCCGCAGCTTAATTTAGAAATGGATTTTTCGAGGTCGGGCAAAAGATTGAAGATTTCGCGAAGATTTTGGAGGACTTGGGTGTTGTCGCGTAAAAGGGTGACCGCATTTTGGCGCTGCATAATCAAAGGGACTTTTCTAAGAGGATGCCCAAGCCAAAAGCGCAATTGCCTTTTTCCCATTGCAGTTAAAGTGTGATTGATTGTTTTAAAAAAAGTTTCGATTTCAAGTCCGTAATTTGCAGCCGGGGAAAGGTAGACATACTCTTCGTCGGTATAAAGGCTTAAGCGGTTAATGTGCCGCAGTGGTTGGCGATTCATGATTTTAAGATATTCTAAAAGTGCGCCGCTCGTTGAGATAGCCATATTTAAGCCGTCCAAACCAAAGCCATGCAGGTTTAAGACAGCAAAATGTTCACAGAGGTTTTTGTCGGCAATGTCTGGATTAAAAGACCAGTTTTCTTGTGGACTTAATGTCAGAGATTTTGTTTTCAGCAGAGGATTCTTTAATAATTCTTTGATTTTTTCTTCCTCGCTTCTTGGAAAGATACATTCGTAGATTGGTAAGCGTGCTAAGAGTTCGATGATTTTATGTGGGTTTTCGAATTGATTGGTTTGGATTGTTCCGCTGACAGGGTCGGTAAAAGATATTCCGATTAAGTTGCCATTAGGATGCAAGGCGCATAGATATCGGGCATCCGGAGAATTTTCATCAAGATAAGTACCGCTGGAAATAACGCGAATGACATCGCGTCGGACAATGCCTATGGCCGTTGAAGGATCTTCAACCTGTTCGCAAATCGCAACTTTGTGGCCGGCTTTAATCAGTCGGCTGATATAACTTTCTGCGGCGTGATAAGGAATGCCGCACATTGGTGTTTCGTTGAGTGTGCCGCGTCCGCGGGCGGTCAAAACTAAGTCAAGTATTTTACAGGCCGTTTTAGCATCTTCAAAAAACATTTCATAGAAGTCGCCAAGACGAAAGAAAAGGATGCAATCGCGGTATTGCGATTTGACCTTTTGGTACTGCGTAAGCATCGGGGTAGCGGCTGTAACAGTCATTAGGGCTATATACTAGAGAAGAAAGGTTCATTTAATTTATGAACATTTATAACATAAAAGCCAAATTTGGTGGATAAAAGTTTTTGTTGTTATCAAATAAATAATTTTAACCTTTGTTGCAGTAATATTTCAACGATGTTATAATCCCAAACATCACTTAAGAGTTACTATCAAAAATTCTAAAATATCAAATTCATAATGAATAAAAAAATACTTTTTCTTTTTGCCTGCGCCTGTTTCTTTCTTTTTTCTTCTGCCAGTAGTTTTGCTAACGAAAATCTTGCTACAAATTATTATGTGACGAGCGGAAAAGAACTTTTTGAAGAAAAGAATTATGATTTGGCCATTGTTGAATTTAACAAAGCTCTGCTGGCTGACCCTAATAATGAAGAAGCTCTTATGTATTTGCGAATGCTTGGTTTTGGTAGCAGCGATAAGCTAGATATTGCAGCAAGCCGTGAGCAAGAGCAGCCTGCACAATCCATTGAGAACAATAAAAAAATCAAAAAAAATACGCCTAAGGTTGAAGCTGCTAAAGACACAGAACTGGACAAGAATTTGAGCGTTGAGGCGATTGAAACTCAGATTGCGAAAGAAGAAAAAGCTGCCTTAGAATCTTTACGTGCAGAATCTACGCAAAAAGAACAGAAAGCGCCTGTTAAAACAAAGTCTGTTGTCGCGGATAAGAAAACAAGCGCAGCGCCAAGAACAAAAGTTAAAAAATCAGAAGTCAAAAAAGCAGAAGTTAAAAAATTAGAAGCCCAAAAAACAGAAGTCAAAAAATTAAAAGTTGAGAAAACGCAAGTTAAGAAGCCGGAAGTTGAGCCCCAGAAAGTTACTTTAGAGCAAATTGCGCCAGAAGAATCTTTATCACAGGAAGTTTCTCCGCAGGAAGTTGCACAAAAGAAAGCTGTTAAAAAGCAAGTTTCAACTGCTGACAAATCAGAAGTTGTAAACGCTAACGAAGATATTTCTTCTCCTGCATCTAAGTGTGAAGATATCAAAGAAGACCCCGCAAAAAATATGTTAGGTTCGGTTGTTAAGAAGCCTCAGCGTCGTTTGACGAACAAAGAGCAAGAAGCCGCCGCGATAAAAGTTATTGAAAAAGAAACTGCCCAAGAGAAAGAGCGTATTCGTCAGGAATTTGCTAAGCAGAAGTTTGAAGATATACGAAAGGTTCATGCAAAGTATAAAGGTAAACCTATTGGTAAAAATGAGA
>CAZNNZ010000036.1:0-14793 GCA_964574575.1 uncultured Planctomycetales bacterium
AAGGGTTAATCTCTTCAAAAGCAGTTCGAACATTATTAGAATGAATCCCACCGGAAAGAATTATCGGAACCCCAAAATTCTTGGTTTCCTTGATAAGCTTCCAATTAAAGGTCTTGCCCGTCCCCCCCTGTACGCCTTCTTCATGCCGATCAAAAAGAAAAGCGCTGACCAATGACTTATATGGTCGCAGTAGATTGATATCAAAATCTTCTTTGACACGAAAAACTTTGATGATCTTGTATTTATCAAAACGCTTACAAAAGTCAGAATCCTCATCGCCATGAAACTGCAAAACCCGCAAACCGCAAAACTCGGCAATTTCCTTAACCGCTCCCGGCTTTTGGTCGACAAAAACACCGACGGGCGTGACAAACGGCGGCAAGTCTGAAATAATCTTTTTGGCCTTATACGGTCCAACGAAACGTTTGCTTTTTTTGTAAAAAATAAACCCCAAAGCCCAAGCGCCTAAAGACGCGGCCAACAAGCCATCCTTTGTATCGGTAATCCCGCAAATTTTTGCTTTTAACATACGATCCTTTCAAATGATATAAGTTTTGGAGAAACCCTCTATAGCGAACTTAGAATCTGCGGGCGCTTACTTTAGATTTAGAAAAAGCGCCCCAGTTTCTTGTGAACCAAGAGGGTTCCATAAAAGTCATAAATCATCCTTAATAACTATCCCCTGCCGTGCATAATCTCTTTAACTTTTGCACCGACGTCGGCAGAACGCAAAAAACTCTCGCCAATCAAAACCGCGTTAACACCTAACGCTTGCAACGTTTCAATCTCGGCGTGCGTCTTAATACCGCTTTCGGCAATAATCACTTTCCCTTTAGGAATCTGCGGCACCAATTTTTGACTAACGCTCAAATCAATCGTCAAGGTTGCCAAATTACGATGATTAATCCCAATGATATCCGCGTCGGCTTTTAGCGCTCGGTGAAGTTCATTTTCATCATGAACTTCGACGAGTGAATCCATATCCAAATCAGCGGCCACCTGTATCAAATCTTTGAGCAAAACATCGTCTAAAATCGCAACAATCAAAAGCACCGCACTGGACCCCTGACAAAACGTTTCAAAAATCTGATGTTCGTGAATAATAAAATCTTTGGTCAAAACCGGCAACAGGACTTCTTCACTGACCCGTTTAATATAGGTCGGCTTGCCTAAAAAATATTTATCTTCGGTCAAAACCGAAAGAGCATCGGCGCCGTTTTCAGCATAGGTTCTGGCCAAACCGTTTAAGTCAAAAGGCTCACGAATAATTCCGACCGACGGAGAAGCTTTTTTAATTTCGGCAATCAAATTCACACGACCAGACTTGCTGATGGCTTTCTTAAAAAGCCCATAACGGCTGTGCGGGGACGTTTTGACATTCTTCTTAAGCGCGGCATAATAACCGCTCTTTTGGGTCAGCAATTCTTTTTTATATTGGACAATCTCTTTTAAGAAATCTCGATTCATCAAACGATACCATTCGTAAAAGCTTTCAATTCTTCTAATTTTTGCAAAGCTTTGCCGCTGTCTATAGAATCTTTGGCTAAAGCAATCCCGTCGGAAATACTCGAAACTTTTTCGGCACAGTACAAAGCGCAAGCGGCATTTAAGACGACAATGTCACGTCTGGCTCCCTGGTTACCATTTAAAATATCTAAAACAATCTGTGCATTGGCACTAATATCCCCGCCTTTTAAGTCTCTTTCATCTGCTAAATGAAACCCCAATTCCACAGGGTCGATTTGATAACTTAAAATTTCCTGTCCATTAAATTCGCTGACAAATGTCTGGGTTGTGGTCGTCACTTCATCCAAGCCATCCTTGCCATGCACGACAAAAGCGCGGCGCAACCCTAAATTTTTCAAAACACGGGCTAAAGGCTCGACGTAATCGCGGCTATAAACGCCCATCACCTGATGTGTCGCCTTGGCCGGATTAAGCAAAGGACCCAAAATATTAAAAATCGTTTCAACACCCAAACTTTTTCTAACCGGAGCCACATTTTTCATGGCGGGATGAAGCTTTTGCGCAAAAAGAAAAGCAATGCCAATTTTGTCCAAACACTCGCCTAAATGTTCTTTTTCGAGGGCGATATTAACGCCTAACCTTTCTAAAACATCCGCACTGCCGCAATGACTTGAAACCGAACGATTGCCATGCTTGGCCAAAACGACGCCAGCGCCAGCCACAACAAAGGCGACAATCGTCGAAATATTAAACGTGCCCTTCTTATCTCCACCGGTTCCACAAGTATCCAAAACCACAGGATGTTTGGTTTTAACTTCCAGCGAAAAATCACGCAAGATTTTTGCCGCACCGGTAATCTCATCAATCGTCGGAATTTTGGCATTTAAAGCCAGCAAAAATTCCGCAATCGAGTGATGCGCAATGTCTCCTGACATGATTAAACGCATAACCGCCTGAATCTCACCTTCTGTCAAATCCTGGCGATTCTGCAATTTTTGAATATACGCGTCCATAAAATTTAAGAAAGCTTTAAGAAATTCTTTAAGATGTCCATGCCGGACTTTGTCAGGATGGATTCCGGATGAAATTGCACGCCCCACAGCGGAAACTTTGTGTGACGCACGCCCATGATTTCTTTATCTTTATCTTTGGTCCATGCAGTCACTTCAAGGCAATCTGGCAGAGATTTTGGATCAATGACCAAGGAATGATAGCGCGTCGCTTCAAAAGGATTGGCCAGACCTTTAAAAATATCCGTGCCCTTATGTGCAATCGGAGAGGTTTTGCCGTGCATCAGATGTTTGGCGCCAATAATCTTTGCCCCATAAGCATAACCAATCGCCTGATGGCCCAAGCAAACGCCTAAAATAGGAACTTTGCCGCTTAATTGCTTAATAACGTCCACAGTGACACCCGCATCTTCCGGCCGGCCCGGGCCCGGAGAAATCACGATACGCGAGGGCTTTAATTTACGAATTTTCTCGACGGTCAAAGCATTATTGCGAAAAATTTTCATGTCCGCTTTAAGCTCGCCAAAGTATTGGACTAAGTTGTACGTAAATGAATCGAAATTGTCGATAATAAGTAACATCAATATTCCTTAAGTATTTTATACAAACGCTTTTCAGATGACTTGTAGTCCGGACGTTGCGAGGACGAGCGGGCATGGTTCTCTCCGAAAACGTTACCTAGGATCATTATTCTTTCTCCCGATAAATGACTGCGCCGACTTTTTTAAGTTTTGATTCCAAGTCTTCATACCCGCGTTCCAAATGATAAATGCGGTGAATTTCGGTTTTTCCTTTAGCGGCTAACCCCGCAAGCACCAAAGCGGCGGATGCTCGCAAATCAGAGGCCATAACCGGAGCGCCAAAAAGATGTTTAACGCCCTCGACAATCGCTACACCCGAATCTCGTCGGATATTAGCCCCCATACGATTAAGTTCTGCAATATGAATAAAACGATCCGGAAAAACTTTATCATTGATGACGCTGACCCCTGGAGTAATGGCCATAAGCGCCATAAACTGCGCTTGCAAGTCCGTCGGAAAACCCGGATACGGATAAGTCGTAATGCTAACAGGTTTTAATTTCTTAGGGCCAATGACCGTCAAGGAATCCTTGCCCTTTTTAAAACGCACCCCAGCGGCTTCAAGCCGGTCAACCAAAACCAAAAGCTGGGCATATTTGACATTGCGGATAGTCAGTGTACTTTGCGTCGCCGCCGCCATAAGCACAAAAGTCCCCGCTTCAATGCGGTCTGGGCCAATGGTATAATCCGCGCCATGCAAACGTTTGACTCCACGAATAACCAAACGCGAAGTGCCTTTGCCTTCAATATGCGCACCCATCTTAATCAAAAATTCACTTAACTCTTCGACTTCCGGTTCACACGCCGCGCTTTCAATGATCGTCTCCCCCGTCGCTAAACTCGCCGCCATCATGACATTCCCAGTCGCTAGAACCGACGGGCCAAATACACCACCCAAATAAATCAAATCGCCTTTGAGCTCTCGAGCTTTGGCGATCACATAGCCACCCTCAACTTCAATGGTCGCACCCAGAGCTTTAAACCCTTTAATATGCAAATCCACCGGACGAATACCGATGACGCACCCGCCGGGCAAAGAAACTTTTGCCGTCCGAAATTTTGATAAAAGCGGCCCCATCACACAAAAAGAACCGCGCATCGTTGACACAAGTTTATATTCTGCCGTCGAGCTATTAGCCGCGCCGCTTATGATTGCTGTATTATTATTGTAATCAACACTTTTGCCCAAGGATCGCAAAAGTTTGATCATTGTAAGGGTGTCGCGCAATTTTGGCACATTGCGAATCACACATTTATCGTCGGTCAAAAGAGTGGCCGCTAAAATTGGCAAGGTCGAATTCTTTGAACCGCTGACCTTGATATCGCCTGCAAGCTTTTTACCCCCTTCAATGACTAATTTGTCCATGAGCGTTCCTTATCGTTATATGCCAATCGTTAAACCTGCGCTAAAAAATATCGTGGTGTATCTCGATAATCGTTTTTAAAATAAAAATCTACAAAACCATTTTCAACGAGCAGAGAACTAATCGGCTCTTTTTGCCCATCGCCAATCTCGCATGCTAAAAGGCCATTGTCTTTCAAAAAACGCCGGGCTTGTGCAATCAGCCCACGATAAAATTTTAGCCCGTCACTTCCCCCATCTAAAGCCAAAACCGGCTCTTGTTTGACATCCTCAGGCAATAAAGCCAACAAATCCGTTGCAATGTACGGCGGATTTGAAACGATTATATCAAAGCGTTTCTGGGCCTGACTATAATTTTGAAAAAATTCAAAAAAATCACAATGCCCAAAATCAATCTGATGGGCCACCCCATTGCGCCGTGCATTTTCACGAGCAAGTTTAAGCGCATCTTCACAAATATCAAGCGCCGTTAGGCGAGCTTGATGCAAGGACTTGGCCAGAGAAACTGCAATATTCCCGGAACCTGTCCCGACATCTAAAATTTGCAACTGACCGCCATGATGCCGTAAAACAAAATCAACAATCGCTTCAACCAAAAGTTCTGTTTCAGGACGAGGAATAAGAACACGCGAATCAACTTTGAAAGGATAACCAAAAAAATGTGTTTGCCCCAAAATATACTGCAGTGGTTCATTATGACTGCGGCGCTCTAGCATTTTTTGCAATACTTGTTCTTGCTCGGGTGTTAATTGCGGGATTTGCGCATAAAGATCCGCGCGGTCACAATCCAAAATTGCCGTCAACATTAATTCCTGCTCGGTCATGGCTTTGACTGTTCCTGTTCCTGCAAGTTCTTGTCCTCTTCACGGATTAAAGCATTGGTCAAATCTTCCAAATCCCCGTCCATGACATTGTCTAACTGATGCGTCGTAAACCCGATGCGGTGATCCGTCACCCGATGATCCGGGAAATTATACGTCCGAATTTTTTCACTGCGGTCACCGGTTCCGATTTGCGCTTTGCGATCCTTGCTCGTTTTTTCAAAGTTTTCCTGATCCATCTTGTCTTTAATACGTGCCCTCAAAACCCGCATCGCCTTGGCACGATTCTTTAATTGCGATCGCTCATCCTGGCAAACAACGACAATTCCCGTCGGGAAATGTGTCATGCGAACGGCGGAATCTGTCGTATTAACACTTTGACCTCCCGGCCCTGACGAGCGATACACGTCAATTTTCAAATCTTTTGGATCAATTTTAATCTCAACGTCTTCTTCGGGCTCTTCTAACACCGCTACAGTCGCAGCAGAGGTGTGAATACGCCCAGACGCTTCTGTCGTCGGCACACGCTGAACACGATGAACGCCACTTTCCCATTTCAAATGCCGTGCCGCGCCAACTCCAGAAACACTTAAAACAACTTCCTTAAAACCACCTGCCTCGGACTCGTGGCTGCTCATCACTTCCGCCTGCCAGCCCTGACGCTCGGCAAAACGCGAATACATCCGATAAAGATCCGCGGCAAACAGCGAAGCTTCCTGCCCGCCTGTGCCGGCGCGAATTTCAATGATGACCCCCGTATCCTTGTCTACACGGCGAGGATTGACCAGTTCTTCAATATTTTTTTCCAGCTCACTCTTTTGGACTTCTAAATCCAAAAGTTCAGCTCGGATGAGCGTTTCAAATTCCTTCTCCTGCTTATCCTCAAGAAGTTTCTTTAACTCAACACTTTGCGCAATCACAGCATCGTAATCCTTAAGAACATCCACCAAAGGACTTAAAGTCGAGAACTCTTTCGCAAGCTTTTGATACTGCTTCTGGTCTTCAATGACCTTCGCATCAGCCAGTAGTCCCTCGAGTTCACGATAACGATCTCTGGTTTTGCCAAGCTTCTCCCAATTGATCATTTTTTGCCTTTTTTGTATCTCTGTTCAAAACGTTCAATGCGCCCGGCCGAATCCACAAACTTCTTCTCGCCGGTATAAAACGGATGGCACTTGGAACAAATTTCAATGCGAATGTTTTGCTTGGTCGAACGGGTATGAATAACCTCGCCGCAAGCGCAAGTGATTGTCGTTGTTGCATAATTAGGATGTATTTCGGTTTTCATTGTCGTTTCTCCTGTTGTTGTATTTGAATTCTACCCATTTTCCTCCCCCTTGATGGGGGAGGGAAATTTAATTTAAACATAAATGGCCCTCACGCTCATTTATTCATATTATCCAAAAACTCCTTGTTACTCTTGTATTTACCTAAACGATCGATTAGAAGTTCCATGGCTTCCGCCGTATTAAGATCATTGATCGCTTTGCGCAGTAACCACACTCTCTGGAGTTCCTCTTCTTTAAGAAGAAGTTCTTCGTGGCGCGTGTTGGAACGTTTGATGTCAATAGCCGGATAAATACGACGCTGGAACAAATTGCGATCCAACTGCAATTCCATATTACCCGTCCCTTTAAACTCCTCAAAAATAACTTCGTCCATACGACTGCCCGTGTCAACTAGCGCAGTTGCAATAATTGTCAAGCTTCCACCCTCTTCAACGCCGCGAGCCGCACCAAAGAAACGCTTGGGCTTATGTAACGCATTGGAATCCACACCGCCGGAGAGAATCTTTCCACTGTGAGGAACAACCGTATTATAAGCACGTGCCAAACGAGTAATGCTATCGAGCAAAATAACAACGTCGCGCTTATGCTCGACTAAACGTTTAGCTTTCTCCAAAACGATTTCGGCAATCTGCACATGGCGTTCAGCCGGTTCGTCAAAAGTCGATGCAATGACTTCTCCTTTAACGCCTCTTTGCATATCGGTCACTTCTTCCGGACGCTCGTCGATTAAAAGAACAATCAAAACAATGTCTGGGTTATTAAGAGTAATCGAATTAGCAATTTTTTGCAAAAGAACCGTTTTCCCGCTATACGGGGGAGCCACAATCAGCGCTCTTTGTCCTTTACCTATAGGCGTCAAAAGATCCATAACGCGTGTCGAAATTTCGGTCGCCGTTGTTTCTAACTTTAAACGATCACGCGGATAAAGCGGGGTCAGATTATCAAAAAAGATTTTGTCCTTACTCTTTTCCGGATTTTCATAATTGACGGCTTCAACCTTAAGAAGGGCAAAATATTTTTCGCCTTCCTTAGGCGGCCGAATATGCCCGCTGACATTATCCCCCGTTTTAAGGTCAAAACGTCTAATCTGCGACGGAGAAATATAAATATCATCCGGACAGGGTAAATAATTATAATTAGCACAACGCAGGAAACCAAACCCTTCGGTTAAGATTTCTAGCGTGCCCTCGCCAAACATCAAACCTTCCTTTTCGGCCTGCTTCTGCAAAGTCTTAAAAATCAAATCCTGCTTTTTTAACCCGCTGGGGTTCTCAACACCCATCTCACGCGCTAATTTTGTCAGGTCAGACATTTTCATGTCTTTTAATTTTGTAATATCAATCTGAGCTCCGCGACCGGCGGCAACAACAACTTCTTCTTCGGTGCTTTTCTCCTTCTCAACACTTTTAAGAGCCGGTTTTACAGGCTCCATTTCTTCTTCATTAACTTTTTCTTTCGATGTCCTTGGCATTTTTTCTTTCCTCATCTGTTGGTGTATTGTTTTTAAATGTTCCCAAAATATCTGCGATTAATCATTCCCCAAACATCTTTTACCTGTTTTTCTGTTTTTTTAAGCGTCCCTCCATTATCAATGATAATATCTGCCCGATGAGCTTTTTCCCTCATTGGCAGTTGAAAGCGTATCCGTTCTAGAGCTTCTCTGCGGCTTAAACGTCCCTGCGCCAAACATCTAAGCAACCCATCTTTTTTGGTCACTTTTACAGCAATTGTTATGTCCACAATTTTGTCCATCCCCGACTCAAAAAGCAGAGGAACATCTAAGACAATTATCTTTTTACCCGCCTTTTTAAAAAGTACAATTTCTTTGCGCGTTTGTTTGATGACAAAAGGATGAATAATCCATTCGAGCTTTCGCAAATAAAGCGGACTTGCAAAAACCAGCGCGGCAAGCTTTTTGCGATCAATTTCCCCGTGTTCTAAAATATCCTGACCAAAAGCGCTAACAACTTTTTTATAACACTCACCTTCTGGGCGTAAAGCGCGGTGCACTAATAAGTCAGCATTAATAACACTCGCCCCCAATACAGCGAACATTGTACTAACCGTCGACTTGCCGCTGGCCAACTGACCAGTAACACCGACGACAATCGTTTTTTTCTTTATCAATTTTTTAGACATTGATTATAAAGACCCACATACTGGCGGGCCGAACTTTCCCATGAAAAATTGGCCTTAAACGCTTGGCCAACAATATAATTAAAAGTTTGCTCGTCACCATAAACACTAATCGCTTGATTAATCACATTTAAAAATGCTTTGGGCGTATATTCGGTAAAAACAAAACCATTCCCATCCTGATCATAAGGAATGACCGTATCAACCAAACCACCGACGCGATAAACTACAGGAATTGTCCCATACCGCATGCTGATCAATTGACTTAATCCGCACGGCTCATAAACCGACGGCATCAAGAAAAAATCGCAACCGGCATAAACAATATGAGAAAACTCTTCGTCAAAAGCTAAATTAATAGCCACTTTTTTAGGATATTGTTTCGCCCAGGAAAGCAGCATCTGATGATATTTCTGCTCGCCAATACCCAAAAAAACCAATTGGATATCAAGTTTCATAAGCTCTGGCATCACTTGATCCAATAAATCCAAACCTTTTTGATGCGATAAACGGCTGACAAATCCAAACAGTGGAATCTGACTCTTACTAGGCAACTTCATCCTTTTTTGCAAAACAGACTTATTCTTAATTTTATTCAACGGCTTATCTTGAGAATAATTAAAATCAATTGATTGTTCCCGACTGGGGTCCCAATATTTATAATCCAACCCATTTAAAATCCCAATGATACTCTCGCCCCGGGCCTGCAACACACCCTCCAAGCCGCAACCAAATTCGGACGTTTGGATCTCGCGAGCATACTGCGGACTAACTGTCGCAACCGCATCACTATGAATAATTCCCGCCTTAAGCAAATTCATCTTTCCATAAAACTCAAAAGCATCGGTAAAAACTTTTTCACTCAAATGCAACTTTTTATACTGTTCGACTGAGAAAATACCTTGATACGCTAAATTATGCAAAGACAATATTGTTTTTGTATTCTTAAAAAACTCATCCCGACTAAACTTTTGCTTAAGATAAACCGCAATCAAAGCGCTTTGCCAATCATGACAATGAACAATATCCACTCGCAATTTCAAATCTTTAAAAAGTTCCAGCGTCCGGCGACAATAAAAATCAAAACGTTCTAAATTATCAGGATAATCGCCTGATTGATCGCCATAAAGCCCGTCACGGTTAAAGTAACGTTCGTTTTCAATCAAATAAACCGGGATATTTTTCCCAACAAAACCTTGCGAAACATGGTCACGGATCTGAGTAAACCCATATTTTTTGCGGTCAATCGAACTGTAACCGGGCAAAACAATGACAATCTCTTGCCCTAACTTTTCTAAATGCAATGGCAAACTTCCGCACACATCGGCCATTCCGCCCGTCTTGGCAAACGGAACAACTTCTGATGAACAAAAAGCGATTTTCATAATCCGCCTTTCATTAAATTTTGTGAGTTTCCAGCCAATTATTTCCCCTTTTGATACTCACCAAAACCGGAACACGCAAAGGTATCGTGTGCTCCATACGCTCACGGACAAGTTCAACAAGTTTCTTTTCCTCAGAGATAACAGTATCAAAAACCAATTCGTCATGTACGCTTATAATCATCCGTGACGCAAAACCATTTTTGTCAATATCCTGCGCAATGTTTATCATCGCCAATTTCATCAAATCTGCAGCCGAACCTTGCACCGGAGTATTAATCGCTTGACGCTCTGCAAACTGCCGAATCCCCATGTTGGGACTATTGATTTCTGGAATATAGCGACGACGATTTAAAAGGGTCGTAACAAACCCTAGCTTACGACATTTTATAATTTCGTCATCCATAAACTGTTTGACCAAAGGATACCTGGCAAAATAACGGTCAATAAAACCTTGCGCCTCTGCTGGACTAATCTTTAAATCTTTGGACAAACCAAAAGCGCTGATTCCATAAATAATCCCAAAATTAACCCGCTTGGCGCTACTGCGCATCTGTTCTGTAACTTCGCTCTCTTTGACATCAAAAATCTGCGCCGCGGTAAAGCTATGGATATCTTCACCTTTTTCAAATGCTCCCATTAAGTTTTTGTCGCCACACAAATGCGCTAATATCCGCAACTCGATCTGCGAATAATCTGCCGAAACGATAACCCTGTCTTTTGCCGACGGAATAAACGCCGCGCGAATCTGTCGTCCTAAATCCGTACGAATCGGAATATTTTGCAAATTCGGGTTACTCGAACTTAGGCGCCCCGTTTCTGTCCCAGTTTGATTAAATGTCGTATGCACACGACCCGTCAGAGAATTAATCAACTTTGGCAAAGCTTCGATATACGTTGATTTAAGTTTTGTCAGCTGACGATATTCCAAAATCTGCGCCGCAAAAGCATGGTCTTGGGACAACTGCAACAAAACACTTTCATCCGTCGAAAATCCCGTTTTTGTTTTTTTAACCGCCGGCAATTTCAATTTAACAAACAATATCTGGCTTAATTGCTTTGGCGAATTAAGATTAAATTCCTCTCCCGCCAAAAGATAAATGTCCTTAACCAATGCATCGATGCGTTTTGATGTTTCTATCGACAAACGCTCCAGTAATTTTTCATCCACGCACACGCCTTCTTGTTCCATTTTAGAAAGAACAAAAGCCAACGGCACTTCTAACTGAGTAAATAATTTTAAAAGTTCACGTTCTTTGAGCTCGTCAGCCAAAGGCTGATAAAGTTCTGCAATAAGCTCGACTTGCAAAGCCGAATCGGATGCCGGAGAAATTGTCTTTTTCAAATATTCCCACGCCAAAGTGCCCAAGTCATAATTACCACGCGGAGGCGACGACAAATATCCGGCCAGCATCACATCAAAAATTTCCCCGCGAATCTTTTCGGCCGGCAAAGGCCAAGCCTTAAACTGATTTTTAATGTCATACGTCACTTTAACCACGCCGGGCATAACAAAAAGTTTCGCTAACCACTCTGGATGCACCGCTGAAATCTCATAAACATGCCCTGCAGAGGAGAATAATATTTTTTGCGGCGGCGCAATTTCGCCCACAACTGCTTGGGGTTCACACTCAAAAGCAAAAAACTTTTGCTTTTCAACCACTTTAACAAAAGCATCAAACTCTGCATCATTGCCAATACGCTTAATCGAAATACTCTCAAGCGGCTCTTGCGATTGTCCGTTTAAATCCGCAACAAATTTACGGAATTCCATCTCTGTAAACAATGCTTTAAGCTTATCTGTATCCGGCGCACCAACACGCATAGCTTCTAAATCAAGAGCGATCGGCGCATTATCTTCCAGCAAAGCAAGTTCATAGCTTAAAAGAGCCGTGTCTTTTTGTGCACAAATAATATCGCAAATGCGTGACGGCTTAATCGCATCAGCATGATCCAAGATTTCTTTCAAAGAACCATACTGAGCCAACAATTTCTTGGCCGAAACCTCACCAATCCCTTTAACGCCGGGAATATTGTCCACCTGATCTCCTGCTAAGGCTAAATAATCCGCAATGCGTGCCGGAGAAAATCCAAGAATCTCTTGAACATCGGCTGGCCCCAATATTTTTTCCTGGCGAGAACTTAAAATCTTTACTTTTTCGCCAACCAAGGCAAACATGTCCTTATCGTCACTGACAATCACTGTTTCTAAATCCGGCAAAATAATCCGCCGCGCAATCGTGGCAATAATGTCATCCGCTTCATATCCTTGCAACTGAAGAATCGGGATATTATAAGCCCGAACAATATCCTGAATAATAGGAATTTGACTAATAAGTTCGTCAGGCATCGCAGGCCGCTGGATCTTATACTGCGCATACCTCTGTTGGCGAAGAGTCTTGCCCTTCATGTCAAAACAAACCGCCATATACTGCGGTTGATATTCCCGCAAAATCTTTTTTAATGTCGCCACAAAGCCATAAACGGCATTGGTCGCCTGCCCTTTGGAATTACGTAATTCTTTAATCGCAAAAAATGAACGATAACAAAGGGCATGAGCATCAATCAAAAAGAGTCTTAGAACAGGCATTCAAAAAACCTTAGAAAGGGGGATGTGTATTAATTCTTAGAATTTACAATGGGTTCTTTTGGGATTATAGCGAGTATTTGCTGAAATTCTTTTTTTGCACAGTCAACTTCACCGGTCTTTAATTGGGCGGTGGCTGTGCTAATTCGTTGTTTAATCTCGTCTATCCTTTCCTCATACTGCGCCTGTTCTTTAGCCTTAATCAACTTCGGATTATCAGGCGTTACTTTTAAAGCTTTATCAAACTCACCAATCGCCTCTGAATACTTTTTGGCCGCAACAAAATCCTGGCCGCGCTTATAATGGCGCTCTGCACGCTCAACCGATAAAACAAATTCCTTTTGCGCTTTTTTGTCCGCTTCTTGTGCCAATTTACGAGCGGTTTCTTCGAGTTCCTGCTTGATTGCACTGGCCTTCAAACCCGGGTTTATCCGATAAAGTTCACGGCGAATTTTTTCTTTCCACGGATCATTTGGTGACGAGCGCTTAAGCCTTTCTAAAAAGAACTGTTCGGCTTTTTCGGTTTGATTTTGACCCAGATAAAGGTAGGCCAAGTTTGAATACGCCGGCAAATAATTGCTGTCAATCTTTAAAATCCGCAAATAATACTGCTCTGCCCGATCAGGTTGGCCTAATTGCTCGTAAATAATCCCAATATCATTATAAAGAACAGGACTTTCAGGTGCGATAGAAACAGCTTTGAGATAAAAATTTAACGCTTCATTATACTTGCCCTTGCTTTGCTCTGCTAAGCCTTTGGTACGATAAAAATCCGCCTGCGGGGCTAAAACACTGGCATCAATTCGGGAATTAAAAACAAAAAAGGAAAGAATACAAAAACCCAAAATAACTGTAAAACGCTGATAAGTAATGGTCATAGGATAATCTATTATCAAAAATTATGCAAGAAATTTGTTGACCTTGCTTGCCAACTCAATTTTAGGAAATCAAGACTTTTTCTTCTTTAATAATCTGCAAAATGGGCGTTTGCAAAAAATCCGTTCCCGCGGCTGACAACTTAACGACTTCCCCCATTATTTCGAGTTCCCAAGCAAAATCCTGTACTAATGTTTGTGTAAATCCCTTTACACTGATTTTTGAAGAAATTATTTGTGCTTGGGTTTGAGCCAATAAAAGATAATTTTGTGAAATATCCCAATCGGCGATTTTTATCGTATCACAAACGCTGTCCATGGCAAAGACATTCTCAAAATTCGTTTGATGATTTTTATTTACCAAAACCCTCTGGCCGCACTGCAGTTCTGTTTCCTTAAATAACCGTAAATCCGGCAAATCTGCATCAGTCAAAATCGCCTGACAACCAAAAACTTTTCCGTTTTGCAAACGAATTGCTTTAGCATCATTGTCCCCTAAAATTTCGGCAATGTGACTCTCGGTAAATATACGCAGGCCCGTCTTAGACAACAAGGATTCGATACTCTCTGCATCCTGCTGTGCCAAAAGCCCGTTTAAAATATTTTTGCCCGACGTTACCAAAATAACTTCCTTTTTGGCTTCACAAAAGGCCAGCGCGATTTGCAATCCCGCAATATTGTCAGATTGCACAACCAGAGTTTCAACTAAAGGCAAAAGTTTTAACAATGTTGTCATATCGCTTAACCGCTTAAGATTATAAAGGCCTGTTTTATTGGCCCCTTTAACTGCGAAGAAAGGCTGTTGAAAAAGATCAGACAACAAAAGAAAATCATAGTCAATCTGCTCTTTGTCCTCCAAAGTCAAACGACTGCGTTTAAAATTAACGCGGGTAACTTTTTTATCAAAAACAAAGTTAATCTTTTCAGCCGCATATTCATTGCTGGGACGATAAAAAATTTTGTTTTGGGCAATCTTCTTAATCACAAGGCTGCTAGTCAAATTACGATAATAAGGAAAAGTGTTTTCGGACGAAATGACAGTGGCTTCAAAATCCTCTCCAAATGCTTTAAGTGCCTCGAGGGTTTTAATAGCGGTTAACGAATTTCCTAAAATGACAATTTTTTTCATAAGAATATTATTCGAAAGAAATTATCCCGGATTTTGCATTAGCCTCGCTCCTGCGAGGCCAAGCAAAAGCCGCCCAAAGGGCCGCATGTCTCGACTTCGTCGAGACGTGCTTAGGTTAATCCTTGCGGTAAACCGCAACCGAAGGCAAATTTT
>CAZNNZ010000037.1:0-14584 GCA_964574575.1 uncultured Planctomycetales bacterium
TTATAGAAGTTATCCGCATCAGTTAAGCGGCGGCATGCGCCAGCGTGCGATGATTGCACAGGCCATTGCTCTAAAACCAAAACTCATTATTGCTGATGAGCCGACTAGTAGTTTGGATGTGACTTTGCAAGCGCGGATCATTGAACTTTTTTTGAAACTGCGTGTGGATTTTGATTTGTCCGTTTTGTTGATTACCCATGATTTAGGCGTTGTGAAACATTTAGCCGACAGCGTTGCGGTTATGCACAACGGCAAGATTGTCGAAAATGCGACAACTTTAGAGATTTTTAAAAATCCTCAGCATTCGTACACTCAAAAGCTTTTGACCTATGCTTGTTGAATTAAAAAACATAAAAAAATATTTTTTGCCTCCCAAAAAGTTTTTGGCATCGCGGCCAGAGCCTGTTAAAGCCGTCGACGCAGTGGATCTCACTATTAGTGAAGGCGAAAATTTAGGTTTGGTGGGTGAATCCGGCTCTGGAAAGACAACTTTAGGACGTATTATTTTGAAACTCTATGAGCCTGACAGCGGCTCGCTAATTTTTGATAGGCAAGATTGGACAAATCTTTCGGGTTCGTTATTGCGAGCTGTGCGTAAAAATGTGCAGGTGGTTTTTCAGGATCCGTATAACAGTTTGGACCCTCGCTTTAGTGTGCGCGGAATTTTACTTGAAGCACTCGAAGCTAAAGCTGTATCCGAAAAATTAACAAAGTCCTCTCAGGAAGATCTGATGATCGAAATTCTTAAAGCTGTCGGTTTAGGTCAAGATATTTTGTCTCGCTTTCCTCACGAGTTTAGCGGGGGAGAGCGTCAGCGCATTGCGATTGCGCGCAGTTTACTCATGAGGCCAAAGTTGTTAATTCTCGACGAAGCTGTGTCTTCTTTGGATGTCCTTATTGCCGCACAGATTATTGACTTGCTTAAAGATTTACAAACAGAATACAATGTGACGTATTTATTTATTACACATAATTTGCGTGTGGTTCGAAAGCTCTGCAAAAAAATTGCGGTTATGTACAATGGACGTATCTTAGAGTACGGTAATGCCGAAGATATTTTTTTAAATCCACTACATCCTTACACGCAAGAACTTTTGGCGGCCGCTTTGTCGTACCAATCACCTAAAAACGACAGGGTCTATCAATTTGATAAAAATTCTCGTTTAATTGATAAAGGAAATGGCCATTTTGTGGTATCCTACTAGCAATGTTTAGCTTATCAGATAATTTTTGGCGTCGCCTAAACCTTATTGCTGGATTTTTTGTGCTTTTGAGTACAATCGGCTTTTTGGTTTTTATGGCCCATCTTGAAATTAAAGATTTGGATCTTTGGTTGCATATCGGGATGGGGCGTTATATTGTTGGGCATAATTTTCATGTTCCTACCGTCGATATTCTTTCTTGCACATTGGCTCCCGGAACTCCGTGGGTCAATCATGAATGGCTGTTTCAGGTTATCGTTTACTCTATTTATAATAGCTGGGGCGTTGATGGACTGATTGCCATGCAGGTCTGGCTTGTTGCCATTACATTTTTGTTGCTCGTTTTTCTAGGATATAGCCGCAAAAATCTTTTTTTAATTGTTTTTTCATTGTTGCTGGTTTCCTTGGTTTATCAAAGTCGTTTTACTATTCGTCCGGACCTTTATAGTTTATTTTTTTATGCAATTTATGTTGTGATTCTGGGGCTTTTTATTAATCGCAAATGGGCTGTTTGGGTGCTTTTTGGTGCACAGGTTCTTTGGGCGAATATGCACGGCTTTTTCTTCTTGGGGCCTCTTATTGTGGGGATGGGACTTTTGGGGGAATGGATTAAACGTACGGTTCGCCTCCCATGGGAATGGAACAAAATTGGGCGGTTAACGGACAAAGAGTATTATCGCTTAAAGCTTATTTTAGCCATGGGGATTTTGGCATGCTTTTTTACTCCGACGGGTGTGCAGGGCGCGATTTATCCTTTGAAAGTATTGTTTCAGATCTCCGGCGATTCAAAAATATTTTTCGAGAAAATCATTGAGCTTCAGCGGCCGATTACGCAGGCCACACTTTTTTCAACGGGCGAATGGCCCGAATATAAAGTGCTCATTATTATTTCATTTTTGAGTTTTTTCTTTAATCGTCGTAAACTTGATGTTGGGATTTTTATTTTTTGGTTGTTTTTTCTCATTTTTTCGCTGGCTGCCATTCGCAATCTTGTCTTTTTTGCATTTGCCGCATATCTTGCTTTTGTGATAAATATTTCAACGATCAGATTTAAAGATATTGTTCCTCTGCGTTTTACAAATAGAAAATTCCTTTATATTACGTCCATTTTTGCAAATGTTTTATTGGTTTGTTGGG
Organism: uncultured Planctomycetales bacterium; assembly: GCA_964574575.1. Lineage (GTDB taxonomy): Bacteria > Omnitrophota > Gorgyraeia > Zapsychrales > JANLHA01 > JADLGJ01. The sequence continues at coordinate 2,340 of CAZNNZ010000037.1, forward strand.
TGATGAAACTATACACGGATGTTTCTAATAATGGCTATTTTGATTTTGACAAGTATGAGCGCAAAAGTGAATTTGGCGGTATTTCACAGCATCAGTTTCCGATAAAGGCAACGGAGTTTCTTGTAAAAAATAAAGTGAAGGGGAATTTTTATAATGATTTTAATTCTGGGGCCTATCTTGTCGGACACTGTTTTCCTAACATTAAGGTTTTTATGGACGGGCGCACCGAAGTGTATGGCCCCGCTTTTTTTAAATATTATTTGGAAATTGATTCAGCTGATAAAGTCGACAATTTTAAAGCCGCTGTCAAACGTTTTCAGCTTACCGGTGTTTTCTTAAACTCTGTTCACAATATCATTCGCGAGAACGTGCTTAAGTATCTCTATAATAGTCCCGATTGGGCTTTGGTTTATTTTGATTACGATGGAGTTGTTTTCTTAAGGAATATTCCGATTAATCGTAATGTGATTATTCACAATCGCATTGATTTAAAGACGTGGAAAGCCAAGCAAATGGATTTATATCGGTTGGGAGCCAAACAAGTTTCGCCGGAACAAAATTTTAATCGTGCTTTTACATTGCTTAGTTTGGATCTTTATGATGCGGCCGAGGCTGAAGCGCATGCGGGCTTGGCTGTTAATCCGTGTTACAGTGGCCCCTATAAAATTCTTGGTAAAATTGCGGGCAAAAAGAAAGATTTTGAAACTGCGTATGAAAATTTTCGAATTGCTTCGACCATAGCACCTAATGATAAAACTTCTCGGTCTAATATGGCTTTAGCACTTGTGGATTTAAAGCGGTATGATCAAGCGGCCCTTGCGTATCAAAAAATTATTGAAACTTGGCCAGACATGGCAAGTGGATATTTAAAATTTGCTAAGGTTAATATTTCTCTCCAAAAATATTCGGTGGTATTTGATGCTATTAAAAAAGGCTATGAGTTGGACCCTGCGGCGACGGCGGATGTTTTAGAACTTGGGGATATGTTGCGTGATGGCAGGATTTATCCGTTGGCTCTCAAAACTTATGAGTTGGTCTTAAATAAACAACCAAAGCTTGAAAGTTCCTATTTAAAATTATGTCAAGTTTATGAGAAAATGGGTCAGAAAGATAAATGCGTTGTCCTTTTGAAAAAAGGGTTGGGAAAAAATCCCGAGAGTAAGGAGCTTAAGGAAAAGCTTCGGTTCTTAGGGGTTGCGATGACAAAAAAATAAATCTTAGATAATAATAAAAATTTTAATCATGGATAAAAGTATATGGATTCAAGAGATGTCTTAACATTTATATTAGCCGGTGGCAAGGGAGAGCGCTTAAATCCTTTGACGCGCGACCGTGCTAAACCTGCTGTTCCTTTTGGCGGGATTTATAGAATTGTGGATTTTACGTTAAGCAATTGTGTTAATTCGGGTTTACGGCGTATTTATATTCTTATTCAGTATAAATCTTTTTCTTTGCAAAAACATTTGTTGGCCGGCTGGGACGTGGTGTCCAGCCAGTTGGGTGAATTTATCGACGTTATTCCTCCGCAACAGCGCATCAGCGCCGATTGGTATCGTGGGACGGCGGATGCGATTTATCAAAATTTTTATGCTATTCGCGATCTTAACCCGCAAATGGTGATGGTTTTAGCTGGCGACCATGTTTACAAAATGAATTATCAAAAAATGATTCAATACCATAAAGCTCAAGGCGCTGATATGACGGTCGCCTGTATTCCTATGCCGGCCGAAACTTCTGCTAATTTTGGCGTCATTGAAGTTGATAAAGATAATCAGATCCGCGGTTTTCAGGAAAAACCACAAAATCCTAAAACCATCCCCGGCGATTCATCGAGAATTTCTGCATCCATGGGGATATATCTTTTTAATACCCAAACACTTTGGGAAGAATTAGAAAGAGATGCAAAAAACTTGCTTTCAGAGCATGATTTTGGTAAAAATGTTATTCCGCAGATGATTAAAGACAAGCGTCGGGTTTTTGCGTATAACTTTGTTGATGAAAATAATCAGCCGCGTTATTGGCGGGACATTGGAACGCGTGACGCTTATTATCAGGCAAATATGGATCTTGTTAAGAGCAAGCCAGAGTTTGACCTTTTTGATAAACAATGGCCGGTGCGCACGTATCACTCGCAGTATCCGCCGATTAAAGTGCAAAATGCCGACGGTGGTAATGGGGCCGCGGTTCCCGGAGTTGTTTTTGATTCGTTGGTTGCAGGCGGATGTTTTATAAACGGAGCAGAAGTGCGCAGTTCTGTTTTGTCACCAAATGTGCGCGTTGAAAAATATGCTTCCGTCGTTAATTCCGTTGTGATGGGCGATGTACTTATTGGTGAGCATGCTCGCATTCAAAATGCGATTATTGACAAAGAAGTTGTGATCCCGGCTAATGCTTCGATTGGGTATGACTTGGATTTAGACCGTAAGCGTTTTGATGTGACGACTTCCGGCATTGTTATTGTCGCCAAAAAATCAGCCGTGCAATAAGAAAGAGAAAAGTTTATGATAGTTGCCCCTAAAATTCGTGGTTTTATTTGTACAACCGCTCATCCAGTTGGGTGTGCGGCTAATGTTTGTGAACAGATTAAGTACGTTCAGACCCAACCTAAGATTGTCAATGGGCCTAAAAATGTTTTGGTTATCGGGGCTTCTAACGGTTATGGTTTAGCGTCGAGAATTGTGGCCGCTTTTGGCGCTGGCGCTAAAACAATTGGCGTGTCTTTTGAAAAAGAATCCGAAAATGACAAACGCACCGCAACAGCTGGTTGGTACAATTCATTGGCATTTGAAACTCAAGCTAAAGAAGCTGGTTTGTATGCTGTCAATATTAACGGGGACGCTTTCTCGAATGAAATCAAAGCTCAGGTCATTAATGCGATTAAAGAAGGGATGGGGCCCATTGATCTTTTGATTTATAGTTTGGCCTCGCCTCGTCGAGTAGATCCTAAAACGGGCATTCTTTACAAATCTACGCTTAAACCTATTGGCGCGCCGTACACGAATAAGTCCATTGATTTTGAAACAGATAAGATTATTGAAGTAACTCTTCCGCCGGCAAGCTCTGATGAAGTGGCTCACACTGTTGCGGTCATGGGCGGGGAGGATTGGCAATTGTGGATTGACGCTTTAGAAAAAGAAGGGCTGTTGGCACCTAATGCGATTACTGTGGCTTATTCTTATGTTGGCCCGGCGGTGACGCATGCCGTTTATCGCAGTGGAACTATTGGTGCGGCCAAAGATCATTTGGAAGCCACTGCTCATAAATTAGATGAGCGGCTTAAGAAAAAAGGCGGCCGTGCTTTTGTTTCGGTCAACAAAGCGCTGGTCACGCAATCAAGTTCCGCGATTCCGTTTATTCCGCTTTATTTTACGATTCTTATGAAAGTTCTTATTGAAAAAGGTTTGCATGAAGAATGCATTCATCAGATGGCGCGGCTTTTTAGCCAAAGATTATACACGGGCAAGGCTGTTCCCGTCGATAGTCAAGGGCGTATTCGTGTGGATGATTGGGAAATGCGCGACGATGTCCAGCGCGAGGTTGCCGTTTTGTGGGATCGTGTTACCAATGACAATGTGATGGAAATCGCGGATGTCCAGGGTTATCACAGAGATTTTCTAAAGCTTTTCGGTTTTGGGCTGGCGAACGTGGATTATAGCGCGGATGTGAAAATTTAGAAAGACGAACTCTCTTAGGGATTCCCTGCGGTCGCCCCACAGGGACTCCCTTCGGTCGCCATCTCGTTTTTTAAACTTTTCATGTCGCTTTCCAATTGATTTAAAATTTCCTCTTGTTGGGCAATCATTTCTTTTTGTTGCTTAAGTACGGCCGTTAAGACGGCCGTTACCGGCATCGCGTTTAATCCTTTCCGTCCTTCTTCGGCCATTAAATCGGGAACATCTTCTGCAATAAACCCGACGTGATGTTCAGATGGATCTTTTTTGTAGTTGAAAGTAACAGGGTTTAATTTTTGTAAGACTTCTTTGGCTTTTATTGGGTCAAGGGGTTTAATGTTTTCCTTGAATTTACGGCTGGAGGTATTTGTCCAAACTCCTCCTAAGGTTAAATAAGCTCCGTTGGCCTGCGTGCCAAAGTGCAGGGGGTAGGAAGGATTGTAGCGTCCAATTCCAATAGAGTTATTGCCGTTAACAATAAAAACATCGCCTGGATTTGCCGAGCTTATGGTCTGATGCTCAAAATAGCCCCGGGATTTGTTTCTCCGATCCCCAATTTGGGGTAAAAAGGTAGTCCATTTGAATCAAATCCTGGAGCAAGAATGAAAGCGTTTGAGGCGCTTACTGTGATAGGCATCTCGGAATAGCCCCAAACAAAAGTACGGTCAGCACTTGCGGTGAGATTCATATTTCGTCCCCCCGCCCAGGAATAATCTCCCACAACACTATTGCTGTCTCCGCCGGTAATGACTGAATAATGGCCGGTTACGGTGTTATTTGATCCGCCGGCAATAATCCCGGAAGTTCCGCTTGCGGTATTATTTTCTCCGCCGAGGATGGTTGAATAATGGCCCAGGGCGGTATTGCTGTATCCACCGTTGACAACAGACCATGATCCGCTGGAGGTATTATTTTCCCCGCCGCTGACTACGGAATATGGCCCCGAGGCAGTGTTCCTTTTGCCTGCGGCGACAAAACTATAATCTTCCGAAGATGTGTTTGTTGCTCCGCCTGTCACAGTGCCATAATCTGCCTCAATTTGATTTTCTTTGCCGCCGCCTAAGGCTGTGTATTCTCCAGATGATGAATTGTTAGCTCCTCCTGCGATAATCGTGTAATGCCCACCACCTTCAGTACTAATGGTATTATTTATTCCCCCGGCAATAGCCGTCCCCACAGCGGCTGAGCTACGATTTGTTTTTCCTCCGCTGATTGTACTGTAATTGCCGCCAGTGCTATTATCGTCGCCTGAAACAACCGTATAGGAGCCAGCGGCGCTGTTGCCTTTTCCGCCTGTGATCGTTGAAAAATTTGTAGACACAGTGTTTTCCTGCCCCCCCGCGACAGTCGCATAACTTGCGCTGGCGGTATTAAAAATTCCGGCGGCTACGGTCCCTGTCGCCGTGGCAAGAGGCGAATCGCCAAATCCGACCGAATAGTTGCCTAATTGGGTATCGTCGCTGACTCCCCAGCGATCCCCGATGGCACGAAAAGCCGCTTTTCGCGGGTACCAGATAAGCCGGCTGTTGGGGGGAGCTGTTTTATCAACCGGATTGATAGGGTAAGATGTGATTGTTCCTGCTCCAAAAGTGCCGGTAGCCAAAATCCCGCCGTCGTTTTCGAGGGTTAATTTGAAACTTGGGGCCGAGGTTCCGATACCGGCGAAGATAAGTGGATTGGTCTCGGTTTGTGTCGGATAAACATAATTTCCCGAGATTGTCCAGACATTGCTGATAGGCCCCCATGTGCCGACTCCGGCGACGTTGTGGCAATAATAAATCTTTCCGCTGGATTGTTCAACAATAAAAGAACCGATATCGCATGATTCCGCGAAACTTGTCTGCGGCAGAAGAGTGAGACGGGAATAAACGCCCTGGGGAGCCGGATAATAGGTTACAAATTCAATATTCCCGGCTTTGCTTATCGTCGGGCAAGCTAAGAAAGCGAGTGTGATTAAAAGTATCAGGATTAATTTATTTAATAGTGAAAGGTGCTTTTTGCCCGTCATTCTGAGGCTAACGGCCGAAGAATCTAAATTGAGATCTTTCGCTTCGCCCAGGATGACAGAAATTAGCATTGTGTTTTTATTTTTCATCATTAATTACTCAATATTTCTTGAAGCGTTTTAATTTCATTTCGAATTTTTTCAATTTTTTCTTTTTGGGTTTTGATCTGTTGTTGTTGGTCCTGCGCAACTTTGGTCAGCACAGCGACAATATCCATTGAACTCAAGGATTCGCGGTTGTTTAACGCGAGAATTTCAGGCACATCTTCAGCGACAAAACCAGCTGTAGTTTGACGGTTCGTTTTGTAATTAAAAGTTACTGGTGCAAGTTGTTCGAATGTATTTTCTGCTTTTTGTAAGGTCAATGGCTTGATATTTTCTTTGAATTTTCGTGAAGACCCGTTGGTCCAAACACCGCCGCCGCTAAGATAGGCATCGTTGGCGTTTCCAAATTGCATCGCGTAAGTTCCAACACTGGGCGTTGGTTTTCTCACGCCAATGTAACCGTTGTTTTTAATAACAAGAACATCATTGGGAACTTCGGCAGTGATGCTTAGATAGTCATCCGTTGTGCCATTGGCATTGATTTCTAAAGCACAGTTGGGGTTCAAATCACGGATTCCAACATTCGGCCACCAGGTCGATCCTCCGTTGGTTCCACCCGCGATGATAAAAGCGTTTGAGGCGGAGATTGAAAGGGGCAGGGGCGTGTCCGAATAGCCCCAGACGAATGTTTGGTCAGCCGCGCTGGTTAATTGCATATTTCTTTCGGAAACCCAGGAATAGTCCCCTGCGGCTGTGTTGTCTGTGCCGCCTATGACGGCTGAATAAAGGCCGCTTGCGGTATTTTTTTCCCCTCCGCCGACCGTTGAATAGCTTCCCGATGCGGTATTTTGCAATCCGCCTGTTACCGTATCATATCCCAAGGCCCCCATTGCTCTATTGGAAAGCCCTCCGCCGACGGTTGAATAATCTGTGTTAGCACTGTTGTTTTGGCCTCCCGAGACACGGGCGTAAGAACCCGATGTTGTGATTCCGGCGGTATTGTTTTGCCCGCCGCCTATGCCGGTGTAAGGATTATTCGCTGTGTTATCACGCCCTCCAGAAATAACACTAAAATCATGATTGACCTGATTGTGGAAACCGCCGCCGATAACAGAATACCCGTTTGTTGCGCTTATGCGATTGTCTCGTCCTGCGTTGATATTTGAATAGGGGGCATTGACAATGTTGTTTAAGCCGCCGCCAACGACAGAATAAATGGACTGGGCTTGATTGCTTTGCCCTCCTAGGACTGTTGCATAATTTGCGATGACGCTGTTTAAGGCGCCCCCGGTGATGATGGCGTATTGGGCAGTCGCGGTGTTGTTGGAGCCGCCGATAACCGCTGAATAATCGCCGGTGGCCTGGTTGTTTTGTCCGCCGATAATATTCGAATATTGGCCGCTTGCCCTGTTAGATTCGCCACCGCCAACCATTGAATAAGCGCCGTTGGCCGTTGAATCTTTCCCCAGAGCGGCTGAATAAATTCCAATATGTGTGTCATCCCATTGATAACCGCTGACGTTTCCGGCGCGAAATGCGGCTTTGCGCGGGTACCAGATAAGCCGTGTTCCGCCTCCTAAATCAGGGAGCAATGCCCCATCAGCAAAAGTCCCTTGAGCGATGATCCCTGCGTCGTTGTTAAGTGACAATTTGAATTCAGGGGTTTTGGTGCCGATGCCGACTTTCAGAGCTGTATCGTAAAGATAAATGTCGTCGCCGTTTTGTGTCCAGGTGTCACTCACAGAGCCCCAGGATCCGACACCGCCTGCGTTATAGCAATATTGCAGACTATTACCTGAATTAACATACAGGCTTCCAATCGTGCAGGGATCTGACAAATTGCTTGTTTGAGGAAAGAGGCGCAGCTGGTCATAGTCCCCTGAACGCGATGGGTAATAGTGATTTATTGTTATTTCTGCGGCGTGTAGGCTTGTCGGCAAAATGAGCAGAATGGTCAAGAAGGCAATGACAGGTAATGTTTTAATTAAATTTCTCATAAACTTTTTAACCGTGTCTTGGATTGATTCCTAATTTGCGCTTTATTCTTTAATTCTTCAAACTCTTTTAACAATTTATCCGTTTCGTTCTTTTGTTCTTTGAGGATGTCCTGTTGATGCCTGATGACTTTTGTGAGCAATGCCGTTATATCCATTGGTGATAAACCGTCATGGTTTTGATTGGCGATAAGATCCGGGACATCTTCGGCGATAAAACCCAGATAAAGATGATCGGCTTCATTTGTGTAATTGTACTCAACGGGGGTCAGGTTTTCAAAAACACCAAGAGCATCAGAAATTTTAAGGGGAATGATGTTTTTTTTGTATTGGCGGCTGGAAGCATTGACAAAGTTTCCAGCCGTCGAAACATAAGCGCCATTGCCAAATTGTAAAGGATGCGCCGGCCAGGGTTGGTTAACGCCGATGTATCCATCTGTATTGATTTTAAAAATATTCCCGCTGGTGGCGCCCGAGGAGCTTGTCATTTGCAGGTAATCCTGATCTACGTTATTGTTGCGGTTTATTTCTAGTTTTGCGGCCGGGTTTGTGTCCCGAATTCCGACAGAACCAGAATAAATGATCATTGCGTTATTGGCAGTTATTGGTGCGATCGCGGCATTAGAATAACCCCAAACAAAAGTGTGGTCACCGGTAACATTCATAAATTTTCCGGCGGCTAAAGAGTAAGATCCCCCTGCGGAATTGTTTTGCCCGCCAACAACGATGGCGTACTGCTCGTTGGCAGTATTTGAACTTCCGCCGACAATAATAGAGTAATTGCCATTGGCTGTGTTGTTAATGCCGCCGCCGATAGCAGATGCCCCGTTACCGGTAGAGTTGGCTATATTATTATTTCCTCCGGATATTGTGTTATATGTGCCGCTGGCCGTATTTGTATCGCCACCAGAAATAGTTGAATAATTTCCGGAGGCTGTATTAGATTTTCCTCCGCTAATAACTGCATAATCACCGCTACCGGTATTATTGTTTTGCCCCCCGGCAATAGTGCTGTAAACGGAGCCTTGGTCTATGACGTTTGCTGTGCCACCGGTAATAGTATTATAGATATCCCAAATCTCGTTTTGTTTTCCACCGGATATGGTATCAGCTGTTGTGTATGCGTTGTTGGTCGATCCTCCAGCAATTGTGCTATAGCTGCCAGTTGCTGAATTGTTTTCTCCGCCGCCGATTGTTGAATAAGCTCCGTTGGCGGTATTATTTTTTCCAAAAACTCGCGCGCCAACACCGGCTGTGTTGTCTGATCCGCCTAAAATTTGTGAGAGTTCACTTGTCGTGCTGTTGTTTTTCCCGCCGGTAATGACCGCCCCCTTGGTAAAAGAACCCCCAGGACCAGCAATGATTGTCGCCGAATTATTTTCTCCTCCCCAAACGCTTGAACCTTGCTGTTGGGCGACAGTGTTATATCCCATGGATACTGAATTTGTTCCGATATTAGTATTGTCCCATTGAGTGCCATCAACACCGCCAGCGCGAAAAGCGCCTTTTTTGGGATACCACATCAGTCGTGTTCCGCCGCCTGAAACGGCAGCAGGAAGGTCGGATGACGTGGATGCTAAACCATCAGCTAAAATCCCGCCGTCATTATCAACGGTTAGTTTAAAAATTGGTGAGGTTGTCCCAATGCCAACTTTTTTATTTTCGGGAGTTGAGGTGTCGGTTAAATAAAGGTCAGCGGAGCTTAAAGTCCACGGTCCGGCAATTGGTGCAAAAGCTGGTAAGCCGACAGTTGGTCCGCAATAATAGGGAAGACTGTTGTCATCTGCATTGGAATAAATTGTTCCAAGATTACAATTGCTCGTCGGTAGTGCGGATTGAGGATTTAAACGAATGGTTTGATACTTTCCGGCAGGAGTTGGATAAAAGGAAGTAAAATTAAAGACTTCCTCAGCCTGTGTGTTAGCAGAGAATGTGAAAAATACAATGAAGAATAAAGAAAATATTTTTTTCATTACTTTATCATTTTTGCGTTGAACTGTTTATCAAGATTCCGTAGTTGTTCTTTGAGTATATTAAGCTCATTTTGGCCTTGTTCAATATCGTGTTTCTGTTTTTTTAGGACAGCTGTCAAAACGGCTGTTACCGGCATTGCGGTTAGTCCTTTGCGTCCTTTTTCGGCGACTAAATCTGGCACATCTTCGGCAATAAATCCGACGTGATTGTCAGTTTTGTCAATTTTATAGTTGTAAGTAACAGGGTTTAATTTTTGTATTGTTTCGATTGCTTCTTGACTTGTAAGCGGTTTGATATTGCTTTTATATTTTCGACTCGACGGCGTTGTCCAAACTCCGCCGGTGGTAAGTATTCCTGTCGGCCCGGGAAAATTTCCAATTTGCAAAGGATATTGGGGATTGTTATTGCTAATGCCGACATATCCATTATTTTTAATAATAAAAATATTGCCGGCGAGTGCGCCATTTATTGATGTTAGCATTAATAAATCGTTGGTGCTATTTGATTGTAAATTGATGCTTAAAATTGCGTTGGGATTAGGTTCATTAATGCCTAGTTTTGGATTTGTGTGACCTGCACCATCGGTTCCCGGGGCGAGGATAAAAGCGTCAGAGGCTGTAATATTGATTGGTGTATCCGAATATCCCCAAACAAAAGTCTGATTTGCGGTATCGCGAAGATGCATATAGCGTCCGCCGGCCCACGAATAATGACCTTCTACGCTGTTATTGTCACCACCGGCAATCATCGAATAATTTCCTGTGATTTCATTTGATGTCCCTCCAATAATAACCGATGAAATCCCTTGAGCTTTGTTATCTTCTCCACCCAAAACCACCGAATAATTGTTGTCGGTACCATTATGATGTCCGCCGGCAATTACAGACCATGCACCGTTGGCCGTATTGGCCTGTCCGCCGCCTATGACACAATAATTTCCATTGGCGGTATTTGCATTTCCTCCGCCAATAAAACTGTATAGTGCAGTTACAATATTTCCTTGTCCGCCGCCAATTGTTGCGTAATGTCCCTCATGATTTATATTATTTTGATATCCTCCGCCAATGACAGCATAGCTTGCTGAGGTAATTGTATTAAGTTCTCCCCCGGAAATAGTTGAGTAAGCAGGAGAGTCACCTGTTATAGTGTTTCTAAATCCTCCAGCGATAGTTAATCCGATTCCACTGGCAATGTTATTGAGGCCGCCGCCAATGGTATTATGATTTCCCGTGATTTGATTGTTTGCGCCAGAAATAACAGAGTAGTCGCCGGTAATTATATTTGTTTGTCCGCCGGTGATCGTTGAGTAGTTACCGTTTATGCTGTTATTTTTCCCGCCGGCAATGGTGCTGTAATCGCCTGTTATGCTATTAAACAATCCGCTGACGGTTGATGCTGTACCTGTCACTGTTGGCGTATCGCCAAAGCCGATCGAATAATTTCCCATTTTTGTGTCATCGGTAACTCCCCAGCGATCCCAAATCGCGCGAAAGGCTGCTTTGCGCGGATACCAAATAAAGCGGGCTTGCGCGGGCGCGTTTTGATTAACAGCGATGCTCGGGTAAGAGGTTATGATTCCTGAACCGAAAGTGCCTAAAGCCAAAATTCCACCGTCATTGTCGAGTGTTAATTTAAAGTTTGGCGCTGATGTCCCTATACTTGCAAAAATAAGCGGGTTGGTGTCCGTTACGGTGGGATAAACATTATTTCCGGATGTTGTCCAGACTTGGCTTATGGGTCCCCACGTCCCAACTCCGCCAACATTGTGGCAATAAAGTAAATGGCTGGTTGATTGTTCTACCATTAAAGACCCGATATTACATGGTGTTGGTAGAGTGATCTGGGGGATCAATGAAACTCTATCGTAGGCACCTACTGGCGCTGGATAATATGTTGTTAATTGGATACTGTCGGCTGTGCATATTTTTGAAAATGATAAAGCCAAGAGTATAAAAGACAGGATTTTTGTCAAGTGCTTGGAAGGAATATTTATTTTTGTAAGGTGTCCTAACATATTTTTATTTTTGCGATTTTCTCTTTAATTTGTTTACTGTATTTTGAATTTCTAAAATTTCTTGGGCTTGTTGGTTTATTTGAATTTGTTGGTCTTGAGCTGCTTTGGTTAAGACCGCAATAATATCCATTGCGCTTAGCGCTTGGCGGCCTTCGAGCGCAACGATTTCTGGAACATCCTCAGCGATAAATCCAGTATTGGTTTGATCATTGATTTTGTAATTAAAAGTTACGGGATTAAGATTTTCTAAAGTTTCTTCTGCAATTTTTGAAGTTAGAGGGTGTATGTTTTCCTTTAATTTTCGAGAGCAAGGTGGTAACCATTGTCCACTACCGCTTAAATACGCCCCGTTACCATTAGTACCATTGGTTCCGACTTGTAGGGCATAACTGCTAATAGAAGGGGAGGCTCTGCCGATTCCGATGTATCCGTTATTTTTTATGACAAAAATGTCGCCGGGATTGGTTCGTGTTATTTCGATATAATCATCCGAGGTAGTGTTGGCATTGATTTCTATAATAGCGCTTGGATTGATGTCTCGG
>CAZNNZ010000038.1:0-14398 GCA_964574575.1 uncultured Planctomycetales bacterium
GCCAATTGCATCCTCGCCAAATTTTGTTTTAATCACATCGACGACCAAATGAATTTTTTCCCGCCGCTCATCGCCGGAATTAGAAAATAAACTCTCCTGCACATACGCATCTTCAAAATTATTGACCTTAACCCCAATCAAACGCACTTTCATCCCTGCTTTAAAAAACTTTTCAAATATCCCTTTAGCCGTCGAGAAAATCACATCCAAAAAATTTGTCCTGTCCCCCAAAGTCACAGCGCGAGTATAGGTTTCAAATCCATGCAGGCGTATTTTAACTGTGACGGTTCTGCCTTTCAAGCTATACTTTCGAAGCCGCCGTGAAACTTGCTCGGACAAAGAAAGCATTATTGCCAGAATTTGCTGGGAATTATCTGTGTCTTTTTCAAAAGTATGCTCGTGGCTAACGGATTTTATCTGTGTTTCTTCAATCACTTCGCGTTCATCGATGCCGCACGCCAAATCAAACAAATGCTTACCACTTTCCCCAAAATGTTTTCGCAAATCTGCCAATGGAACTCGCGCCAACTCTCCGATCGTTTGTATGCCATGCTTATGCAAAACCTCTGCTGTCTTAGGGCCCACGCCCCAGAGCCGTTCAATTTTAAGCGGCTTTAAAAATTCGATGACTTGACCTTCCCTAATTTCTAAAAGTCCATCGGGCTTGGATAAATCCGAAGCAATCTTGGCAACAAACTTGACCGGCGCGATGCCAACCGATGCGGTCAACCCAACTTCCCGGCGGATACGTTCTTTCAAACGTCTGGCCGCCAAGTGTGCGCCGCCAAAAAGATGGATGCTCGTCGTCACATCCAAAAACGCTTCATCAATACTGATGCCTTCAATGTGAGGCGTAAAATCATAAAAAATTTTGAAAACCACACGAGAAGCTTCGCTGTATTTTTTAAAATTAGACGGGACAAAAATTGCCTGAGGACACAATTGATACGCTTTGGAGACGGGCATGGCCGAATGGATGCCAAATTTGCGCGCTTCGTAAGAACACGTTGAAACCACCCCGCGGCCTTTGCCTAATTTGGGATCCGCGCCGACAATAACCGGCTTGCCTCGCCACTGTGAATTATCTCTTTGCTCGACAGCCGCAAAAAACGCGTCGAGATCAACGTGCATAATAATCTTAGTCATTTACAAAAACTACTAATATCCTAATTTAGCGCATAAACCTGCAGGGCCACCAGAACAGGTAATAACAGGAACTGTTGTATTCATTCGGATAGACATATTTAAAGTATAAGAAAGCGGCGGATTGCGAGTAATCCTATATACTAGTTCTACTGCTCCGTTCCAACCAACCACAGGAGCCAAAAAATTACTCGAAGACGGAAGATCATTAACAAAAGGATCATTGACACCAACAACAGCATTTAAAGGACTTCCTGTTTCAACCTTTACTCTTTGCGTATTGGCAAAAATAGCATGTAGTGTCTGTTCTGCTTCTTTGGCTGTTGATTTTTCAATGACCGTTCCAAAATTAAGTAACGCGATCGACGCAATCGCGCCGACAATCATGACCGTAATGATAATTTCCATCAGAGTAAAACCGCTTGATCGATTCTTCATATTCTAGGGGTCCTTTTCATATAACTTTAGCTACTGAAAGTATAGCATTTTAGAAACCAAAAACCGAATAAACTGTTCAAAGGCGAGATTTAGCGCTTTTTAAGTGGCGCTGCATAAACCGCCGTCATCGTGCCACCCGGCGAAAAATCATAAATTTGAAGATAACCTTGGAGGTCAAAATAAAGATAAACTTTATCAGAACCAAACAACTTAGTCGAATACCGATACATCCAAACGATATAAGGTGTTTGTTCCACGATCAGTCTCTTCTCAAAAACCGGTGGACCAAACGCCGCAAAAATACTTTTGTCATCAGGATATTTCTTAAGTTCCCCGCTCTTAGCTTGAGCTAATAAACGCTCAAAAAGTTTGTTTTGCTGTTGTACCAAAAGCCCCTGACGGTCTTTTTCGTTAGAATACCCTTGAAGACGCAAAAGCTCTTGCGTATGGGAAACCTGTGCGCAACCGGTCAAAACTAAAATGCTTAATAACAAAATTGGAAAAATAAAATTTTTCATTGCCCGCATTATAGCATTTTCACAAAAGAGGTAAAATCATAAGTCTTATTTATTTATCTGGTCGCGTTCTTCGGCCAATTGTCTAATTTTCGACTCAATCTCACGCTGGCGCTGATGTATCCACTTTAGCCTCTGGCCATATTCTTTAAGCATCTGCGGATCTTTGCCGTAAGCGTTCGAAATCACGCGCGCCTTAACATAACTTTCCGACTCAATTTCTTTGTTTTCATCTTCGAGAGATTTAATCTCTTTTTTAATATCGGCCAAACGCTTAAGTGCTTGATTATGCTGACTGCGCACTGCTTGCATTTTTTGATTTTCAGAATCAAAAACTTTTCGTTTCTCGTCTTTAATACGAAGCTCTGCTTGCCGCGCGGCACGCTCGCTTTCTTGACCTAGCGTTTCGCCGGCTGCTTTTTTGTCCAAATAATAATCCAACCCGCCCGAATAAATCTTGATCCGTCCACGATCAACTTCAATGATATGATCTGCAATTTCTTTAACAAAGAAAAGGTCATGGCTGATAAAAACAAGCGTCCCTTCATATTTTTGAAAACACTCGGTTAACGCCTCAACCCCGTCGATGTCCAAATGTGTTGTCGGCTCATCGAGCAAAACAAAATTGGGCGGATTTAATAACAGCTTGGCCAAAATCAAACGGCTCTTTTCCCCGCCGGATAAAATTTTGACATGTTTAAAAACATCATCACCGCGAAAATTAAAAATACTCAACAGCGTGCGCATCGTTTGAGCTGGGACACTCTTGCTAGACGCTGTCGCAAGCTCTTCGAGTGCTGTATTATTGGGATTAAGGACATCCAGCCGTGTTTGTGAAAAATACCCGCGCGTCACATTAAAACCCAGTTTCACATTTCCCGTGTCCGGCTCAATAATACCGGCGAGCATTTTTAAAAGTGTTGATTTACCCGCCCCGTTGGGCCCAATCAAACAAATCTTTTGGCCTTTAATAATTTCAAGATCCAAATTTTTATAGACCTGTTTCTCGCCATAAGCTTTGCTCAAATTCTGCGCATTAGCCACCACATAACCACTCTCTTGCGTCGGTGGAAATTCAAAATCCCTAATACTGCGCCGCTCCTGCGGCAAGTCCACCTGCTGTTCTTCAATCTTTTCAAGCATCTTGCGCTTGTTGCGAACAGCCGCCGCACGGTTTGGTTGCGCATGAAAGCGCTGGGCAAATTTTTCCAATTGATCTTTTTTCTGCTCCAGCGACTTTTGTTTCTTTTCCATCGAGCGAAGCATCAAATCTTTTTGCTCTTCATAGGCGTGATAATTTCCCTTGATCTTGGTCATCTGGCCGTTTTCAAGAACAATCGTATAATTGGTCACATCATTTAAAAAAATCTTATCGTGCGAGATAATCACAAATGTCCCCGGATAAGTGGCCAAAAATCCTTTAAGCCAAAGCGTGGCATGCAAATCCAAATAGTTTGTCGGCTCGTCGAGCAAAATAATGTCATACGGATATAAAAGGAGTTTGGCCAAAAGCGTGCGCATCTGCCAGCCGCCGCTTAACGTGTTAACAGGCTTGTGAAATTCTTCTTCTTTAAATCCCAAACCTGTCAAAATCCGCTCGGCTTTGTTTTCTAATTCATAAATTCCGGCAGACTCAAGCTCCTGCAAAATATCCCCATAACGCATGCTGTCGGCTTTATTAACGTCTTCCAACTCATGCTTTTCTTTGAGCAATCTTTTAATGCGCTCATCGCCGGCGGTCACCTCGTCCATAACGGTTTGCGTCGAAGCAAAATGGGCTTCCTGCGCCAAATGGCCGATGTTTAAATTCTTCTGCATCTGCACACTGCCGCCGGTCGATTCCATTTGCCCTAAGATAATCGAAAAAAGCGTCGACTTTCCCGAACCGTTGGGGCCCGTCAAACCAATCTTTTCGCCGGCAAAAATACTTAAGCTCACATCTTTAAATAATGTCCGTCCGGTAAAACCTTTTGATAATCCGCTGATTGTGATCATAGCTTTAAATGTCCTTAATGATTCTGCCTGCTTTGCGCCAGAACGCTTGATAAGCCCCTGCGCGGCTTATCTTCGCTCGATGCTCGTCGTCGCTCTCCCGCCTTTGGCGGGATCCATGCCCGCTCCTCCTCACAACGTCTGGCTTCAAGCACCCAGAATCATTCCTTTATTTTTAAATTTTCAATTTCTTCCTTTGTCAAAGCTCGATACTTTCCCGTCTCCAAATTACCCAAAGACAAAGTCCCCTGCTGTATTCTTTTAAGAAAAGTCACATAATGCCCAACCTGACTAAACATCAAACGAATCTGCCGCTTGCGCCCTTCATGAATTGTTATCAAAAACTCGCACCCATTTTTCAAAGCCTTAAGCGCGACAATCTTGGCCGGCGCAGTTTTTTCGCCCTCGATCATAACGCCGGCCTCCAGTTTCTTTTGATCCTCGGGACTTAATCTCTTCTGAATCTGCACCAGATAAGTTTTGTCCACATCAAAACTCGGATGAGTCAATTGATTAGCCAAATCCCCGTCATTGGTCATAATGAGCAACCCTTCAGTATTTTTGTCCAACCGCCCCACAGGATTTAAATGCCGCAAGCCCGTCGGCAAAAGATCCAAAACCGTTTTTTGCGCGAAGCGATCCTCGCGCGTCGTCACATAGCCGCTGGGTTTGTTGAGCATAATATATTCGTAAGATTTTTTCTGAACAATTTTGCCGTCAAAAACAACACGATCTTTGGCTAAATTAACCGGCGTTGACGGCTCGCGCACAACTTTGCCATTGACGCTGACAAAGCCCTCTTGTATCGCTTCCATCGCTTTGCGCCGAGAGCAAATTCCCTGATGCGCCAAATAAACATTTAATCGTTGTGACTCTTTTGCAGTATTCATTTTATTGACCTTCGCTTCGGCCGAAAGCTCCTGCTTTCGGCACTTTCGCGTCAGCCTTGATGGCTTCGCTTCGGCTGAAAGCTCCTGCTTTCGGCACTTTCGCGTCAGCCTTGATGGCTTCGCTTCGTTGCCTTAAGGCCTCATAAGCGATCAAAGCCGCCGCTACCGAAGTGTTAAGCGAATCTGCTTTGCCTTTCATCGGGATAACCACTTTTTCATCTGCCGCACTTAACCAAAAATCACTTAAACCGTCCTTTTCACTACCGACAGCAATTGCAATCCCGCCATGCAAATCGACAGCCGTATAAACTTTCTTTGCCGCCGGAGTGGCCGCCACGACCTTAACTTTTTTGCTTTTGAAGAATTCCAAAATCTTCTCTGGCGCTTCGACAATAACCCCAACGCTAAAAACTGTTCCTAAACTTGCACGAATAACATTCGGATTAAAAACATCCACAGCTTGATCACTCACAAACAAAGCATCAATGCCGACGGCATCAGCCGTGCGCAAAATCGCGCCTAAGTTTCCGGGTTTTTCAACACTTTCAACCAGCATAAAAAACGGATTCTTGGTCACTTTTAAATCGGGAATCGTTTGCGTTTGCGGCACACCGACGACCAAAACTCCTTGCGCACGATCTCCAAAAGAAATTTTTGCAAAAATTTCTTTGGACACCTCAAAAACCGAAACATTCGCTGTTGCCAAACTTTTTAAAATCCCGTTTTCAACATCACCCTGTGCTTGGCCTTGATATAATGCGGGACAAACAAAAGCTTCTTTAATCAAAACCCCAGCATCAATTGCCGCCTTGATCTCTCGTATTCCGTCGATAACAGTCACGCCGGTTTTCAAGCGTCCACGACGATCACGCAGTTTTATTAACTCCTTGATTTTAGGATTAGCAAAACTCGTAATTTTTGGGAAAACGACAAACTTGGTATACATGAAATAATCCGTATTTACATCTCGCCAGGCAATTTATGCTGAGGAATGAGTTTAACCATAAGACGAATAGCATTAAGAACATCATCCATATTACAGGGCTTAGTCAAATAATGATCCGCTTCCAGCGAAAACCCTTGCTGAATATCGGCAAGTTCTTCGCGGGCTGAAACAATAATAACCGGCTGCCATTTGAGAGACGGCGGTTTTTCGCGCAAACGCTTAAGCAACGCAAAACCTTCAAGTTTTGGCATTGTCAAATCCAACAAAATAACATCCGGGTTTTCGGCAACAATTTTCTCCCAAGCGTCTTCTCCGTCGACAGCTGTGACCACATCATACCCTGCAGCTTTAACGCGTTTGGCCATAACTTCAAGAATATCGGGTTCATCGTCGGCCATCAAAACTTTAAGATTCGCCATATTTTTCCTTTGTTTATTTTCGCGCAGAAGAATAACTCGTTAAATCATATTTGATCTGAACATCCGGCATCGCAATCTTGTCAATCTGCACTTGCGCTACAGCAAAAAATTCTGTAGCCAGCGTATCATGATAATCAGAAAACACAACGACACGTTTAATTCCCGCCGTAATAAGAGATTTCGCACACGTCGTGCAAGGCATGTTTGTCACATAGGCCGTTGCGCCCTCAACCGCATGGCCGCGCTTGGCGGCCTGCACCAGCGCATTCATCTCCGCATGCACCGTACGAACACAATGATTATCGACGACCAAACAACCAATATCCTCACAGTGTTCATCGCCGGGAATTGAACCATTATATCCAGTTGAAATAACATTTTTGTTCTTAACCAAAACGCATCCGCAATGCATCCGCGGACACGTCGCCCGTTCGGAAGCCAGCATCGCCAGTTTTAAAAAATACTGGTCCCAATCCGGACGATGCGTCGATGAAATAACTTTCTTAGCCGTTTTCTTTCTTTTTGTCATATTCCCCCCACTTTTATAATCATCTCAAACACTAAACCGAAAATAGACCACATCCCCATCTTGCATTTCGTAATCTTTGCCTTCCAGCGAAACCAAACCTTTTTCTTGGATCGCTTTATAAGAACCTAGTTCGACAAGGTCCTTATACTTGTGAATTTCCGCGCGAATAAACCCGCGTTCAATGTCACTGTGAATTTTACCAGCCGCCTTGACCGCTTTAGTGCCCTGCGTAATAAGCCACGCGCGAGTTTCTTGCGGGCCCGAGGTAAAAAAACAAATCTGATTTAAAAGCTTCTGCCCAGCGCGTGCTAAAGTCGCCAGCCCCGGGGAAGTAATTCCGGCGCTGTCATAATACGAAGCACGCTCTTCAACGGGAAGCTCCAAAATTTCCGCCTCAATCTTTGTGCAAAGCACAACAACTTCTGCATTTTCTTTTTTGGCCCGCTCTTGCAAAGGTGTCAAAAGCTCTGGGGATGCGCCACCCTCGTCGGCATTGGCCACATAAACAATCGGCTTAGACGTCAAGAATTGATATTCTGCAACGAGCTCTGCTGAAAGCCCCTGCGAGCGAGCTGATCTTCCGTCATTAAAACCCTTCATCGCCGCTTCAAGCACGGCCGTTTTTTCTTTAGCGACTTTATCCCCCGCCTGCGCCGGTTTTTTATATTTATCCAAAGCCTTTTGCGCTTGTTGTAAATCCGCCAGCAAAAGTTCGGTTTCGATAATGTCCGCCGCATTAAGCGGGTCAAGATCACCTAAGACATTGACGACATTTTCATCCTTAAAACAACGCACCACATGACAAATCGCGTCGACACTGCGGATATGAGAAAGAAATTTGTTCCCTAAGCCTTCACCTTGGCTGGCACCTTTGACAATGCCGGCAATATCGACAAAACGAATACCAGCTGGCGTAATTTTAACGCTCTCATTTTTTTCAGCGAGAACATTCAACCGCTCGTCGGGCAAAGGCACAATCCCAATATTAGGTTCAATGGTCGTAAAGGGGAAATTTTCCGCCGCAACCCCCGCACCAGTCAAAGCATTAAAGAGTGTTGATTTCCCGACATTTGGTAACCCGACAATTCCAATTTCCATATTTTATTTTCCTTTATATAAGCTCGGGTGGCGCGAAGGGGGTCCCCTGCTGCCCGCAGCTTGCGAGGACAGCAGGGTCCGCAGCGACAGGACCCGAGCCTAAAACATTTATAAAATTTTCTTCAATCGCATTACAATCCTATTGACGCCTTCACGAAATATTTCTTCCGGCGGCAAAAGGCTTAAAATCAAATATGGTTCATCACTAAAGTTAAAAAAATATCCCGGGTGAGCATAAACCTGATCACGCAGCAATAATTGCTCGACAATATTTTCTTCGTCAAAGCCATCAAGCAACTTGACAATCATATACCATCCGCCCTGCGCATGCAAAACAGTTCCCAAAGTCTCTTGTTCAAAACTTTTCACCAAAAATTCGCGATTGGCCAACGCACGGCTTCGGATCTTTTCTTGAATGGCAGGCCGCAAGGTCAACCACGAGGCTAAAGCGTTTTGTACCGGCGTATTGACCGAAAGATATGTATCCGCAATAATTTCAAGACGAGCGATAGCCTCTTTAAGAATTGCATCCGGCCCATTAACAACAATCCACGACAATTTCATTTGCGGCAAACCCAGCGTTTTAGAAAGTCCGCCTAAAGTAAACGTCAAATTTTCTCTGTTAGCGGCGAAGGAAACAAAACTTTGTTTTTGGTCAAAAGCATAATCAAAAAAAACCTCATCACTAATGAGGGACAAATCAGCTTTCTGACAAATCCTATTTAAACTTTTTAATTCCTCACTGTTAACATAATTTCCCGTCGGATTATTAGGATTAACGGTCACAAGAGCCTTGGTCTTGGGCGCAATATTACTTTCCAACTGACCCAAATCAATGACCCATTGCCCATCATAAAAAAGTGAATAAAAGCCACTTTCTAAATCGTTAAGATCCACCAAAAAGTCAAACAACGGATAACTTGGGCAAGGGAAAAGGACGGTTTCCCCCGGATTAGCCAAGAGTCGAAAAATAAATGAGTAGGCCTCAGAACTGCTGGCGGTCAAAAAAATTTGTTCGGGCGAAAGCTCAATACCCTGACGCTGATAATATAAAACAAGAGCTTCGCGTGCCGTCAAAAGGCCTTTGCTCGACGGATTATACATCATGCTAGGCACATCTGAAAGCTTCGCTAAAAGCTTATCGACAGGATATGAAAACCCGCAAGCCGTAGGATTCGATTGTGTCAAATCCAAAATCGCTGGCCCGCGTTTTTTAAAATCCTCAAGAATACCGCTAATCTTATTCGGGCTTAATTCCCAATCTGTCCGTCGGGCAAATCGCATAATGACCAATCCTTTTAAGCCGGTCATTATAGCCGTTTTTGCTTAAGGAAACAACCACTATTTCCCCAACGACCCTTGCTGCAGAGATGGAGCTATATCCCACGCTCAAACAGTGTCTCGCGCCAAGACCAAAACTTAAATCTTCGCCAAAGAAAACCGGCGCTCGCCAAACTCGCTTAGGGACATAACTCCATCCCTGCGGCCGTAAACTATTTTTTTACAACGTTTCTTTTTTTAATTGTTCTCTTAAACGGGCGAGGTCTTTTTCTTTAGTGCGAAGTTGATCGGCAAGCTTTTGAAAATCTTCCTTCGGCACCCAACTTTCAGCATCTTTTTTCTCGGAAAGCCGTTGTGTCTCCCAACGCAATTCTTTAATTTGCTTGCGCAAAGTATCATTCTCCGCTTCAATTTTTTGCACATGCAGCTCGAGGTTCCGTCGGACCTGTGCCAACGAATCATTTTCGATTTTTGCTTCCCGCGCCTGGCGCTCAAAACTCAAACGCTCTGAATGCATCACTCCCAAATCATGCTCTATTTTGCGCAAGTCATTCTTAAGCGCCAAAATTTCATTAGCCTTCTTTTGAATATCATCTTCTTCTTTTTTTTGCCAGTCACGTTCTTGCGCAAGTTTTTCCTGCAACTTGCTATACTTCTGCTTCTCAACAGCAAGATCGCGCTCTAAAGTCATTTTTGTTTTTTGATACTCTCCAACTTCTTTGCGCAAAGCCTGAATATGCCTCTCTAGCTTAAGGCTCACCGCTTGCCAATCTTTAGACAGCGGCTCTTGCGGCTTTGCATTATTTTCTTTAAAAGAACGCGAGCGCTTTGTCTTTTCCGTTGGAATAAGAAACAAAATCCCCAACACACCCAAAAGCAAAACAGCAATTCCTGCGGCAATAATCTGAAAAGAAAAGGTCATAAAATTTTAAAGTTTTTGTTCTAATAAATGTTTTAAATTATTTTGGGCAGGCCCAAAACCTGAATCGATTCTTAAAGCCTCATTAAAATATCCCAACGCTTCTTGTCGCTGGCCTAAACGGATCGTAACAACACCTAAATTATTCAAAACAGCCGTATCTGCTGGCGTCAAAACCAAAACTTCCTTGTAATACTTTTGTTCTTGCAAATAATCCCCAAGCGCCTGACTGCTCGTCGCTAATCCCAACAAACTCTCTCTTAAAAAACCCTCATAAAACGGCCGAACCCTTGGATCGCGAACCTTAGCAAGATACCGTGACATAATGTCCCGAGTGATCGCATATTGACGCTTAGCTTGCGAAAGATCACCCGCCGCATGATACGCTTTGGCCAAAAGCAGGTGCAGGCGCCCCATATTGTTTTCGTATTTTACCGCTTTCTTAAAAAGCACAATCTCGCTTTTCCACATCTTAGTTTGCGTCTGCGTTAAAATAACACACGCAATAATCATAACAACACCAAAAACTTTTTTAACGCTGGAACTGTTCTTGTGAAAAATCTGGTCCGCAAGAAAATCCAACCCGATAAACAAACTCCACAAAAGTCCCGCTAAAGGCAAATACAAAAAATGTTCAAAAGCCGCAATCAAAGAATATTCGTGCACCAAAGGAATCATGCTTGTGGTCGGCAAGAGTGTCAGAAAAAACCAACCCAAACCAAAACTAAACAATGGCTGACTTTTTTTGGGCAAAATATACCAAATCAAAACACAGACCAAAATAAAAAGAGCAAAACTTAAAGCTGGCAATACCCACGGCAAGAGAATGTCATAACTACGATAATAATGTAAATCCATCGGCAAAAAAACTGTCTGCAAATGGTTCATAATCATCGCAGGAAAAGATTTAAGCCGCAAATAAAATTCGCCCCAATTGCTGACAAAAGAATTTAAAAATCCGCCAATGACAATCTTGCGCCATAAAAAATACCCGCCGCTCACAATCAAAAATCCAGTAAGACGAAGACGCCAACCTAAGTTATTAAAACCTGTAACTCTTGGAAAACATAATTCATAAAGCAACAAAAGCAGGGGCAAAACAATGGCCTGTTCTTTGCATAAAAGTGCTGCCCCGAAGAGAATCAGCGCACTGCTATACGCCCACGCTTGAGCGCCCAAGCTCAAAAAATGGCCCCGATCCGCCGTCCTGATATAAAACAAAAATGAAGAAAGTAGAAAAAACGCAAAAAGCAGATTTGATATACCCGAAATACAAGCAACCGCTTCTGTTTGCACAGGATGGACCAAGAAAAACATTGCAACAAGTGCAGACAAAATCTCTCTTTTGCTTAACCAGCATAAAAAAACAAAAATCAAAAAAGCATTGGCCAAATGCAAAACGATGTTAAACAGATGATATCCCGCTGGAGAAATCCCAAAAAACCAATACTCCAAACGATAGACAATATCTAAGAAAGGGCGGTAATACGAATTTGCAACGGCAATTGATTGCGGGGCAAAAGAACTTTTATCAAAAACTTCACCCATGCCAGAAAGCTGGTGGACTTTGGGATTTTGAAGAATAAAAACGACATCGTCATGAACAAACGGATTTTCCAACGCATTAAAATAACACAATACTCCTAAAACACACAGCGTAATAAATACACGAAACATAAGAATTTATCTTTTCCAATCAAACTTTGCCAAAATACGGCCAATATCAATATTAACGGTTTCATGAATGGAAAGTTTTTCTTTTTTGTTTTCAAGTGTAACTGTAACTCCAGCGACACTTTGGTTAAGCTTAAGAACACGGACTTGTGCATTGTCAAAATCCAGCTTACCATTTGTTTCAATCAAATGCGCTGCTTTAGAAAGAGTTTCTTCATCAATAATATATCCGCTAATCTTTTTATAAAGATTAGGCGCTAAAGTCCCCCCTTTAGAAATCTCGGCCATAATAGCAAAAATCTGAAGTTCTCCCTCGACACGAGAAAGCCTAAAAGTCCCGCCAAATTCGCCACTAACCTGCGAAAAAAGCCGCTTATTAAACGCTGTTAATTCCTGACTTTTAAGGTCACTAAATTCGACAAGAAGTGTTTCTGAAACTTTTGGAACAAAGGTCTTTTCGATATTTCCCTTAGCCAACCCGCCGTAGGCCTGAACTTTAAACTCCGGGACTTTAAAAATTTCTTTGCTAGCTTCAATACGTGCATAAGTGCGGGTTAAATGATACGGCGGAATTTTGACTTCGCCATCTTTAAGGACAATGGCACAATTCCCCAGCGTTTTGTCCACAAGGTTAATCGTCAAGCTTAAAGCTGCATCATAAATTTCTAAGTCTTTTCTCTGGACGGTAAGCCCAGAAATCTCCAGCAAAGCTTGCTGTTGCAGGCGCACAAAGGTCTGGAAATTTAAAAAATCCAATTCTGCAATTCGAATTTGATAAGTTTGATTCTGCCACTGGATTTCAGCTTTAATATTGTACAGCTTTAAAACTTCTGGATAAGAGATAGACTGACCACCGATTTCCAGTGAATTTAAAGTCACGTCAGGAACATACTTTGCAATAAACGCGGGCGCCGCTCTTTGCACCAAGCCCGGCGTGTAAAAAGCATAATAAAAAGCCCCCAGCAAAAGAGCTAACATGATCATCGTCAACATAAAAATACTACGTACCATTTTTTTACCTCACATTAAATTAACCACCAAACTCTACCTGAATCTCTGCTATACACTGCTGTAATTCCTTAAAATGTCCATCCAACAAAGGTAAAGCGACTTGCACGCCTGCGATATCTTTCTTTGCACAAAGCTCTTCAATGCTAACGCAGGTCGCGTGAACAGCTTTAGCAGAAATATTTCCCGAAGCACCTTTAATCGAATGAACAATGTCCTTGATCTCTTCAAAATTCTTTTTCTCTATGGCAGACTTTAATATCTTCATCTTTTGCAAATAATCATTAGTAAAAATTTCAAAAAGCTCCAATAAAAGCTCTTTGTCGTCCTGCACGCGCTCCATCACTTCGGGAAGATCAATCACTTTTTTGTCCATCGGGTTTCCTTTTCTTTAAAAAACTTTAGACAACACTTTCAATTGCTTCGTAAAGTTTTTGTCGATCAATTGGTTTAGAAACATATCCATCCATTCCCGCATCCAGGCATTTTTGCCGGTCACCGGCCATAGCATGCGCAGTAAGCGCAACAATGGGAATATGTTTGCCCGTTTCTTTTTCTGCTTGACGAATCAAGCGCGTCGCCTCAAATCCATCTAAAACAGGCATTTGAGCATCCATCAAAATCACATCAAATTGTTCGGCCAAAAGGTACTCCAAAACTTGTTTGCCGTTTTCAGCTCCCTTAACGCTCCATCCTTTTTTTTCAAGCATCTTGGCCGCAATCTTTTGATTAACCAAGTTATCCTCCGCCAACAAAATCCGCACACTCTTAACTTCCTTGGCAACAGAAGCAATTTCTTGAATCGGAGCCATAACAACATTTTCTGCTTTTTCTCCGAGACGCAGCTTAACAGTAAAAATAAACGTACTACCTTTAAATTCTTCGCTTTCAACCCAAATCCGGCCGCCCATCATTTCTACCAAACGTTTAGAAATTGCTAATCCCAGTCCAGTGCCGCCAAAACGCCGCGTCGTCGAAGCATCTGCTTGCGTAAAAGCTTCAAAAATCGTCTCCAGTTTATCTTGTGCAATTCCCACACCTTGATCCTTAACAGCAAATTGCAATTCGCAAACTCCGTCGACATTATTGATTAGCTTAATACTCGTTGTAATCTGCCCTTGAAACGTAAACTTGATAGCATTGTTAATCAAATTGACCAAAATCTGCCGAATGCGTACCGGGTCACCGATTAAAATCGCAGGAATATTTTCATCGACTTGACGAACAAGTTCAATTTTCTTATTGCGCGACAAAACTTCCAAACCTTTACAAACTCTTTGAAGAATATTAGAAATACTTAACTCAATATTTTCAAGCTGAATCTTGCCAGCCTCAACGCGAGAAAGGTCTAAAATGTCATTGAGTAAACTCAAAAGAATATCACCGGCATTTTTGATAATCGTCAGATTATCCCGTTGCTCCGGTGAAAGTTGTGTGTCGAGCGTCAAATCCACCAAACCCAAAATCGTGTTCATGGGCGTTCGAACTTCTTGCGGCATATTCGCCAAAAACACACTTTTAGAATTATTAGCTTCCTCAGCCGCAG
>CAZNNZ010000039.1:0-12387 GCA_964574575.1 uncultured Planctomycetales bacterium
CGACGTTTGACAATGTTTTGGAAATGCTCGTTTTAAGCGGCCGTTCTTTGCCTCATGCGATTATGATGATGGTTCCTGAAGCGTGGAGTGCGCATGAGTCGATGTCGCCTCAGAAGAAAGCTTTTTATGAATATCATTCGTGTTTGATGGAGCCGTGGGATGGCCCAGCGTCGATTGCTTTTAGCGATGGCCGCTATATCGGCGCATTGCTAGACCGCAATGGGCTTCGTCCGTCGCGTTATTGGGTGACCAATGAGGATACGGTCATTATGGCTTCCGAAACGGGAGTGTTGCCAGTTGCTCCTGAAAATGTTGTAAAAAAAGGGCGACTTGAGCCGGGTAAAATGTTTTTGATTGATACGCAAGAAGGCCGGATTATCGATGATGCTCAAATCAAAAATGATTACGCTGCCCGTCAGCCTTATGAAATGTGGCTTCGTGAAAATGTTGTTGATCTAAGTCAATTGCCGCAGCCTCGTCGAGTCCACGGCCTTGATGAAACAACTTTAGTTGAGCGTCAGCGCGCGTTTGGTTACACATTAGAAGATATTAAAATTATTCTTGATCCGATGACACTTAATGGCGAGGAAGCTACAGGTTCTATGGGGGCGGATACGCCTTTGGCGATTTTAAGTCAACGGCCGCAGCCTTTATACAATTATTTTAAACAACTTTTTGCGCAAGTGACTAATCCACCGGTTGATGCTATTCGTGAAGAAATTGTTATGGACGAAAATGTGATGTTGGGCGCCGAAGGCAATCTTTTAGATGAGACGCCTGCGCATTGTCATCGCTTGCGGGTTTCTCGCCCGATAATCACCAATGAAGAGCTCGAAAAAATCCGTGAGGTCAATCAGGGAAATTTACGTGCAATGGTTTTACCGATTATTTTTAATAAAGCCGATGGGCCGCAAGGTTTGGAAGTAGCCTTGGAAGGCGTTTTTCAGGCGGCGGATGCGGCTATAGAAAAAGGGTTTTCGATTTTAATTCTTTCGGATCGAGGTGTTGACAAAAACCGTGTGCCTATGCCGTCTTTGTTGGCTTGCTCGGGATTGCATCAGCATTTGATTCGTCAGGGAACCCGCACAAAAGTAAGCTTGGTTTTAGAAACTGGTGAAGCGCGCGAAATGCACCATTTTGCCACACTTATTGGTTATGGCGCAAACTGTATTAATCCCTATCTTATTTTTGAAACGATTGAAATGCAAATTAAGGATGGACAGTATCCGTCGACTTTGACGTTTAAGGATGCGCAAAAGAATTATATTAAAGCCACCCGTAAAGGATTATTTAAAATTATTTCCAAAATGGGGATTTCAACGATTCAGTCTTATTGCGGAGCGCAGATTTTTGAAGCGGTTGGTTTGGGCGAAGCGTTTATTGAAAAATATTTTACCGCGACTCCATCTCGCATTGGCGGCATTGGGATTGATATTGTTGCGCAAGAAAGTTTGCGTCGACATAAGGCCGCTTACCCGGATGATAATTCTTATGATCAAATGCTTGATGTTGGCGGCGATTATGGCTGGCGTGCGCAGGGCGAGCATCATCAATATAATCCGCAAACCATTGCTCTTTTGCAACATTCGGTTCGTTCTAATGATTTTAAAATTTTCAAGAAATTTTCTGCGCTTATTAATAACCAGGCCAGCAATTTAGCGACGATACGCGGGCTTTTAAATTTTAAAAAACGTCCCTCTATTGACATATCACAAGTTGAGCCAGCTGGCGAAATTGTTAAACGTTTCGCCACAGGGGCGATGAGCTATGGCTCAATTTCAAAGGAAGCTCACGAAACACTCGCTGTTGCGATGAACCGCATGGGCGGATTTTCAAATACCGGCGAGGGCGGCGAAGACCCCGAACGTTTTAAGCGTTTGCCCAATGGGGATTTGAAACGCAGCCGCATCAAGCAAGTTGCGCAAGGTCGTTTTGGGGTGACCATTGAGTATTTGGTCAATGCAGATCAATTGCAAATTAAAATGGCGCAGGGAGCCAAACCCGGCGAGGGCGGACAGCTTCCCGGACACAAAGTCAGCAAAGACATTGCCAAGACTCGTTATACGACTCCGGGCGTACAGCTTATTTCTCCGCCGCCGCATCACGATATTTATTCGATCGAGGATTTAGCGCAACTGATTCATGATTTGAAAAATGCTAATGATAAAGCGGATGTTTCAGTAAAGCTTGTTTCGGAAATTGGGGTTGGCACGATTGCCGCCGGAGTTTCTAAGGGCAAGGCAGATCATCTTTTGATCAGCGGTTATGAAGGCGGGACGGGCGCTTCTCCCCAAACGTCGATTAAGCATGCGGGGTTGCCGATGGAATTGGGTATTGCCGAGACCCAACAGGTTTTAGTGATGAATGATTTGCGCGGGCGTATTCGCGTGCAGACCGACGGGCAACTTAAAACAGGACGTGATGTGGTTATTGCAGGGATGTTGGGGGCTGATGAGTTTGGTTTCTCCACGATTGCTCTTATTTCGATGGGTTGTGTCATGCTTCGTAAATGTCATTTGAATACTTGTTCTGTTGGAGTTGCGACGCAAGATCCAGAACTTCGAAAACTTTTCGTCGGACAACCAGAGCATGTTATCAATTATTTTATGTTTGTGGCAGAAGAAGTGCGCGAGCTTATGGCGCAGTTAGGTTTTAAGAAATTTGAAGAGCTTGTCGGTCGTGTGGATTGTTTGGAGACGTGCGAACTTATTGACCATTGGAAAGCCAAGGGCATTGATTTGACTAATATTTTGCATAAGCCTGATGTGCCCCCAGAGGTGGCGATTCATCATGTTTCTCGTCAGGAGCATGGTTTAGAAAAGGCTTTGGATAATGAGCTTATTGAGCGTTGTCAGCAGGCGATTATCAATAAAAAGCCCATTGCCTTTAGCCATGAAATACACAATATCAATCGCACCGTGGGGACTATGCTCAGTGCAGAGATTGCTAGAAATCATGGGTTAGCCGGTTTACCAGACAATACGATTCAAATTCAATTTAGTGGGTCGGCAGGACAGAGCTTTGGAGCTTTTTTGGCCAATGGCGTTACGTTGACTTTGGAAGGTGATTGCAATGATTATGTCGGCAAGGGTTTGTCCGGCGGCAGGATCATTGTTTACCCGTCAAAGAAAGCGAATTTTGTAGCCGAAAATAATATTATCGTCGGTAATGTTGTGCTTTATGGCGCAATTTTAGGAGAAGCTTTCTTTCGCGGAATTGCTGGTGAGCGTTTTTGTGTTCGAAATAGCGGGGCGCACACCGTCGTTGAAGGCGTTGGCGACCATGGTTGTGAATATATGACCGGTGGACGGGTGGTTGTCTTGGGGCCGACGGGACGCAATTTTGCGGCTGGTATGAGTGGTGGAATTGCCTATGTGTGGGACAAGGACGGGGATTTTAAAAATCGTTGTAATTTAGGAATGGTTGAGTTGTTTTCCGTGACGGATCCGGTAGATCAAAAAGAATTAAAAATTTTAATTGAAAAACATGCTTTGTTGACAGGCAGTCCAGTTGCGACAAAAGTTTTAGCGGACTGGAAAAATGTTGTATCTCAATTTGTCAAAGTTTATCCGACGGATTATCGCAAGATTGTCGAAGAAGCGGCGAGTTTAGTTGTTGCTAGCGCAGGGTGAGGCCAGTTAATCTTGGTAGGGAACGGTCGCGACCGTTCCCTACGGATGTTAAATTCTATAAAGGTTTTGATTATGGGCGACATTAAAGGTTTTATGAAAATTGAGCGCGAAGACTTTTCTGACGAGCCAGCGGCCCAACGGGTTAAGCACTTTAAGGAATTTCATTTGCATATGGTTGAGGAAAAATTGCGCCAGCAAGGCAGTCGGTGCATGGATTGCGGTGTCCCCTTTTGTCAATCAGGTTGTCCGATCAATAATATTATTCCGGATTGGAATGATTTGGTTTACAAAAATCGTTGGCAAGAAGCGATGGAGCGTTTGCATAAAACAAATAATTTTCCTGAATTTACTGGTCGCGTTTGTCCGGCGCCTTGCGAAAATTCTTGTGTATTGGCGATTAATAAACCAGCCGTTGCGATTAAAAATATTGAGGTTTCGATTGTTGAAAAAGCTTATGCTGAAAATTGGCTTAAAGCCCATCCTCCGGCTTATCGTAGCGGTCAAAAGGTGGCAGTTGTCGGATCTGGTCCAGCTGGTTTGTCGGCGGCCGATGAGCTTAATAAAGCAGGATACCATGTCACTGTTTATGAAAAGAACGAAGTTGTTGGCGGGCTTTTAGCGCTGGGTATTCCTGATTTTAAACTTGAAAAGTGGGTCATTGAACGGCGTGTCAAACGCATGCGTGAGGAAGGCATTAAGTTTAAAATTGGTGTTTGTGTAGGAAAAGATATTGCGGCTAAAGATTTGGTTGCTCAGTATGACGCTGTTGTCCTTGCTGGTGGGGCTGAAACTCCACGCGACATTCCCGTCGAAGGGCGGCAGTTAAACGGCGTGCATTTTGCCATGGATTTTTTAACACAACAAAATCGGCTTAATCAAGGACAGACAATTTCTGACGAGAAACGCATTAGTGCAAAAGGCAAAAAAGTTATTGTCTTAGGTGGCGGGGATACCGGTTCCGATTGTATTGGGACGTCTATTCGTCAGGGAGCTATCAGCGTTAAAAATTTTGAGCTTCTGCCAAAGCCGCCGAAACAACGCGCCTCTGATAACCCGTGGCCCAATTGGGCTTTTATTGAGCGCACTTCCTCTTCGCATGAAGAAGGAGTAGAGCGCGATTTTGCGATTTTAACAAAGAAATTTACTGGCGAGAATGGTGTGGTTAAAAAGTTGCATGGTGTGCGTGTGGAGTTTGGGCCTAAAGATCCGGCAACAGGACGAAGTGCGATGAAAGAAATCGCTGGAACAGAATTTAGCGTTGAAGCAGATTTGGTTTTGTTGGCCTTAGGATTTTTAGGGCCGGTTAAGAGTGGAATGATTGAAGATTTGGGCGTAGCGTTAGATGAGCGTGGTAATGTTAAGACTGACGGTAATCGCATGACCAGCGTTGACGGCGTTTTTGCCGCCGGAGATATGCGCCGGGGGCAGTCTTTGGTTGTCTGGGCGATTAATGAAGGACGCGCCGTTGCAGAAAGTGTGCGGCGGTATTTAACGTCGTCAGTTAAAGTATAGTGTTTGGTTTTTATTAAGGGGAAATTAAAAATAGGAGAAGGTTATGAAAAAAGGTTTATTGATTCTTGCGGTGATTGCTATTTTTGCTGGATGTGGTGAAGCTAAAAAAACAGATGGTGCTAAGGTGGTTTCTGGTGAAGGAAAAATGAGTGCCTCGTCTGCTTCTGCGGCGGCTAATCCGCTTATTGCGGCAGGGTTAGCATCTTTACAAAAAGGGGACATCAAGGCGGCGATTAAAAGTTTTGATGATGCTATTCGTGAAAATCCCAAAGATGTGCAAGGTTACATTATTCTTGGTCAGACGTACATGCATTTAAAAGATTATAATCGTGCTGTTGATACTTTTTTAGTTGCAACACGCGTTGATCCCGAAAACGGACAGGCGCATTATTTGCTGGCGACGAATTTAGGTTTAGCCGGCAACTATACGTTAGCACGCGCACAGGCCGAGAAATCCGTCGAGATTTTTCGCAAGAACCAAGACGGAAACAATTTTAAGCGGGCTGTTGCGCTTTTGCAAGGTTTACCACAAGCTGATTCAGTACAAAAGTAATTTTTTTATAGTTTTAAGCCGGTCTTTTGGAAATGACTTTTTCTAAGGGGCCGGCTTTTTCTTAGGATATTCTCATGGGTTTGCCGATTCTCGTTTCGGCGATTTTGTTCTCCCTTTCTTTTCCCAATATACTTTTTTTAAAGGGATTTTCTTTCTTGGCATGGATTTTTGCCATCCCTCTTTTTTGGATTTTTGAGCAAAGAAAATTATTCGCCCGCCTTCAGGCGGGTTTTCTTTTTGGTTTGCTGGCTAACTTTGCCGCTGTTAACTGGATGATTCCCTATAGTTTTGCGGGGTATGTCTTGCTGTGCATTGCCCTAAGCAGTCAGGCGGTTATTTTTTCGGCGTTGTATCCGTCGGAGAAAATGAATAAATTTTTGAAAGTCTTTTATGTCTCCTGCGCATGGGTTGTATCAGAATTTTTAAGAAAAATTTTGATGTTCGGCCAATCGTGGGATTTGGGGCACAGTCAAAGTTTTGACATTTATTTTTTGCAGATAGCGGGGTTTTTAGGCTCTTTTGGAATTTCTTTTTTGCTTATCTGCGTAAATTATCTTTTGCATTTGCTGTTGTTTCGTCTAAAACGTCTTAGTTTGAAAATAGTATCCCTGGGTGCGGTTATCTTTTTGGTGACATTAGTTTATAATTATGGATTTCTTATTTGCGTTCAAAGGAAGCCTGCGCCTAAAGCTGTTTTTAGGATTTGCGTTGTGCAACCGAATATTGATTACCACGGTGAGATTTCTTTAGAAAGAGTTGAGGAGATTGCTGAAAATATTATAGTTTTAACTAGGCAAGCACTTAAAAATTCAAAGCCGGATTTAGTCGTTTGGCCAGAAACAGCAGTCCCAATGGATTTCTTAGACGATGATCTTTTGAGAATAAAAATTTCTGCATTTGTGCAAGAATCCGGTGTCCCGTTTTTGATTGGGGCGACGATTGCTGATGGGCAGGGTATGCATAATAGTGCGGTTTTTTTGGATGAGAACGGTATCGTGCAAAAGATTTATCATAAGCGTCATTTGATTCCGTTGACCGAATATATTCCGTCGACAATATTCTGGAAAACATTTGCCAAAGTTTTTCATATCCAAAGTCCCCGGCTTGTGCCGGGAGCCTCGTCGGATCTTATGGAAATCACTTCAAGAACAAGTGGTCAAAAGGCCCGTTTTGGTGTGGCAATTTGTTCGGAAGATAATATCGCAGATGTTTTTCGGCAATATGCAAAGGATGGTGCAGATTTTGTTGTGGTATTGCTTAATAATGGCTGGTTTTCGCAAAAGGCCGGTCTTTTGATGCATGCAGAGCATTCGATTATTCATGCCGTGGAAAATAGGATTCCAACTGTACGGGTTGCCAATACAGGGCTTTCGGGTGCTATTGATTCTTTGGGTCGTTTGTCGGCCGGATCTACAATAGGCTTGCAGCAAAGAAAATTCTTTCATTTAGAAGTTGAAGTTTTAGATCCACAAAAAAGAAATAAAAATCTTATGAAGATACCCAAACGCAATTTGCGAAATTGAAATTATTTAAATCATTGGTTTGGGTGTTCTATTGATTTTCTTAGACCAAAATTCAAGAAGAAGCAGTATATTCCCCGTGTGTTTGTTATAATGGCCGTGGTGTTTAGGCGGATGTTTGATAAAAAAAGGAAAAATAATGAGAGTTAAATTTTTGGTTTTTGTATGTGTTCTGGTTTTGAGTTTTCCAAGTTTAGCAGAAAGTGGGGCGGCGGTTGCGATGAGAAATAAACCAAAGGGTGGCGCAAGAAAAGGTCAGGTTTCCCAACTTCCGCCGGGTTATGTGATGGGTCCCAACGGTATACAAAAAATCCCGCAAGCCGGCGAAAACGAAAATTCGGCAGAAGAAGCTGCAGAAGGCAAAGAAGAAGCGGTTGAGGTTAAAGATGAAGTAGGTCTTGATCAGATTATGGAAGCTTTGAAAACTTCTGGTAAGACTTGGGACCTTATTATTAATCGTGAAGATAAGCAAGTTGTCGTGCAGGAATTTATTAAAGATTATTCTGCGCAAGGAGTTCGAATTCAAAAACCAGCTGTTTATTATGCTAATTTTATCGACGAGATGGCTCATGGCAGTCCCGAGATGTTAGAAATGCCGTTTGCTCGTATTTTGCAGGTGGTAGCGGTTATGGAATACGATTTTGACAATGGGCAGAACAAGGACATGCTGGCGCAAAAGATTTTGGGTCCGCAGGTTTATGAAAAGAATAAACAACGTTTGATGAGTGGTTCTGGCAAATAAAATGAAGAAATATATTTTATCGATTGACCAAGGTACGACCGGTTCGCGTGCTTTTATCTTTGATCAAAATGCGCAAGTTCTTGCCAGTGCATATAGGGAATTTAAGCAGTATTATCCTTTTTCCGGCTGGGTTGAGCATGATGCAGATGAAATTTGGCGATCATGTGTTTGCGTAATTAATGCGGCTTTAGAACAGGCTAAAATTTCTGCCAAAGATATTTCTGCGATGGGGATAACCAATCAGCGTGAAACAACAGTTCTTTGGGATCGTAAAACATCCCAGCCGGTTAGTCGCGCTATTGTTTGGCAGTGTCGGCGCACCGCGGATCTTTGTGCCAGTCCGGCGTATAAAAAGAAATTGACGCTTGTGCATTGCAAAACGGGGCTTGTGTTGGATGCGTATTTCTCGGCGACAAAAATCAAATGGCTTTTAGATAATGTTAAGGGTTTACGTCGTCGTGCAGAGCGTGGTGAAATTTGTTTTGGGACAATTGATAGTTGGCTCATTTGGAAATTAACCGGCGGGCAAGCGCATGTTACGGATATGACTAATGCGTCGCGCACACTTATTTTTAATATTCACGAAAAGAAGTGGGATAAAGAACTTTTAAAAATTTTTGATATTCTGCAACCCATTTTGCCAACCGTGCAAAAATCCGGCTCTATCTTTGGTTACGCCAATAATAAAGAAACTGCTTTAAGCGATGTGCCCATTGCTGCGGTTATGGGGGATCAGCAAGCGGCACTTTATGGGCAAGGATGTCATCAGGCTGGCACCAGTAAAAACACGTATGGGACGGGATGTTTTTTTGTTCTTAACACAGGGCAAAAGTGTGTGTTTTCAAAACATGGATTATTGACAACGCTTGCGTCTGATGCGAAAGGTGATCCGGTATATGCGCTGGAGGGTTCGGTATTTATTGGTGGCGCATTGATCCAATGGTTGCGCGATGAACTTAAAATGATTAAAAGCTCGTCGGAAACAGCGCATATTGCCAAACAAGTTAAAGACAATAACGGTGTTTATATTGTTCCAGCTTTTGTAGGCTTAGGCGCTCCCTATTGGGACAGTCACGCACGGGGGATTGTGACGGGTTTAACGCGTGGAGTTAACATTAATCATTTGATTCGCGCCGCCTTAGAGGCGATTGCCTATCAGACAAAAGATGTTTTTGACCTGATGGAAAAAGAATTTGGCAAAAAGATTTCTTTTCTTAATGCCGATGGCGGAGCTTGTCAAAATGATTTCTTGATGCAGTTTCAGTCTGATATTCTTGCTAGGCGTATTGTGCGTCCGGCGATGATTGATACAACTGCAAAAGGAGTTGCTCTTTTAGCGGGCGTAACAGTCGGCTTATGGAATGCCAAAAGAGATTTTAAAAAGTTGCAAAAAAAGGCATGTATTTTTATACCGCAATTATCATCAGCGCAAATTCAAACGCTTTATGCAGGTTGGCAAAAAGCAGTCAGACAGGCTAGGGCGCAATGACGCGAAATCTTCACGAAATTTTTTCTAAAAAAGAGTATGACCTTCTTGTCATCGGCGGTGGAATCAATGGAGCGGCGATTGCCAATATTGCTTCTCGAACGGGTTTAAGTGTTGCGCTTGTGGAAAAAGAAGATTTTGCCAGCGGCACATCTAGTCGATCGACCAAACTTGTGCACGGCGGATTGCGGTATTTGGAAAGTTTTGAGTTTGATCTCGTCGCTGAATCATTGCGCGAGAGGTTTATTCAATGGAAAAATGTCCCGTATTTAGTCAAACCTTTGCGTTTTGTGATTCCGGTCTATCGCGGCGACCGACGGCCTTTGTGGATGATGAAGGTAGGTGTTTGGCTTTATGATCTTTTAAGCGGAAAATATATTGTTGAAAAACACAAGTCTTTAAGCAAAGAAGAAGTTCTCGACGCAATTCCCAGCTTAAAACGGGAGGGCTTGGTTGGCGGGGTGGCTTACAGCGATTGTCGCATGGATGATGCCAGATTGTGTTTGGAAAATATTTTAAGTGCTCGTCAACATGGCGCACATATCGCCAATTATGCGCAGGTTGTATCATTTCTAAAAGTCGGCACGCAGTTAACCGCCGGAGCTAATGTTAAAGATGTTTTGACAGGGCAAGAAATTACGATTAAAGCGCATCGTGTTGTTTGCGCGGCTGGACCGTGGGCTAATGAAATGATGCGTTTAGATACGCCTGATTCTTTGGATAAGGTTCGCTTGACCAAGGGCGTGCATATTGTTTATAAGGAAAAGATTTCTGACACCGCGCTTTTGTTGCAGGCGGGTAAAGACAATCGTGTATTTTTTGTTATTCCTTTTGAAGATCATTCACTGATTGGCACGACGGACACGGATTATACAGATTTGCCGGATGAAGTTGAAAGTGATCGTGATGATGTTGAATATCTTTTATCACAGGCCGCTCAATTTTTGCCGGATTTAAAGTTAAGCCGAGAAAAGATTGTCACGACTTTCGCTGGTCTTAGGCCTTTAGTTTTTGCGCCCGGAGCGCCGTCAAAGATTTCGCGCAAACATGTTATTGAAGAAAATAAAAGCGGCGTCATTTATGTTTTGGGCGGCAAATATACGACGTATCGCGTTATCGCGCAGGAATGTGTCGAAAAAGTTTTGGAAGGTAAAAAGCTTAATTTGACAACGGCGTATCCACTTTATGGCACAGGAAATTTTGTGGTTGACGGACAAAAAATTGCTCAGGAATATGGAATTTCTGTTGAGTCGATGTCTTGTCTTTTGGCAAAATATGGCGCGAAGTACCTTGATGTTTTAGCTCTTATTGAAAAAGACCCGACGTTAGCAGAACTTTTGTGCATATGTTCGCCCGTCATTAAAGCGCAAGTTGTTTACAGTATTAAGCAGGAAATGGCTGTTAGCGCCGATGACATTATTTGGCGGCGGTTAGGGTTGGGGTATCGTTTTTGTGCGACGAAAAATTGTCGTAAAACCATTGAACAGTATTGCGAAAATAAAAGGAGTGCACAGTGACAGTCCAAAAAAGGTTATGGATGTTTTTCTTTTTTCTGTTTTTTTTATTTTCTATCGGAGCGGCTCTCTCTTTGCGCATGGAACACATGCATTTGCTTAAACTTCAGCAGATGGAAATCAAAGCGCGCAAAGCCGGTTTTGAAAAAATTTTGCAACTTAATGCTCAGGCGATTTTTCTTTTGGCTAAAGATTATTCGTATTGGGATGAATTAGTCGAGGCGATCAAAAACGAAGATCAGGCGTGGGGAAAAGTTAATATTGATTCCGGGATAAAAACATATCAGGCTGACGGTGCGTGGGTTTACGATATGGATCTTAAGTGGATTTATTCGGTCAATAAATTTGAAGATGACAGAATTAAAACATTGCCGTTGGATAAGGCACAAATTAAACAAATTTTTGGTCAAAAGGCTTTGGTGCATTTTTTTGTTCAGACGCCCGCTGGATATTTAGAATTGCAGGGCGCAACTGTTCATCCGTCTAATGATATTGAGCGCAAGACTCCGGCGCAGGGCTATATTTTTGCTGGCAAGCTTTGGAATAGCGATTATTTGGCTTTGCTTTCAGAGTTGGCTGGCACAGTTGTTTTAGTTGTGCCGCCGCAGAGCCCTGTAAAAGGAAAGTTGCCGCAGGACAATTTTTTGATTCCCGTCTATGATTGGGAAGAAAAAGCGCTTTTTGATATTATTGGCCAAGTTCAATCCGAAGAAATTAAAAGTTTTCAAAATTATTCACAGTTGCTTTTGAAAGTTTTTATTTTGTATACGGTTATTCAAATGTTATTTTTGCTTTATTTTTTACGACGTTTCTTTAAAGAAACCCAAAGAAAAAGTTAAGAGGATAGACATGAGTGATGAAAATAAATTTTTAGATCAGATGATTGCGATCGCCCTTCTGGGAGGAAAGTTGTCTTTAAGAATCATGGAGAACAGCAAACCGACTTTAAAGCCGGATAATTCAGTTTTAACCAAAGCGGATACGGCGATTTCTAAAATGGTAAGAAGAAGTCTGAGTGCTTATTTAAAGGCCAAAGAACATATTTTAATCGACGAAGAAGACAAACAAAGCGGTCGTTATTTTGATCAGGCGGCGCTGGACAAAATTCCTTATATTTGGGTCATTGACCCGATTGATGGCACGCGTAGTTTTGCCAATCGCATGCCGTTTTATGGCGTTTCTTTAGGACTTTTGAAAGATTGCAAGCCGTGGCTGGGTGTTGTGTATTTCCCAGCACTCGACGAGCTTTTTTATAACAACGGTAAACAATCATTTTTTATTAAGGCGGCAACTTCGATTAAACCAAAGAAAATTCTAATTAAGCCGGTTGATCAACAGATTGGCGCACAGTCCGTTTTTTTCGGCAGTGACGGATTTTTTAAAACATTTAACTGGGATTTTTCGCTGTGCCAAATGATGATTCCTTCT
>CAZNNZ010000039.1:12397-14285 GCA_964574575.1 uncultured Planctomycetales bacterium
GGTTGGGCGCGGGGCGGGTTCATTTTTTAATGCGCATATTTGGGATTTTGCCGGGGCGTGGCCGATTTTTCAGTCTGCTGGTCTGCATTTGCACAATTATGTAAACGGACAGACCATTGACCGACTGGAAACGTCTTTATTCCAAGGTAAAGGCGACAAAACATGGCGTTTGCGCGACTATTATATTTTGTCGTCTGAACGGAACTTTCCTATAATTCGTGAGGCGATTATGAATCGTGGTTAATACTGCAGGATTGTTGAAGTTGCTTTTCTTGGCGAGTTCCGCAGCCACGGCGCTTACTTGATTGCCTTTTAAATTTTGAATAAGCGACGTGAGCGAGGACTGTCCGAGCAAAAGAAAGGCAACTTCAACCATCTGTGTTTTAATTGATTCTAAGGTGCTTGAAATGTTGACAAAGATACATTCAATGATATAGTTATTCGAATTAAATCCTTGCCTTTTAAATTTTTCCGGCGGTACGAAGTTTCATGAAAGACGCAATTTTATATCTGCAAGACGGCACGGTTTTTACCGGTGAGTATTTGACGGTCAGCGGGGAGACGACAGGCGAAGTTGTTTTTAATACCGCGATGAGCGGTTATCAGGAAATTTTGACCGACCCCTCTTACGCCGGCCAGATTGTCGTTATGACCTATCCTTTGATCGGCAATTACGGCGTCAATGACATCGACGTCGAATCCTCTAAAGTTCATGTTAAAGGTTTTATTGCCAAAGAATTCTGCCGGCATCACTCTAATTTTCGTGCGACCAAAAGCCTTATTCAGTATTTGGAAGAAAATAATATTATCGCCATGGAAGGTTTTGATACCCGGGCTTTAACGCGTCATTTGCGTATGTCTGGGGCGATGAAAGCAATAATTTCGACGCAGGACTTTGATCGTGCAAGTTTGGCGGCTAAACTTTCAGCGGCGCCGTCTATGGAAGGTGCGGATTGGGTTAAAACGGTGAGCAGTCCTAAACCGTATTTTTGGCCGGCTACTGGAAATTACAAGGGTGCCCCGCTTTATAAAGTTGCAGCGATCGATTGCGGAATTAAGACCAATATTTTACGTATTTTAGCTAAACTAGGATGCGATGTTCATGT
Organism: uncultured Planctomycetales bacterium; assembly: GCA_964574575.1. GTDB lineage: Bacteria > Omnitrophota > Gorgyraeia > Zapsychrales > JANLHA01 > JADLGJ01. Next base: position 13,504 of record CAZNNZ010000039.1, read on the forward strand.
GTTTCCAGCGCAGTCGAGTTTTGAGCAGATGATGGCCATCAGGCCGGATGGATTATTTTTATCCAACGGCCCCGGCGACCCTGCGGCTGTCGGCTATGTGATAAAAACAGTCCAGAAATTCTTTGGAAAATTGCCTGTGTTTGGCATTTGTTTAGGTCATCAGATTTTGGGGCTTGCTTTGGGAGGACGCACCTATAAGCTTAAATTTGGTCATCATGGGGCCAATCATCCTGTCAAAGATTTACTGGATAATCGTGTATGCATTACTTCCCAAAATCATGGGTTTTGCGTCGACATGGACAGTTTGGATCCTAATGAAGTGGAAATGATTGATGTCAATCTTAACGACCGTACCGTCGAAGGTTTGCGGCACCGCAGGTTTCCGATATATTCGATCCAGTATCATCCGGAGTCTTGCCCAGGCCCACATGATGCAGAGTATTTGTTTAACTATTTTATTGATGCGATGAAAAATTATAAAAAAGAGAAATCATAAAATGCGGGTGGCGCGTGAGGGGAGTTTCCTGCTTTTCCGAAAGAATTGAGGAAAGCAGGATCCCGCAGCGACAGGACCCGCTACTGATTGATATTGATTATGCCAAAACGTACTGATATTAAAAAAATTCTTCTTTTAGGTTCAGGTCCTATTGTGATCGGCCAGGCCTGCGAGTTTGATTATTCTGGCACGCAAGCGTGCAAAGCTCTGCGTGAGGAAGGCTTTGAAATCGTGCTGGCTAATTCTAATCCGGCGACGATCATGACGGATCCCGAACTATCCAATG
>CAZNNZ010000040.1:0-13745 GCA_964574575.1 uncultured Planctomycetales bacterium
CCTCTGACCTCATCCATGTCAAGGATGCGCTCTAACCAACTGAGCTACGGGTCCATTTAATCTTTTATCTTCAGAGTTTCCTCACCCGTAGCTCAGTCCCGAAAAAACCTTTTTCGGGACTGAGCTAAAAAGCTTGGATACCCTAAAATCTTTTATCTTCAGAAATTCCTTATTTTTACTGTAGGGAACGGTCGCGACCGTTCCCTACAATTAAAAATTATAAAAACTTACACATAGTATTATTTCTTCAATAAATCTCGAATTTCTTTTAGAACATCTAACATTTCTTTTTGTCTTTCTAATGCCTCATTTTGTTTCTTCTTAGTTGACCGAAACATCAATAGAACAATGCTTAGCACAATGAAAGCTGGCATTAATGACCAGAACAATGAAAATAATAACGTTAAAATATATTCCACGGACTTACTCCCATTTTTACTTATTCAATCAACATGGGCAAGGAGGGAGTCGAACCCTCACGACCTTTCGGCCACAGGATTTTAAGTCCTGCGTGTATACCATTCCACCACTTGCCCATAAGCACCGACGAAGTCGGTGCGAATGTTGTCCCGCAACGCAGAGCATTGCGGGGCCCGTGGAACAATAATGTTTCTATTAAAAGGCGAGGACCGGATTCGAACCGGTGAACGACGGTTTTGCAGACCGCGGCCGTAACCACTTGGCTACCTCGCCGAAGTTTCTTCGGCCCCAAAAAAATAATCGCTTTTCCTAGTCGCCTTGGCGGCTACCTCGCCGAAAAGCTCAAAGAGGTTTTCGGCCCCTTAATAAATTTGCTTTTTCCCCGTCCCGCTTTGCGGGGCTACCTCGCCGAAGTTTCTTCGGCCCCTTACCAATCAAAACTTTTCCTAGTCCCGTTTTACGGGACTACCTCGCCGGAAATAACCGTCATGGCTATGAGTTCCCCAAGGACGACGAAGCAATCTCGTTGTAAATAAATTCTTTCTGGGATTGTTTCGCTCGCCTAACGGCTCGCTCGCAATGACTAAATCTTTTCAAATAACAGTCTTTAAAACCTTAATAATATTTTCCGGTTCTTCCAAATGCCCGTCACCTTCAACTCCGCAAGCCAACATACCTTTAACCGGATGAATAAAAATAAATCCGTGATCTTTTAATTTCTGGCAATTTTCCTGGACGATACGATTGTGGTACATCGCCTCATTCATCGCAGGCGCGATTAAAACAGGCGCGCTGGTCGCTAAAACCGCACACGTTAAAATATCATCCGCCAAGCCATTAGCTAATTTGGCAATAATATTCGCGGTCGCCGGTGCGATCAAAATAGTATCAGACTTTTGAGCCAGCGTAATGTGGCTCATGTACCCGTCTTTAACCCAATCTTCAAAACGACCAGTCAAAACTTTTTTTCCCGAAAGAGCTTCAAGTGTCAACGGCGTTATAAAAAACTCCGCTTCTTTGGTCATCACCACCGAAACACTGTATCCGGCGTCCATTAACCGTCGAAGCAAATCGGCAGACTTATAAGCAGCAATGCTTCCGGTAATCCCCAATAAAATTTGTTTTTTTTCAACAGACATAAAATTTTTTAAACTTTCGTTTCAGCTTCCTCATCCGCAGAGGTTTCATCTTTTTTGTTTTTCTTGCCCTTCGCTGGAGCAAATTGCGTCGCTACCGACTTAATAACAACCTTTCCCGCACGAATTTCATCTAAAGCTATCGTCGGGGTTTTAGCATCGGCAGAGACTCCGTCAATAAGCGTGGGACTACCATCCGCTAATTCAAGCGAACGTTTGGCAGCCAAACGAACTAATTTATAAATACTGTAACCGGATTTTGGTAAAAGCTCTTCAATCGGTTGATACGCCATAATCTAATGCCTCCTGTTATTCATATATAAACTGTTGAATTATATTCGCTTAAACACATTGCCCGCCATTTTGGGCGGAATAATAAATTGTTATTTATATCACAGCCCCAAAAGAATGTCAAAATTGTTTTCTTCAAGGGACTAAAAAATTTCTTTTCGCAAAATTTGAACAAGCTGACGATATGCCCGACCTAAAGTATCGTTGACCACAATATAATCATATCGATTTGCTTCTTTAAGCTCTTCTTTGGCAATCTTAAGCCGTAAATTCAACTCTTTTGGATCTTCAGTAGCCCGTTTTTGTAAACGATTCTTAAGATCTTTTAAAGTTGGCGTTTTAATAAAAATTTTTACAGCATCTTTACACCTGCGACTTACCAGCGCCGCCCCTTTAACATCAATGCACAGCAAAACATTCTTACCCTTATCTAACGCTCCCTGCACTTTATCTTTAGGCGTTCCGTAATAATTGTCAAAAACCTGCATCGATTCCAAAAACTCATCATTTTTCTTTTTAGCCAAAAACTCTTTCTTGCTTAAAAACAAATAATCGCGCCCATTTTTTTCACCAGCTCTGGGTGCGCGCGTTGTGGCAGACAGAGATTTGATCAGCTTTCCCTTAAACGCCGGACTTTTTAACAACTTTTCGTGAAGCGTCGTTTTTCCTGAGCCCGACGGGCCAGAAAGAATAATGATCTTGCCACAATTCATGAAATTAATTTCCTAAAAGAAAAACCGAAGAGCGCTGAATCAAAAATTATTCAATGTTTTGGGCTTGTTCGCGAAGCTTTTCAATCTCTGACTTAATCGCAATCACCGAGTTAGAAACTTCCCGATCCTGAACCTTAGAGCCGATCGTGTTTGTTTCACGCTGCATTTCTTGTGCAACAAAATCCAACTTTTTGCCAACTCCACCATTTCCCTGCAAATGCATTTTGAATTCTTCAACATAATGAGTTAAGCGCGTTAACTCTTCGCTAATATCATTGCCTTTTTGAATAGACAAAAATTCATCTTGCGTTGAAGTCTTTTTCTTTTCACGCAAAATTGTTTTTGTCCGCGCATCGATTTTTTTAATCTGCAAAATCATGCGCTTTAAAACATCATTCATGTCTTTGAAAAGCGTTTTTCCCTCGCGAATGCGCATTGCCATAAGGCTTTTTAAAGCAATGTCCAAAGCTTTTTTGACAATCGGCCACAAAACATCCGGATCAAGAACGACTTCCCGCGCCTCAACAACACCCGGCAAACGAATAAGATCGGCGACCGTTAATTGGCCAGTTAAATTAAAATCATTTTTTAAAGTTTTGCTATAACGCAAATATTCGCCAACCGCTTCCTTATTAAAACGAATGCTCTGCAGTGGCTTATCTGTAATTTTGATCGAAACCATAATGCGCCCGCGTTCAATCTGACGATTAAGAGTTTCACGAATGCCGTTTTCAAATGAGGACATCCCCGGCGGCAAATAATAAACAATATCAAAATAACGATGATTCTGACTTTTGATTTCAACGCCGCCTTTGATTTTTCCAAAAGAAATATCAGCGGCTCCAAACCCTGTCATTCCTTTAATCATAGATTTATTTCCAAACTTTCTTTTTGTATAATTTGATAACTTCGCTTTTTATCGGAAAAATATCTGCCCCAATCTCGTCAGGCGAAAACCACAACTGAATTTCACGTTTGGCCTCTTTTTTGTCCGACGAAACATGAACAAGATTTTCAAAAACACCTTTAGTCGTAATGCGTCCTAAAGATCCACGAATTGTTTTTAAATGAGCCTCTTCAGGATTGGTTGCCCCGGCAATAATGCGACACTTTTTTACAGCATCTTTTCCAGAATAAACCAAAGCAACGACTTTTTGTCCATCGTGAAGCTTACCTTGCAAATAATCAATAATTCCGTCGTAAAAAGGCTGATCTTTTAAATGCCGATAATGCTCTTCTGCCAAAAGCCGAGAAACTGACACAATTTTCATTGCCAAAAGTTCAAGTCCCGTTTCTGAAAGCCGCGACAAAAGATTTCCCGCCAACCCCTTGGCCAAAACATCCGGTTTTAAAAGAACCAAAACACACTCTTTGCTCATCTTCTCCTAAAATCCTTAACTTATCTTCGCAAAAGACCCAAAATCCTCTCAAGATCATCAAAAGAATAATATTCAATAATAACTTTGCCACGTTTTTTTTGTGATTGAATACGCACTTTAGAACCAACAATTCTTTGCAATTCTTCTTCAACCGACGCAATATCCGGATTTCGTGGCTTTTCTCTTTTGGCATGACGCAAAAGCGAATGTCCTTCCGCTTTTATCAAAGATTCTAACTCTCTTACTGACAAACCTTTAGACAATATTTTATCAAAAAGTTGTTTTTGTCGGACATCGTTTTCGACGGCTAAAAGTGCACGCGCATGGCCCATCGAAATCTTTTCATCCATCACCGCTTCCTGAATATATTCAGGCAAAGCCAAAAGCCGCATCGAATTGCTGACCGTCGACGGATCTTTGGCAACAGCTTTGGCAACTTCATCGCGCGAAAATTTATACTCTTCTGTCAAACGCAAAAAAGCATGAGCTTCTTCAATAGCATTGAGTTCTTCACGTTGAATATTCTCGACAAGAGAAAGAACAAACGATTCTTGCAATGAAACATTTTTAATAATCGCGGGGACTTCTTCCAACCCTAAAGCACGAGCCGCGCGCAAACGCCGCTCTCCGGCAATAACTTCGTATTCGTCGCCGTCAGCACGAACTAAAATTGGTTGCAAAAATCCTTTGTCTTTAATTGAACTTTTAAGTTCTTCGAGCTTTAAAGTATCGTAATGCGTCCGTGGCTGTTGAGCATTATTCTTAATTTTTGATGTTTTAAGAAAAGCGACTTCTTCACCGCGCTTTTCTTGCGTCAAATCTATTTTTTCTGGAATAAGCGCCGATAAACCACGACCCAATGCTCGACTTTCCATAAATATTCTCCTCAAGAAATTCTAAATCTCTTGTGCTCTGGGTTTTTCTAAATCACCATCGGTTTGTTCAAGTTTTTCAAAATCAATTCGCTTTTTAAAAGAGTTTAAGTCATTGTCAATAAAAGACTTATCGTTATTATCGACATATTCTTCACGCAACAATTCCCCGGCTAATTCCATATATTTCTTGGCACCAATTGAATTTGCATCATAAATAACAATCGGCTTTCCATAACTTGGCGCTTCACTTAATTTAATATTTCGAGGAATCACCGACTGATAAACCTTTTCCTTAAAATAATTCTTAATTTCCTTAATAACCTCTGAAGTTAAATTCGTGCGAAAATCTGCCATCGTTAAAAGAACGCCCTCGATTTCCAATCCCGGATTAAGCCCATCTTTAATGAGATTGATCGTTTGCAGCAATTGCGAGACTCCCTCAAGCGCATAAAACTCGCACTGTATCGGGATTATAATTAAATCACTTGCAACCAAAGCATTGAGCGTCAAAAGTCCCAGTGACGGCGGAGAATCGATAAAAATAAAATCATATTCTTCCTTAACAGCATTCAAAGCTTTACGTAATCGTGTTTCTCTCGACAAAGCACCAACTAGCTCAATTTCAGCACCAGTCAAATTGATATTACATGGAATAATATCAAGATTCGGATATACTTGCGAAATCAAGGCTTCTTTTACTGTAAGTTTATTTAGAAGAACGTCGTAAACGGACTTTTCAATAATATTTTTATTAACGCCAACGCCGCTGGTCGCATTTCCTTGTGGATCCGTATCAACTAAAAGAACCCGTTTGTTTTTTTGCGACAAAGCATGCGAAAGGTTTACCGAAGTCGTCGTTTTTCCGGTTCCACCCTTTTGATTACAAATTGAAATTATTTTTCCCATAATTAATCACGTCCACGTTCGTTTCACGTGAAACATTACTTTTTGTTTAAAGAAACCTTGATTTTCGCAAGCTTTGCGCCTTCCATGCCAAATAAGCCCTTTTTCTCTTCACAAACAATTTTTATCTCAAGATCTTCCCGAAAAACGCCAAAATGCTCCATGGCTTTTTTTATAGCATCCTCGGCATCGACTCCTTCAAACTCGACAGAATGGACATTTTTTTTCATTTGACAATCTCTGTCAGTTTGGACATTTTCCATTGCGTCAGAGTGGACAATAAATAAAACACGGTAAAGTACAAGGATAGTCCACTGGCAAAATGATAGAATATAAAACCCATCATAATTGGCATAAGAAACATCATCATTTTTTGCTGCATTAACTGATTTTCATCAGTGACAACCATGTTTCGTGAAGTGAATTTTTGCTGAAAAAACATAATAACCGCCATTAAAATAGGTAAAATATTTAACTCATTTCCAAGAATTGGCAAAGCCCATGGTAAAGTCGCCAAACGGTCAGGCATAGAAAGATCCGTAATCCAAAGAAACGATGTCCCTTTAAAATCGACAGATCGCCACAAAACCTGATAAAGTCCATAAAAAATAGGCATTTGCAATAACATCGGCAAACAACCACCAAAAGGATTTACCTTGTTTTCCTTATATAGCTCCATCATTTCCTTGTTTAAACGCTGTGGATCATTTTTATATTTTTCCTGCAAACTCTTCATTTTAGGCTGCAAAACTTGCATTTTTCTCATAGATGTTATGCTTTTTGCCGTCAGTGGATATGTAACAACATACAAAGAAACGCCTAAAACAAGAATAGCAATACCCCAACTTTTTAATATTCCCTGCAGAAAATGAATAAAAAAGTAAATCATTTTCGCAAAGATATCTAAAATTCCCCAATTGCTAAAAACCATAATATTTTCAAAACCCTGATTATAACTCGTCAAAAGACGTAAATTTTGTGGACCGACATAAATTTTTGCATCATAATTGCTTAAAGTTTTTTCAGAAGGCGTAAGTAGAATTGACAACTTCTTAGCGTCTTTGACACTAACGGAAAAACCTTCGGTTTTAAATCCTGGCTTCATAACCAAGCAAAAATACTTATCTCGATATCCTATCCAAGAAACTTCGCCAGACTGATTTCTGTTTTCTTTGACTGAAAAATCAATCGCATTATCTTTGCGAATAACCTGATTGAGCAAACCAACAGAGTACTCAAATAAAGATTTTTCCGGAGATTGAAATATTTTCTTGTCAAGCCCAGAGGAATCAACGCTAAAACCACCGATCCGCAGATTGGACATTTCTTCAGTTTGGACATTTGTATTGATCAAATAATCCTGATTGGACAAAGAAAATGTTTTGATAACCTTTTGTTTTCCTTTATGAAAAGTATAGGTAATTTGATATTTTGAATTTTGTTCAAAAGCAAAATCGCTATTTTCGGTCTCAGCAACTGTAAAAATTTTTGTAATCGGCAGAGAAACATTAAATTCCTTAATTAAGACAGATTTAATCGATCCGCCGATATTTGAAAATTCTACCTTAATCTTATTGTTTTCTAAAATATGCGTTTCTTCTTTTTTAACATTGGAAATCTCTTCGAGTAAAGGTAATGGGGAAGAGACCGCATTGTTAGAAATAGAACTTTCCGTATTTCCTTTATTATCAATGCCTTGCGGAGTTATTGCGGATATTTTTCGGGGCGGTGGATTTAAAGTTGACCAGGTTGACAAAACAATAAATGATAGAACAAAAGCAATAATTATTCTTTTTTCCATAGTTTTTACCTTACAGGATCATAGCCGCCAGCTGATAATGGGGAACAACGCAAAATTCGCAACGCGGCCATTTTAACACCGCGCAAAGCACCATATTTTTCTATCGCCACAAGGGCATAGCAGGAGCAGGAAGGATAAAATCGGCAACTAGGTACAAATAAAAACCGATTTATCTTTTGATAAAGACGAATCACAAACGAAAGGGCTTTAGCCATTGCAAAAAGATAAGCCCGAAAGATTAAACGGATAATTTCTTTCGGCCCTTAGCACGACGACTATTAATCACAGCACGACCATCTGCGGTTGCCATTCTCCGACGGAAACCATGACGACGCTTGGATTTAATATTAGTTGGTGTTTTAAGATGTTTTTTCATAATTTGAGGATTATAACACAGGCCGATTGCGAGTCAAGAATTTTTCCTTATGAGGAGCGAAGAAAAAATATTGTTTTCAATTACTTATAAAAAATTTTATAAAATTCGGTAAATGCCTTAGAAAATTGAGTTGCAATAAAGATTTTGTTTGTTATAATGAACAAACTTTTGCGGCATAAAAAACATCGTCGATGGTTATTTTTTAAGCAATTTGATATCGACGGAGAAAAAGAAAAAATAAAATATTAACAGATGTGAATAACCTGTTAATAATACAGCAAGATTTCCGTAAATAATTATAAAAAAAGAACTTATGTCAGGTTTAGCTTGGGTATTTCTCTTGAATTAAGCGTTTTTTTAACAATTGATTACCGATAGAATACGTATGAGTGTTTTAAGTGTCTGGGAAAAAGCACAAGGCTCTATTAAAGAAACAATAGGCGAAAGCTCTTATGAAACATGGTTTTCACAACTGCATGCTGTCGAAAAAGATCCCTCGACAATCCTTTTAGAAACACCCGATGAATTTTTTCGCAATTGGATTGTTGAACATTATCTCAAAACAATCGAAGAAAAACTTGCAACAACTTCCGAACAAAACATTGCGATAGAATTTTCTGTCAGCGCTAATATTCAAAAAGAAGTACCCGCTTCTCGTTTAAATAAAACTGAAAACTCTTTTGAAGATGAAAAACGAGATGATATTAACATTAATCCTCGTTTTTCTTTCGACAATTTTGTCATTGGCCCATCGAATCGTTTTGCTTACGCTGCGGCAATGGCGGTTGCTGAATCTCCAGCCAAAGCTTATAATCCATTTTTTATTTATGGCCAAGTGGGTTTAGGTAAAACCCACCTTATGCAAGCAATTACGCAACAAATTCGAAAACTTTATCCTTCTCTTAATATTTGTTACATTTCTTCCGAAAAATTTACCAATGAACTTATTGATGCTATTCGGCATCGTTCCACGCCGCAATTTCGTCAAAAATATCGCAATATCGATGTTCTTCTTATCGACGATATTCATTTTATCGCCGGAAAAGAATCGACACAGGAAGAATTTTTTCATACATTTAATGCGCTCCATAATAATAGAAAACAAATTATCATTTCTTCAGATCGTCCACCTAAAGAAATTTCTAATCTTGAAGAACGCTTAAGTTCTCGTTTTGCGTGGGGACTTATTACAGATATTCAGCCACCAAATTATGAAACGCGCGTAGCTATATTAAAGAAAAAAATAGAGCGTGAGCCTGTTGAAGTTCCTGACAATGTAATATTTTTTATTGCCGAACAAATAAAAACTAATATCCGCGAACTTGAAGGAGCGTTGATTCGCGTTGTGGCGTATTCTTTATTAGAAGAAAAACCAATAAGTTTAGATGTTGCAAAACTTATTTTAAAAGACATGGTTAAAGAAAGTATAAAAATCGTAAGTGTTGAAATGATTCAAAAAGAAGTGGGGGATTATTACAATCTTTCTGTTTCTGAATTAAAAGCCAAAAAACGAAATAAAAATGTTCTTCTGCCGCGCCAATTAGCTATGCATTTAACGCGACAAATGACAAAATTATCTTTACCAGAAATTGGGCAAGCTTTTGGGGGTAAAGATCACACAACTGTTTTGCATTCTTGTAAAAAAATTGAACAAGATTTATTGACGGATCAGGAATTAAAAAATACAATTGAAAAATTAACAACTAATCTTAAACAATAAAAAGTTTATAACGAGGTTATAAACAAGTTAAAATAACGTAAATATATTATTTTCAATATGTTTTGACGTTATTATATTTTTACACAGACCCTATTATTACGATTACTGATTTTTAAAGGTATTTTTTAATAAAATAGCAGTAATAGGGAAAACTAAAGTGGGGGATAAATGAAAATTAAATTAGAAAAAGAACAGATGGTTGCGGGTATACAAATTGTGCAGAATATTGTTTCTTCAAAGGCGACATTACCGATTTTATCGAATATGTTGTTGGAGACGCGCGCTAGTAAAGTTACTTTAAATACCACCGATTTAGATATAGGGATATCCTGTGAAATACCTGTGGAAATACTTGAAGAAGGGGCAATAACTATTCCAGCCAAACGCTTTAGCGATATTGTTCGTGAATTGCCGTCTGGGGAAATTATTATTAGCACCAAGAAAAATAATCAAGTTGACATTGAAGGCAATAAATGCCGTTTTAAGCTTTCGGGTTTGCCAAAAGAAGAATTTCCAAAGTTTCCGGAGTTTAAAGATAAAGAAGTTATTAAGATTGGCCAAAGCATATTTAAGGAAATGATTCGGTTGACATCTTTTGCTGTTTCTCATGAAGAATCGCGATATGTTTTAAATGGAATTTTGCTTGAAATTAACGCAGATACAATTCGTATGGTTGCCACCGATGGCCGCCGATTAGCCAAAATTGAAAGAAAACTCGAAAACCCTTTAAAAAAAGACGTCGCAGTTATTATTCCGCTTAAAGCAATTCAGGAAATTTTTAGAAATTTAACGGATCAGGGAAATATTTCCTTTATTACGGGAATCAATCAGGTTTTGTTTGATATTAATGGAACTTTGATTGCCACTCGAATTATCGAAGGAGAATTTCCGAATTATAATCAAGTTATTCCTAAGCCGGTCACGCCAAAAATTAAGGTAAGTACAGAGGCATTTTTAAGCGCCATTCGTCGGGCGAATTTACTTTCGACCCCAGATTTTCAAGCGATTAAATTTGAAGTTTTTACAGATAAACTTGTTATTTCGAAAACAACGCCAGATGTTGGTGAATCTCGAGAAGAAATAGCCGCTGAATACGGTGGAAAAGAAATGATTGTTGGGTTTAATCCGCAATATTTGATCGACATGTTAAAAAATATTAGCGCCGAAAACGTTGAGCTTGAACTTTCTGGGCATGATAAAGCTGGCGTCATTAGATTAGGCGATTATTTATATCTTGTTTTGCCGATGCGGATTTAAGAAAGATTCTTTTGTGGACGACATTAAAGATATTGTAAAAAAAGTTTTTGTTGATATTTCAACTAAGACGATTGCGGAACAAAAAAAACTTGGAGAAGTTTTTGAAAAAGTTTTAAAAGACAATAATATTTCTGGTGCTAAGATATCTGGCTTAAAAGATGGACAGCTTTTTGTAAACGTTGATTCTTCTGCGCGGCTTTATCAAATCACGTTGATCAAAAACAAAATTTTAAATGCTTTAAAAAGTGAGTTGCCCGATATACAAAAGATTTTATTTAAAATAGGGAAGGTGAATTAATCAACATGAGTCCAGAGACCACTGAAATGGAAAAAGAAGACAAAAAAACTCAAGATAAAAATACCAAATACGATGCCGGGAATATTACCGTTCTCGAGGGAATGGATGCTGTCCGTTTGCGTCCAGCGATGTATATCGGGGACACGTTTAGTCGAGGGCTGCATCACTTGGTTTATGAAGTTGTGGATAATTCTGTTGATGAAGCTTTGGCTGGATATGCGACAGAAATTGAAGTTTCGATTAATGAAGGCGAAACAATTACTGTCATTGATAATGGTCGTGGTATTCCGGTAGACATTCATGCAAAAGAAAAAAAACCGGCTGTCGAAGTTGTTTTGACGACGCTCCATGCCGGCGGTAAATTTGATCACGATTCTTATAAAGTTTCCGGCGGTTTGCACGGAGTGGGGGTAAGCTGCGTTAATGCATTATCCGATTGGCTGGAAGTCGAAATTAAGCGCGACGGCAAGATTCATCATCAGCGCTATGAGCGCGGCAAGACAGTGTCTAAACTTTCCATCGTCGGAAAAACAAAGGGGACGGGGACGAAGGTTACTTTTAAGCCTGACCGCACGATTTTTAAACAGACGCATGTTTTTTCATATGACATTTTGGCCAAACGCTTGCGCGAACTTGCTTTTTTAAATAATGGCCTGATGATTAAACTTATCGACAAGCGCAGTGAAAGAGAAAAAGAAAATGTTTATCATTACAAAGGCGGTATCAAGGAATTTGTCAATTATCTGAATACCGACAAAGGTGTTTTGCATGACAAAATTGTTTATTTCTCGAGGGAAAAAGACGGTATCGTCATTGAAGTGGCGATGCAATATAATGACAGCTATAGCGAAAATGTTTTATCGTTTGCGAATAATATTAACACTTCCGAAGGCGGAACGCATTTGAGCGGTTTTCGCTCTGCTTTGACGCGTGCTGTTAACACGTATTCGAAAAACAAAAAATTAATTAAAGAAGACGAAGTTTCTATTACTGGTGACGACGCACGTGAAGGTTTGACAGTTGTTATTAGTACAAAAATTCCTAATCCGCAATTTGAGGGTCAAACCAAAACAAAATTAGGAAATTCCGAAGTTGAAGGCATTGTGGCTTCCGCGACGTTTGAGGCGTTGACGACATTTTTTGAAGAAAATCCGCCGGTGGCCAATAAAATTGTTGGAAAAATTGTTTTGGCTTCACGCGCTCGTGAAGCGGCTCGCAAAGCGCGGGAATTGACTCGCCGAAAAGGAGCTTTAGACGGCGGTGGTTTACCTGGGAAACTTGCGGATTGTTCACAGCGTGATCCGGCGCTTTGTGAATTATATTTAGTTGAAGGGGATTCCGCAGGTGGTTCGGCCAAGCAGGGACGCGACCGAGCATTTCAAGCGATTTTACCGCTTAAAGGAAAAATTCTTAATGTCGAAAAATCGCGTTTGGATAAAATTTTAAGCAATGAAGAAATTCGTACAATCATTACGGCTTTAGGCGCCGGCGTCGGCGATGAATTTAATCCCGAAAAACTTCGTTATCACAAAATCATTATTATGTGCGACGCGGATGTCGATGGTTCTCATATTCGCACACTTTTGTTGACGCTTTTATACCGACAGATGCGTGCGCTTATTGAAAAAGGTTATGTTTATATTGCCCAACCACCACTCTATAAAGTCAAACGCGGCAAGCGTGAAGAATATATTGAAACGGAAGAAGAATTAATAGATCTTATTTTGGATTTGGGTATAGAGGGTCTTAAATTAACAAAGCTCAAAGGCAAAAATACATTTAATAGTTCACAGCTTAAAGATATTCTTGGTTCTTTGACGGAGCTTGAGCATGTGATTAAAGTTATGCATCGGCGCGGAGTTGCTTTTGAAGACTATATTAAGGAATATGACGAAAAGACACAAACATTGCCGATGTATATGATCAAAGTCGAAAGCAAAATTCGTTTTATTACGGACGATAAAGAGTTGGCCGAAATCACCAAAGACGCGGTGGATGTTAAGTATATTGAAATTTTTGAAGGGCAAGAGGTTTTGGCTATTCAAAAAAAGTTCGAAAAATTAGGATTAACGCTCGCGGAGTTTGTTAAGCCTGAGATTCCTAAGGAATATACGCAAAATAAGTCGGCAAAAAAAGAAAAGAACGAAGGACTAAAACCATTATTTTCTATTGCCACCGAAAATGATGAACACGAATTTTATTCTTTGAAGGAAGTTTTGGATTTTGTTCGTAATCAAGCAAATAAAGGGATTCATATTCAGCGCTATAAAGGTTTAGGGGAAATGAATCCGCAGCAGCTGTGGGAGACGACGATGGATCCGGCGCGACGGACGATTTTGCGTGTCATGCTTGAAGATGCTGTTGAAGTGGATAAAGTTTTTAGCGTTTTGATGGGCGATGAAGTTGAACCTCGCCGGAAATTTATTGAAACCAACGCACACGAAGTCAAAGATTTAGACATATAATTTTGTCAATTCCATCTTTGGCGGAGTGCCGTTTTCGGGATGAAGTCAAAGATTTGGATATTTAAAATTTTGAAAGGTTTTTGATTTTATGGAAACATCGTCGACACAAGA
>CAZNNZ010000041.1:0-13719 GCA_964574575.1 uncultured Planctomycetales bacterium
CAGCAATCATCTGTTCATGTTTTGCCAAAACAGCAAATTGGCCAAGCAAGCCCGGGGCCACTACAGACGTTGCTTGCACATCAAAAAAACTGCCTTGCGGCGTACTTAAACTGCACAAAAATTCATGCGCCATTAAACACCCAGAGTTTTAGCTTTTTCGACGACATCTTCAATTTTGCCGGCCATATAAAATGCTTGTTCAGGAATCGCATCATGTTTGCCTTCCAAAATTTCACTAAATGATCGAATGGTGTCTTCAAGCGTGACATATTTTCCTTCTCGACCGGTAAACTGTTGGGCCACATGAAACGGTTGTGATAAGAATTTTTGGACTTTACGCGCACGTGCGACAGTCAGCCGGTCTTCGGCGGAGAGTTCATCCATACCCAAAATAACGATAATGTCCTGCAACTCTTTATAACGCTGTAAAAGCTGCTGAACGCCAATGGCCACACGATAATGGTCTTCGCCAACAATCTCTGCGGCCAAAATCGTTGAGCTCGATGATAAAGGATCCACAGCCGGATAAATTCCAAGCTCGGCAATCGGACGGGACAATTCGGTAGTTGCGTCCAAATGCGCAAAAGTTGTTGCCGGTGCCGGATCCGTGTAATCGTCAGCGGGAACATAAATCGCTTGAATAGAAGTAATAGAACCGTTTTTTGTCGACGTAATGCGCTCTTGCAACTCACCCATGTCTGTTCCTAAAGTCGGTTGATATCCAACGGCCGATGGAATGCGTCCCAGCAAAGTTGAAACTTCAGCGCCAGCTTGAGTAAAGCGGAAAATATTGTCAATAAACAACAGGACGTCCTGACGCATTTCATCACGAAAATATTCGGCAATTGTCAGCGCTGACAAAGCCACACGGGCGCGTGCTCCGGGCGGTTCATTCATTTGGCCAAAAACCATCGACGTCTTGGACAAAACGCCTGATTCTTTCATTTCCTTGTATAAAGCGGTTCCTTCGCGCGTACGTTCGCCAACTCCGGCAAAAACAGAATACCCGCCGTGTTCGGTGGCGATATTATGAATAAGTTCCTGAATTAAAACTGTTTTTCCAACGCCAGCGCCGCCAAACAAACCGATTTTTCCTCCCTTGCGATATGGAGCTAAAAGGTCAATGACTTTAATACCGGTAACCAGCACATTGTTTGAAGTGTTTTGGTCCTTAAATTCCGGTGCCGGTTTATGGATCGGCATATGTTTGGTCGCATTGACAGGGCCTGCTTTGTCAATTGGTTCGCCTAAAAGGTTAAGAACGCGCCCTAAGGTTGCTTCTCCGACGGGAACGGATAATTCCTCGCCGGTATTGATGACCACAGCCCCGCGAGCCATCCCTTCGGTTGTGTCCATCGCAATCGTGCGCACGGTATTTTCGCCTAAATGCTGGGAAACTTCCAAAGTCAAATTGTTAGGAGTCTCATCAATATTAGGATTTGTTGCTTTAAGTGCTGTAAGAATCGCCGGCAGTTTTCCTTCAGGGAAAGTGACGTCGATAACGGCACCGGTTATTTGAGTGATTTTTCCGCTGGCTAAATTAGGATTCATCAGATAATTTTCCTTTAATTAATTTATTGGTTTAGAGCTTCAGCTCCTGAAACAATTTCAATAAGTTGTGCCGTAATATCTGCTTGACGGGCACGATTGCGAATCATTGTTAAACTGCTAATTAAGTCCTCAGTATTGCGCGTTGCACTTTCCATTGCGGTCATCCGAGCGGCATGTTCACCGGCGGAATTTTCTAATAAAGCATAATAAATTGCAAAATAAATGTGCCGCGGAATTAAAAATGAAATTAACTCATCAAGTAGAGGTTCGAAAAGATAATTAGTAGCTAGAGACTTGCCTTTTGATAATAAGGGTTTGGACTCAATGGGTAAAAGTTTTTCGATCGTTGGTTTTTGTGATAAAGGCGTCAGAAATTTATTATAAGCAATAAAAATATTCCGATATTCGCCATTTAAAAATGCAGTACTTAAATCCGTGCCTATTTTTTTGGCCTCGATAAAATCTGGTCTTGCTGTCACGTGCGGATAATAAATTTTTTGTTCATATTTGGATTTAAAATAAGTATGCCCACGACGACCGCAAAAACTAAAATGGATTTTTTGATATTCTTTTGCGTTTTGAAAAAGCCAGTCATTGACTGCACGAATTAAGGTATTATTAAACCCACCGCATAACCCGCGATCAGACGTAATCAATAGAATTAAGACCTGATTTTTACTTTTTTGTGAATTTAAAAGTGGATGTTCGCGCACATCTCGGGTTGCCGCTAAGCGACTGATCAAATCCGTCAAACGCACAGCATAAAGTTTAGAACGCCGTTGGGCTTCTTGCGCCTTTATAAGTTTGCTCATTGAAACAAGCTTCATCGTCCGCGTCATTTTACGCGTATTTTTTAGACGATTAAGTTTGACGTTGTATTCTTTGATCGACGGCATCTTCTAAAATTTTTGCAGAAATCGGTTTTTGACTTTTGAAATAATGTCATGAATTTGAACTTTAATTTCATCATTAATCGCCAAGACTTTATTAAACTTTTCAATAAATTCACTATGGTTGTTATCCAGTGCTTCAAAAAGCTCCGCTTCAAAAGCCCGCACACGCTTTGTTGGAACATCGTCGAGAAATCCATTGACCCCCGCATAAATGAGCACAACTTGTTTAATCATAGGCAGCGTTTCATGCGCGCCTTGCTTGATAACTTCCATCAATCGCTCTCCACGGTCAAGTTGTTTGCGAGAAGCTGCGTCCAAATCAGAAGCAAACTGAGAAAAAGCAGACATTTCCCGATATTGCGCTAAGTCCAAACGCAATGTCCCTGCGGTTTGTTTCATAGCTTTAATCTGGGCATCACCACCGACGCGCGAAACTGAAATTCCCGGATTAATCGCTGGTCTTTGTCCCGCATAAAAAAGATCGGTTTCCAAAAAGATTTGTCCGTCGGTAATAGAAATAACGTTGGTTGGAATATATGCGGTTACGTCTCCGGCTTGCGTTTCAATAATCGGCAAAGCCGTTAAACTTCCAGCTCCCAGTGTGTCACTTAATTTTGCCGCGCGTTCCAAAAGCCGGCTGTGCAAATAAAAAATATCCCCCGGGAAAGCTTCGCGACCCGGCGGACGGCGCAATAAAAGTGAAAGTTGCCGATAGGCTTGGGCCTGTTTGGTTAAATCATCGTAAATAATAAGAGCATGTTTGCCGCTGTCACGGTAGTATTCGGCCATGGCTGTTCCCGAATAAGGCGCGATAAATTGCATCGGCGCCGGATCAGACGCAGTTGCCGTAACAATGGTCGTATATTCCATGGCTCCAAATTTACGCAGTGTTTCGTAAATCTGCGCAACTGTCGAACGTTTTTGGCCGATAGCCACATAAAAACAATACACCCCTTTGCCACGTTGATTGATAATTGTATCAATGGCCAGCGTTGTTTTTCCCGTTTTGCGATCACCAATTATAAGTTCGCGCTGTCCGCGGCCAATAGGAGTTAAGGCGTCAATAACTTTAATGCCTGTTTCGAGAGGTTCGTGAACATTTTGTCGTTCGACAATTCCAGGGGCTTTGACTTCAATAGGACGAAATGCAGTCCCGCGAATCGGAGCATTCCCATCAATGGCGTTTCCCAGAGCATCAACAATGCGTCCAACTAACTCTTTTCCGACGGGCACTGAAACAACCCTTTGGGTCCGGCGGACTTCTTCGCCTTCTTTGATATTTTTATCCTCGCCAAAAATTGCCACACCGACATTGTCCTCTTCGAGATTAAGGGCCATTCCGACGATACCATTGGTAAATTCGACAAGCTCCCCTGCCATAACACTACGCAAACCAAATACACGCGCAATACCATCACCGACACTAATGACGCGACCAGTTTCATAAGTTGAAACGGCGGATTGAAACTCGGACAATTGTTTTTGGAGGATTGCAGAAATTTCTTCAGGTTGTAAAGCTTTTGTCATAAAAACTCCCTTAAGTGTCTTTTAAGCGTTTAAGACAGCGTAACGATATTTTGCCAATTGACTTTTTAAACTAAAATCTAAAATTTTGTCGCCGGACTTGATTTGAAAGCCACCAATAAGGTCAGGGTCAACAACTGTTTCCGCAAAAATGCCGCGGTTCCAACGGGTTTTTAATTTCTTACAAATTGCATCGACTTGCGACGGATCTAGTGCTACGGCGCTAATAATGACAACTTTTGTTATTCCGTAATGCTGGTGATAGAGCACTTGGAAAGAAGAAATAATCTCCTTAAGGAGATTTAAACGATTTTTGCGGCAAAGAAAAATTAAAAAATCAAGAGTCAGAGTTTGCACGCGTGTTTTTAAAAGTTCGTTTAGGATTTTTTCATTGGGAAACATTTGCAAGTGCGGCGCGCTGATAAAATCCCTAAATTCAGCAGAACTTTTAAGCATGTCAGATAACAAAATAATATCTAATTGCAGCGGCTCAAGGGCATTGTTTTTGATTGCCAAATTAAACAAAGATTGAGCGTACCGTCGGCTAATCTTCTTAAATAACGTCGCTTGCAGGCCAAATTTCATGTGTTAGTAATTTCTTAGAGTGATTTTTAAATTTCTTCGATCAAACGATCCACAAGTTCTTTGTGATTTTTTGTATCGAGCTTTTCTTGCAAGATCTTTGTTGCCAATTGCACCGCAGTATCAGCACTTTTTTCACGAAGATAAACGGCCGCTTTTTCTTGCTCGGCATCGATTTCCCGATGGGCGTTTTCGACCATAATAACAGCTTCTTGAGCGACGCGCTCCTCAATGACTTTTGCGGCTTTGAGTGCTGTTTGCCGCGCTTGATTCATAAATTCCTTGGCATTTGCGTCAGCGTCGGAAAGGATTTTATGACGTTTTTCGTCTAGCAGTTTGTATTCTTCACGGGTTTTGGCGGCTTCCTCAACGGCCTTGCGAATATTTTGTTCACGGGCGTCAAGATTTTGCAAAATCGGCTTCCAGGCAAACTTTTTTAAAATTGCCAGTAAAATAAAAAAAGTTATCCATGTTAAAAGCAAAATCTGCGTCTCGGGAACAAATAATGCATTAGCACCCGACGAAGAAGCAGTTGTTTGACTATGTTCTGTTGTGTCCATGATTATTTAATGAAACAAAAGACGATGGCCGCAAAAACTGGAGCTTCGACTAATGCCGCCGCAATAACCATGTTTTTTAAAATAATGCCTTCGGCTTCAGGTTGACGAGCAATGCCGTTTAGAGCGCTGGCACCAATCAAGCCGATACCAATTCCGCCGCCTATGGCCGCTAAACCTGCGCCGATTAATGTGATTGAACCTTTGACTAAAACAGTTTCCATTTGGACTCCTTTTTAAAAAATTGAAGCGTTATTATACCGACCTTAAAACATCGTGTAAAGAAATCTTTAACTCGGATTTTAATGCTTTGGATGATACATTTGTCCGATAAATATCGCGGACAAAAGCGTAAAAATGTACGCCTGCAAAACGACAACTAAAACTTCTAATAAGCTTATAAAAATTGCGAGCATTACTGCCGGCGGAGCCATGGCCCAACCGAACAAAGCCACCAAACCAAAAAAGGCCAGCATGACCATATGACCTGCCAACATATTTGCCAACAACCGAATGGTCAAAGCAAACACCCGAGTAAATATTCCCAGAATTTCTAATGGCAAAAGCAGAATTTGCATTGGTAGTGGAATTCCTGAAATTAAAAAAGAACGCAAATAAGCTTTGATGCCGTTTTTTCGAATCGCGCCGAAAGTCATAAAAGAAAACGTAATCAAAGCCAGCGCGGTCGTGACAGTAAAATTAGCAGTTGCCGTCGAAAATATTGGTATTAATCCCATGAGATTAAGAAACAAGATAAAGAAAAAAAGCGTACAAAAAAATGGCGTAAACTTACGGCCGTCTTCTTCACCTAAATTTTCGATGGCAATTTTATCGCGGATAACCAAAACAATTGCCTCGAGCATATTGGTTATTCCAGTAGGTACGGTTTGGTCTTTACGGTAAAGCCCACAAAAGATTAATATCAAAAAAGCACTGGCTAAAAACAGCATCAAGCCGTGGGTTGTAAGAAAACCCGGCAAATCTATAGGCGGCAAAAATGGCAGATGCCACAGATGGCTATTTTGCAAATGATGCAAAATATATTCTTCAAGATTAAAACTACTCGTAGGTGTACTCATATTTTTGGTTTTAAATTCCGCCGTAACCGACTGCCCAATAATTGTCCCAAAATAGCCGCAAAAATCGAAATCGGAATAAACCACGGCGAAATATTTAATTTAAGACGCAAAAAGATAATAAATGGAATTGATGCATGAATCCAAAAAAACCAGGCCAAAGAAAACTTTTTTGTATTCTCCCGAATATACCCTAGCGGAACATTAACCAAAAAAGCAAAACTGGCCAGCACTAAAAAAGGCATCACGTGGTTTTCCTTACCGCGTCGCTGAGATTATTAATTTTTTGAATCTTTTCATAAAAATCAGCAAGTTTTGATTCAACAATAGATTCGACAGCTTCAATTGACGCTTGGCGTTTGGCCAGCGTTTGCGTAATTACGTCTTTAAGGTCATCAACCGTATACAAATGAATTCCTTTAACAAGAGCACTTTGAGGATCTACATTTCTGGGAACTGCGATATCAATAAGAACCAACGGGCGCTTATCACGAGCGTGCATCAGATTTTCGACAAAATCTTTTTCAATAATATAATGTGGTGCGCTGACTGCAGCGATGCAAACATCGACCTTAGTTAAAACATCCTTCAAATCATAAAGAGAAACTAATTGGGCATTAAAATTCTCTGCCAATGGCACGGCTTTTTCGTGGGTGCGGTTGATCAAATAAAGTTTTTGTAGTCCTTTGGCACTCATTTGTTGTAAAGCCAGTTGACTCATTTTTCCGGCGCCAATGACCAAAACAGTTTTATCTTTTAATGTGCCTAAAACTTTTTCAGCTTGTGCAACTGCCGCCCACCCGACGGAAGAACCTCCTAAACTGATATCGGTATCGGTTTGGGCTTTTTTGCCGGTGCGAATAGCCAAATTTGTAAGGATATTAAATTTTTGTTGTAAAACAGAAAGTTCTACAGCCTGCGCAACCGCATCTTTAACTTGCCCTAAAATTTGACGTTCGCCAACAATTAAAGAATCCAGCCCCGAGGTTACGCGCAACAAATGGCGTGCGGCATCCCTGTGGACATGACAATAAAAATATTCACGAAAGTTTTGGACAAAAGGAACTTTTTTAATTTGGCAGATAATTTCAAGCAAAAAGTAAGGGTCTTGCGACTCATTGAGAAGATTGGCATAAATTTCAACACGGTTACACGTCGAAAGCACAAATGCTTCAATGACATCCAGCCGATTTTTTAGCTCACTTAAAAGCAGTTTTTGCTCGGTTTGCGACAGAGAAAAGCGTTCGCGGATTTCTATAGGAGCGCGTTTATGATTGATGCCGATAACGGCAATTTTTGTATTCACATTTTTCTCCAACTTTGTTTTAGGAAAACCGAGTATAGCAAAAAGTTTTTATGCCCGCAACGGTTTGTTATCGATTAACCGCCGGCAACCGGTGGGATAAAAACAATGTGGTCACCAGACTTTAGGAGCGTTTCCCAAGGGCAAAATTCATTGTTGATTGCGACGCGAACGATATCCGTTGATAAGCTAAAATCATGGAGTGAACTAAGCATTGCATAAAGTTCCTGCGCAGTTTTGAGGTTAGTCGTCAAAGTTTCGTCGCTAACGCCCCTCTGTTCTCTTAAAATCGCGAAGTACTGGATGTGAATGGTTTTGGGCATAGGCATTACCTTCTACATTCTCACAGCATGACCATTTTGTAACAATAAATTATTTAAATAAATGTTCGCCTCAAGCGGGGGAACAAAGACATCCGCCAAGTAGCGGCCGTATTTGTCGTCGCGGCTGCTCTGCACAAGAATGCGGTCAGCTTGCTTAATATAAGACTGCACAAAAGTCTTGGCGGCTTGCCCTTCGGGGGTGTCTATTTCCGGGCAATCGATTCCCCGCAGACGCAAAGTTTCGTCTTTCCACGTGTCAAAGCCCAAATCAATGCGCACTTTAAAAGTGTCACCGTCGATAATCTTTTCAACAATCGCCTCATACGTATAAAGATCTTTTTCGGTTGCGTTAGCGTTCGTCGTAAACTTATAGGCATCTTCTTTGGGTTTTGAACAAACAATGTTGCCGTTCTTAAACTGCGAAATAACGCGGCTGTCGAGATTGCGAAAAATCCCAAACCCCAAATCTAACATCAAGCTTTTCTCTTGAGGGTTATTTACGTTGGGACGTTCAACAATTTTGTAAGTAAAAAGTTTGCCGCACAAAGGTGTTAAAAGCTTTTCTTTTGGGGCATTGTTAAGGGCAGGTTTAGAAATATTTACATCAGTCTGTGGCCTTTGGGCGTGAATGCGGGCAATAAGCTCATCGCTGGTCCACGCATTGCGTTTAATCTCCTCTTCTAAACGCCGGCGTTGTTTCTCGTCGGGAATTGTAATTAATTCACGAAAATGCGACCATTTGAATTGTTCACGGCCGTGAACAATTGGGAATTTAGGGTAAGTTTTAGCAAAGCGCACACACGAATGTAGTGTTGAACTATGCAATTTAAGGTCATTACCCAAACGACTAATAACTTCACTGCCGTACTGCGCACGGGTGGAATATTTTAAAATATGCTTGTTAATATACACGCCCGTCTGCCAGTAGGTGCGCACTTTTTCTTCTTCAATACGCGTTTGCCCGGCGATCAAGGTATTGCGAACTTCTGACAACAAAATTTCGTAAGGACTTTTTGATTTTTGCACATTGTTTGGCATAAGGAAACTCCATTTAAGATTTTAAAAAACTTAACGCCTTGCGATACTCCTCTGGCGTATTGACATTGTCCAAAGCGTTTTTGTTTTTTAATTTTAACAAACGTGGTTTGGAGTTGATTAAAATTTTGCGTGGGCACACAATGCCTTTGTTAAAAAAAGTCAATAAACGCTTTTGTGCGGCTGGTTCATAAATTGCGCACAAAGGCTCAGGTAAATCATTAAAGCGGCTTTTGTAAGCTGTGGCGATTTTGGCACTGTCACGGTAACCCAATAAATGCTTTAGCGTTTTATCGTCCACAAATGGCAAGTCACAAGCTAAGACTAGCCACGCGGCTTTAGGGTATTTTGCCATCGCCGAAAGAATGCCCGACAAAGGGCCTCGACCGCTTAACTTTTTTAAATCATAAATATGTGGAAGTTTGCTCTGGGCAACTGGTAACTTTTGCCCTTTGCGGCTGGAGACAAAAACTTTTTCGCACAACGGCAGAAGAAGTTCAAAAGCATGCAGTGCTTGCGGCTTATTATGAAATTTTAAGGCGGCTTTGTTCTTTTTCATTCTCGTGCTTTTGCCGCCGGTTAAGACAAGGCCAAAAACTTTAGGACGCACTTTTACCACGAAAAAAACTTTGCCTCGCTTCCCTTTTTAAAACTTCCTTTGCCCTGCGGAATTTCAATAAAACCGTCAGAAGCGCTTAACGCATTATAATTGCCGGAACTGCTTAAGTTAACTGGCAATGCGAATCCGTCAGCGTTAAGGGTTACGGGTACAAATAAAGTTAAATTTGGATTTTTGTGGATTGGGAGAGCAAGTTTGACACAACGAGTTTTATTTTGCGCGCCACATTTTTTATAGAGAAACGGCAAAATATAATAAACCCCACAAACCAAGGTCGAAACCGGATTACCCGGCAGACCAAAAACAGTTTTGTTGTCAGAAGTTTTGGCAAAAAGCAGTGGTTTGCCCGGCTTTTGGCTGACTTTATGAAATAAAGTTTTTATTTTTAATTCATTTAAAGCTTGGGGAATAAAATCGAATTTTCCCATCGACACTCCGCCGCTTAATATCACGACGTCAAAATCACGAATAACCCGGTATAAATGCTTTTTTATTTGGGCAAGATTATCTTTTAAATGGAACTTTTTAACGTCCACAAATCCATGCGAAGTGAGTAACGCTTCTAGAGCATACGCATTAGATCGACGGGCTTGATACGGTTGCGGATTTTTTTCGATAGCAACTAATTCATCACCAGTGCCAACAATAGCAATTTTGGGTGAAAAAACCTTAAGAAAAGTTTTTCCAACAGAAGCGGCAAGGGCAATGTGCGTGCTGTTTATTTTTGTGCTGTCGGTTAAAAGTAATTTATTTTTTTTGTATTCACTGGCTTGTCGACGGATAAATTGCCACTGGGTAAGTTGTACTTGCGATTTGACTGTCGCAGAGCCGTTTGCAATTTTGACATCTTCAATAGGGACAACACAGTCGCAATTCTTAGGTATAACTGCCCCGGTCATTATTTCAAAACAATGTTCTGGTTTAAGCAAAACTTTGGGGGCGATTCCAGCCTTCTGCACACCTCTAATTAAAAATTGAAGTCTTCCCTTTCGCCACGCTTTAAAGGAAATCGCAATCCCATCCATTGCACTTTTATTAGCGGACGGTTGGTCACGGTCGGCAGTAATATTCTCAGCGAGTATTTTTCCGCAGCAACGTGCAAGAGATAAAACATGGATTCTTGCAGGGACGGATTTTTGAAGGACAATACGTTTGGCTTTTGTGACGGATAATATTTTCATACAGCGCATTATAACCTTAGGCGAGGCAAAAATTGTAAAATTTTCACATCATGTTAATATAGACAAAAATGTTCATCTATTAAAGGAGGCAATATGTCAATTATAAAAGAATTTCAGGAATTTGCTGTCAAAGGCAATGCGGTCGACATGGCTGTGGGTCTTGTGATTGGTGCGGCGTTCGGTGGGGTTGTCAATTCGCTGGTCAACGATGTTTTTATGCCGCCTTTGGGCTTTATTATCGGCGGAGTTGACTTTGCAAATCTTGAAATCATTCTTAAAACAGCCGTCGGGACAGCGCCTGCCGTTACGATCAAGTATGGGTTATTTATTAATAAAATCATCAATTTTATCGTCGTCGCTTTCTCTATGTTTATTGTCGTCAAAGCGATGAATCATTTAAAGAAAAGTGTCGAAGCAAAGGTTAAAAAATAACGATTTAAAATTTAAACAGCAATCCCTTTTTTACCTAGGACAATAACACTGACGCTAAGAAATAAAATTTCAAACGCAACATAAACGACAAGATTAGTCGCAATTCCAGACGTAAAGCCATAGGAATGCAAACCGATACTCAAAAGATTGACGCCAAACCACGCCCACAGGACAACAATGAGACCTAATGCCGCACCAAGGGCAACACCCAAAGAATGAATCATTCGTCCGGCCTTAGCATGCAAAACAATCGCCGTCCAAAGCACAATTAACAGTGCTCCATTTTCTTTGGGGTCCCAGCCCCAAAACCTTCCCCACGATTGATCCGCCCAAATTCCGCCTAACATTGTTCCTAAGAATGCCATCGTTAACCCAAAACCTAGAATTCCGATGATATACCGATACGTAGCGTTATGCAGTTCTTTATCTTTTGGCCGCATCAGTGCTTGCAAAATATAAACATGGCCCATAATTCCGGCGACACAACAGCCTGAGTATCCAATGGTAATTGACAAAACATGCGTGGTCAGCCAAAAATTGGAATCTAAAACAGCAACCAGCATTTTTAAAGTATCGCCATCCGCGCTGAATTTGTCAGCAATGGCCAAAAAAACAAATCCGCTGATACTGCCGACGACAATGCCCAGCCATTTTTTGTTAAAAAGTTCGGTCAGCAAACTTAATAAAACACTGACAACGCCAACAAAGATAAAAGTTTCATAAAGATTGGTTACCGGCGGGCGCGACATGATAAACATACGCAGGCTAAGGGCCAATAAATGCGGGATAAACCCCAAGCCAAGCAGTGCAAAACCAAATGTATGCAACAGCGGCTTAGGCCAAATGAGCGAAAAAAGAAACGCAAAAAATGCGAACAAATAAAAAATCCAAGCAAAAGAAAATAAACGGCTTTGATTGTAAAAAGTTTCATACGGGATTTTGCCATAAACATTCTTTTGTGAATCTGCGATGTGTTGAAAAATGTTCAAGTTAAATGCTTTTGCCGCCAAATTAAATTCAAGCTGATTGCCTTTGACATACGCGTTTGCCATCTCTTGAACAAATCCTAATTCCTTTCGGGTCTGGGTATCTGAAAAATTATGCTTAATCATCTCCCAAGCACTTTGCCATGTTTCATCATGGGAATTGAGTGATGGAAAAATAGCCATCCCTTCCTCGGAGACGTTTTGCGACCATTCGTAAAGATTGCGCAAAAGGCGCATAAAATCTTTTTCTTCACTGGTCCAAGCGTCAGACTTCTTTTTTTCTAAATCTTTTGTTTGCGCATTAAGAGCATCTGCTTTAAGCGCAATATCCAAGAAACTAAAATTATTTTTTGCCGTTGGAAGATCGAGCAATGTTTTTGCAGATGGACTTTCGAGTGTAAAGTCAGAATGCGCCGCAGTAAAAGAAAAAGCGCTGCGAATTTTTAAATACAGGCTCACATTATTGTAAACACGTAAAATCTCTGCCTCGACAATACTGCGCTCTTTTTGGTCAATCCCATCGGCCGCAATAGCCAGTTGACGAAAATTATCTAAGCTTAGCTCAAGTTGAGAAAAACTATATCGGCGGTGGCTATCAAGTTGTAAACCTAAAGCCATTGGGATTTCTGGGCTATTGATAAGAAAAACTTTGTCATCTATTGTTTCTGTGGGGCAAAACAATAAATTTGCCAGCCAATTGATTGCCGGTTTTTTATCAAAAGTTCGTTTCCCAGAAAGTTGCAACAAAACCGTTTGGGCATACGTATCCAGCGGTTTAATACGTCCTTCTTCTTGAATTGCAATGCGACCGAATAACTGCAAGTCTTGAGGATGAGAAATCGTTTTATTATTTGCGGCAAAACTCAAAGGTTCGACCACAAAAACCAAAAGAATGATAAATAATAATTTTTTTATCGATTTCATTTTCTTGTCCGTTGAAAATTAAACGCCGCTAAAAGAAAATGCAGCGCTAAACCAAAAAAGGTTACAAAAGTTGCTATATACGGCAGCAAGCGTCCTGCATTTTTGACAACCGCAAAGGTTGAAAATTTACGCCCCAGAGAATCAATGTGATAGGAAGATTGATAAAACGTGTATTCCTTAAAACGCAATGGTTCATTCATGGAAATCAACGTTTCACGTTTAACATTGTCATGCTGTATTTCGACTTTACTTTTATAACTGCGCGCCATTTCGGTCCCGGGATGTTTATCCATCATAAAATCGACAAGTTTAACGGTAATCGGTAAAGGAAAGCGTTTGAAACGCAAGCTAACATAAAATTCCTTTCCGCTGACAGACAATTTCGTAGGTTGCTCGTCTTGACCATACAAAAGGACCAGCGGTTTATCAGTTGCTGTTAAAAGTTGCAAAATAATTCCCGGTGTATTTTTTTCAGGTTCCTTTTCTAGAGATTGTGATTGCAGAACATTAAGATTTGACGCATTAAGATATTTTTCCTTAATGCCCGCAAAGGGCGCCGAAAAAGCTTGCGCATTTTTGTAATAATTCTTTATGGAAAATGTTAAGTCGAGATTTTTAAATTGAAGTAACCCACCCTCTTTTAAATCTTTTGTATCGACGGCATTAACTACTTTATTCGTTTCATTGTTTTGCCAAATAGCAATTTCCCATTCGCTATAGGCAGCGGAAACGT
>CAZNNZ010000042.1:0-11794 GCA_964574575.1 uncultured Planctomycetales bacterium
GGCAGTGCTCTCGACGGATGGACCGTATTTGGTCATTGCCGGTGCTGGAAGCGGAAAGACACGGGTTTTGGTTTTTCGTACCGCACATTTAGTTGAGCAGGGCATCGCTCCCGAGCGGATTTTGCTTTTGACTTTTACCCGCCGCTCTTCGCGGGAAATGCTCAAACGTGCCGCAAGCCTTTTGGATGAGCGCTGTCAGCAAGTCTCGGGCGGAACATTCCATTCCTTTGCCAATTCTATCCTTAGGCGTTATGCCGAGCATGTCAATTTGCCGCGATTTTTTTCGATCCTTGACCAAGATGACGCGGAGAGTGCGGTTAATTTGGTCCGTACTCAGCTAGGCGCAAAATTGGATAAACGCTTTCCCAAAAAAAATACGCTGCTTTCTATGATTTCTAAAAGTATCAATAAAGGCCTTTCGGTCGACGAGGTTGTCTGTGAGGAGTATCCGCAGTTTGGAGAATGGTCGGCGGTGATTGAACACATTGGGCAGGAGTATATCCGTTACAAACACAGTTTGGCTCTTTTGGATTACGACGATCTTTTGGTGTATTTAAAAAAGCTGCTTGAGGAGCAACAGGCAATTCGGGAACATCTTTCGCAATATTATCAGTACATCATGGTCGATGAATATCAGGACACCAATAAAATGCAAGCGCAGATTGTGCGGCTGTTGGCGGTTTCACATAATAATGTGATGGTCGTTGGAGACGATAGTCAGAGCATTTATTCTTTTCGCGGTGCGCATTTTAAAAACATCATTGATTTTCCGCGTATTTTTTCGGGGACAAAAATTATTACGCTTGAGGAGAATTATCGTTCAACCCAGCCGATTTTGGATTTGACCAATGAAGTGATTAGCGCTGCCGAGGAAAAATTCGATAAAGCGCTTTTTACCCGTAACGGCGGAGAAACATTGCCGGTTTATGTCGATGTTTATAATGAAAACAGCCAGTCGCGTTATATTGTCAAAAAGATTTTGGATTTGCGCCGCGAAGGCGTCGCTTTAGGTGAGATTGCAATTTTGTTTCGTTCCGGCTGGCATTCCAATGACTTAGAAGTTGAATTGGCCTCGTCGGGAATCCCTTTTGTTAAATACGGCGGCCAAAAATTTATTGAAGCTGCGCATATTAAGGATGTTCTTTCATGTTTGCAAATTGTTTATAACCCTTTGAGTGAAGTTGCTTGGCAGAGGGTCTTGATGCTTGTAAAAGGTGTTGGCGAAAAAACGGCACTGCAAATTATTGAAGAGATCGTGCGGCAGCGTAAAGGGCTGGCGATTGACGAGAAGATTTTTCAAAAGAAGCCCGAGCTTAGGCAATTGTTTAAAATTTTAAATGATATTGATTGGACGGTCGAGCGCCCGTCAAAAATTCTTAAAACCTTGCTTGATTTTTATACGCCGCTTCTGATGGATCATTATGATGATTATGAAAAACGGCTTAATGATTTGGGTTCTTTAGAAAATATCGCCGAGCGTTATTTGACCTTAGAGGAGTTTTTGACGGATATGGCCCTAGAGCCTCCGGAAAAAAGTTTGGTGGACAAGGGGATTAAGACGCATGGCGAAAATGACTTGATTCTTTCGACGATCCATTCGGCCAAGGGTTTGGAATGGCATACCGTTTTTCTTATTTATCTGGCGGAAGGGTATTTGCCGTCGTATCAGTCGATTAGCAGTGATGCTGCAATTGAGGAAGAGCGCCGGCTTTTTTATGTAGCGGCCACACGGGCAAAGAATAATCTCTATCTTTTGCGGCCGCAAATCGACACCTCGCCTCGGCGCTCGTGGGACACGACGGGGTCGATGTATACGCGGGTTTCTCGCTTTTTGGAAGAAGGCGGGATTCTTAGTAAATTTGTCACCCTCGAGACGGATCGTAGCGGATATCAGCCTTTTCGCAGTTGGGATGATTAAGGGCATAAATTTAGCTGCCCTTGCCGATGGTAAAATTTCGGTATATACTTTGCTCTGTTTGAGAACGTCTTCTTTCATATCCCGAAAATAAGTTAAAGATAAAGCTCAATGTGATAAACGGTGCACTTTACCGTCAAGCGAGGTTTTGTGAGACGAATAGGTATTGTTTTGCTAACGGTTTGGTTTATGTGGGTTGTGAAAGCTGACGCCGAAAACAAAAATCTTGTTTTGCGAGGGCGGCTGGAAACTAGCTACAACGATAACGTTACGCTTGCGCATCGGAATGTAGTTTCTGACATGGTTCAAAGTGTTTTGTTGGGGCTTGATTTTAAAAGAGAAACAGACCGCAATAGTTTTTTGCTGCAGGCGGATGCAGCTCGTAACTTTTATCTTGATAATGGTTCTTTTGATAATACCGAAATTAATTTTCGTGCGACGGATAGATATGAACTTTCAAGCCGAATGCGTTTGAATATCACCGACCATTATAATCGCGCTGAGGACCCGCAGAGTTTTGCAGATGCTTTTGGGCGCACCAGTGGACGCTATCGTACGGACGATAATAATCTGAATGCAAAGTATGGCTTTGATCTTAATAGTCATATGCTCTTTGAACTTGAATATATTAATGATGTCACGGTGTATTCACGATCCGACTTGGACAATTCGGTGTTTAACCAATTTCATCCTCGCTTGCAATATGCGTTAGATGAATCTAATCGCGTGGGGATTGGGTATGGATTTACGATGCGTGATTTTGAGTCAGGATCCCAAGTTTCTGGGCACACCATTATTGCTGATTTTGGGCATAGTTTTACAAAACAGTTGGAGTGGGGTTGTAAAATTGGCGAGGATTTTGCTAATGAAGATACGGGTGGCACTTCTCAGCAGGCGCGTTACGAGGTGAGTTTAATTAATGACATCAATGAAACGACGAATGCCGCTTTAAAATACCGTCGAGGATTAAGCTCTTATGCGTATTCGAAAGATCTTTTTGATTCGTATCAAGTTAGTGCAACTCTGGCGCGTGAAGTAACCAGCCGGGTTTTTGTAAGAGCTGCAGGATTTTATGGCGAAGGTGATTATCAAAACAGCGGAATTCATGATGAGCTTTTAGGCGCTGGCGTGGGCATTAATTATGCCACTTCCCCGCAATCGAGTGTTGGGTTAAATTACAATTTTGCGAGAACTCGTTCTAATCAGGAAATTCGTTCGTATGACCGCAATTTTGTTGGAGTACAGTTTGAAATAAAAATCTAATTTGGTTTGAAAGAAAAGGCATATGTTAAAAAAACACTCACAATTTTTTGCACGGATGATGATGGTCATTGATTGCATTATTGTTGCGATTAGTGCCGTCATTGTCTATTTGGTTGTTAATCATTCTGAAATGCTTTATCCGCCGGTGTATTATTTGTGGCTTCTGCCGATTTTTGTGCTGATATGGGCCTGTCTTTTGTTGTACTTGGGTATGTATGAATCATTTCGGATGAAATCGTTTGGGAAGGTTTTGGGGATTATCCTTACTGCTGGCTTAGTCGGGTTTATTATCTTTGGAAATATTTCGTATCTTTGTAAATTGACGTATCTTAGTCGTTTTTTAATGGCCTATTCGTTTATTTTGGCTGCGGTTTTATTGACTCTTGTAAAGATTGTAACGATTGGCGTTTTTCGCCGTTTACGTCGAGAAGGTTTTAATTTTCGCAATATCCTTATTGTAGGAACAAGTCAGCGCGCCTGTCAGTTGATTGCTGAAATTGATGCCCATCAAGAATTGGGTTTGCGAATCGTCGGGCTTATTGATGATGATGTTTCTATGCATAATCGTTTGGTCTCTGGGCATTTGGTTTTAGGCGGACTGTCCGAATTGCCCAATCTTTTGCGTTCTAATCCAATTGACCGGGTTATTTTTGTTGTGCCTCGGGGATGGTTGTCTTACATAGAGGAAGCTGTGCTTTATTGTGAAACACTCGGGGTTACGGTGAGCATTGCGGTGGACCTTTTTAAGACAAAGTTTACTATTGCTCGCGATGAAAATTTTATGGGGATTCCGATGATTTCTTTTGAGTCAACGCCTGATAAGGTTGGCCAGCTTTTTGTTAAAAGGCTTTTTGATTTTGTGGCCGCTGGAATCGGAATGATTGTCTTAGCCCCGCTGTTTTTTACAATTTCCGCATTGGTCAAATGGACTTCGCCGGGGCCGGTTTTCTTTAAACAAAAACGTTGTTCAATTAACGGTCGGGTTTTTGAATTGTATAAATTTCGGACAATGGTTATTGACGCCGAGGCTAAACTTGAAGAGCTGCTTAAGCACAATGAAATGAAGGGGCCGACGTTTAAAATGGCCAAAGACCCGCGCATTACGCCGATTGGACAGTTTTTGCGCAAAACCAGTTTAGACGAATTGCCCCAGTTGTTAAATGTGTTTAAGGGGGAAATGAGTTTAGTAGGGCCTCGACCTCCAATCCCTAAGGAAGTTGAGCAGTACGACCACTGGCAAAGGCGTCGACTGAGTATGCGCCCGGGGATTACGTGTCTCTGGCAGGTAGGCGGACGCAACAAAATTACTGATTTTAATGAATGGGCGAGGCTTGATTTGGAGTATATTGATAACTGGTCTTTGATGCTGGACTTAAAAATTTTGCTTAAAACAGTTCCAGTCGTGCTTTTTGGTATCGGCGCAAAATAAAGACAGATAGGAAAGGAAATAAAATGAAAAGATTTCTTTTGATGGTTGTGTTTTTAATTTTAGCCTGTGTCACGCTGGCTGTCGCACAAGAAACACCGGTTGCCGCGGTCAATCCGGTTGTCTCTTCGGGTTATACCGTCGGGCCAGCGGATATTTTGGGCATCGAAATTATTGAGCCCGACAAAATCGCGACGCGTGCAACTGTTTCGCCAGACGGGACTATTACTGCGCCTTATATTGGGCAAGTTTCTGTCGCGGGTTTTACGGCCAACGAGATACGCGAGGTTATCGAAAAACGCCTCGCCGATGGCTATTTAAAATTTCCGTCGGTCATGGTGTCACTTTTAGAATCGCATAGCCGAAAGTTTTTTGTTTACGGCGCAGTCATTCGACCCGGTGAATACGATTTGCTCGAAAAAACAACGGTTTTACGTGCTATCTCGATGGCGGGTGGTTTTACACGTTTTGGCTCGTCGAGCCGTGTCAAGGTTCTGCGTGCCCGTAAAGAGGCTACGGGTTACGAAAGTATTAAGATCAACATTAAAGCCGTCATGGATGGTGATTCGCAAGCGGATTTGCCCATTGAAAACGGAGACATCATTGTGACATCCGAGGGCATTTTTTAACCTTAAGAGGAACAAAATATGGATGAATATTCCCCCCGTTCGTATACTCAATTAACATTGCGCGATTATTGGCGCGTTATTTTTAGACATAAGTGGATTGTTACCGTCAGTATTTTGGTGGTTACAACTTGCGTCTATTTTGGTTTGCAGTTGCAAACTCCAATGTATGTGGCCAGTGTTAAAATGTTGGTCTCGTCGATAAAAGAAACTCAAGCCCCCTATTCTCGCGACCTTGCCGGCTATGGCCAGAACGAAGCGGCTATTACTCAAAGTGAAATCGTCAAGTCCATGCCTATTGTTGAGCGTGCAGTTAAGGCCGTTCACTTAGACAAGCGGCCGCTGGATAACGAAAAACTTTATGCCTCGGCTTTGCGTCAAAAGATGATTGCCGCCGAATCTAAAGCCTTTAGCGAAAGGTTAAAAACACTTCCCACTGAGCAGCAGGATTATATTTTTTTTCGTCGGGCGGTTGATTCTTTACAGAGCAGGCTAAGGGTCGAGCCTTTGCGCAGTACAAATATTTTGATGATTTCCGTCGAGGATTTTGATCCGATTGTTGCCGCAACACTGGCTAACGTTGTCAGTCGTTCTTATGTTATTTTTGATCTTGAACAGCAGTTAGCTGAGAGTGCGACCAAATACGGCGAGCTTCATCCGACGGTAACTCTGCTAAAAGGGCATCTTGAAAAAATGACAAAAACCTTAAACGGTGAGCCGCTGGATAATATTGAAGCCATTGGCCCGGCGACGGTCAAAATTATCAGTCAAGCGGCCATCCCGACTAAGCCTCAAGGTCGTTCCAAAAAACTTATTTTTGCGCTCGCGGCATTTTTGAGTATTGTTTTAGGTGTCGTTTTGGCTTTTATTTTTGAATACTTAGACTCGACGGTGCGTTCGCCCTTGGATTTAAACACGATTTTGCAAACACCTCTGTTGGCCGCCATTCCCCGTCAGTTTAGCAAAAAGAAAAGAATTCTAAATGACAAAAATGTCGCTTCGCCGGCGTACATCGGCGCTTATCATGAGCTTGCCTGTCAGATCCGTTTTTTTGTTACCCAAAAAAAGATGAAAGTTTTTCTTTTTACGGCGCCTGATGTTGCAGAGGGAACTTCGACGGTTGTTTCAAATTTGGCAATCTCTCTGGCTAAGGATTTCAAAAAGCGTGTGCTGGTTATTGACGCGCATTATCATCAGCCTAACATCCATAACAATTTTTCTGTTGCTGTTGCCCCCGGGCTTATTGAAGTATTGGCTCGCAAGATTGTTCTTTCACAGACATGTTCTGAAATTGCGCCAAACCTTTGGATGGTTCCCGCCGGGGATTTGGCGATTGATCCAGAGAGTTTGCTTGATTCGCCTAAGATGGCCGATATTATTGACGAGGCCAGAAATACATTTGATGTGGTTTTAATCGATTGCGCGGATTTGCGGCATTATCGTGACGCTGTTTCAATGGGTCAGTTTGCAGACGGCGTTATTATTGTTGTTTCCGAGGGAAAAACTCGTCGTCCAGCTATAGCCGCGGCGATTGCTCCTTTAAAGGAAAATAATTTTAACATTATTGGCACAGTCCTTAACCGTCGGACTTTTGCTCTACCCAAATTTGTATATGACCGAGTCTAACCAAAATCCTGAATACCAAAGAGAATATTTAGTCTCCGTCGGCGAAAGGCCGTGGGGAAAATACGAGGTTCTCTTAAATGATGATGACCATAAAGTCAAAGAAATTACTGTCAAGCCCGGCGGCCGCTTAAGTCTTCAGCGGCATCAAAAACGCGAAGA
The DNA here is from genome assembly GCA_964574575.1 of uncultured Planctomycetales bacterium. Classification (GTDB taxonomy): domain Bacteria; phylum Omnitrophota; class Gorgyraeia; order Zapsychrales; family JANLHA01; genus JADLGJ01. The sequence continues at coordinate 7,016 of CAZNNZ010000042.1, forward strand.
GCATTGGTTTATTCATAAGGGCAAAGCTTTGGTAACACTCGATGGCAAGGAGATTGAACTTAGCGCTGGGCAGTATATCGATATTCCTCGTCGTGCAATTCATCGCATTGCCAATTGTGGGCAGGGCGATCTTATTTTTATCGAAATCCAGACCGGCGAGTATTTTGGTGAGGATGATATCGAGCGGCTCGAAGACGATTATGCGAGGTAAGTAGTTTGCTAACAAAATATTGTTCTGTTCTTTGACATTCCCCAAGAGCTCATCACAGACGCTCAATGAAATAACAGCCGTGTGATTCTTTAAGATGATTAACAGTCCCCCGACTGCCCCTATTGTAAATTACCCCAATAAGGGAGAAAAGGATGAGTGTTATAAAGAGTTTTGACAATATCAAGGAATCTGAAACAATCGAATTTAAAAAATCTACCGCCGAGCTTAAGGCCGCGGTTGTTTCGATTGTAGCTATGCTCAATAAGCATAATCGGGCAGAGGTGTATTTTGGTATTGATGATAACGCAAAAGTTTTGGGTTTGACTATTGGAAAGATGACGATTAAGGATGTCACACAGGCTGTGGTTGACAATACCGAACCGAAAGTTTTTCCAAAGGTTGAGGTTAAACAAATTGATCGCAAGCACTGCATTGTCATAGAGATTACACAAATCCAAAAGGCAATGAAGTCGCTATTTTTAAGGATAGAATTGATGTTTACAATCCCGGCACTTTCCCTGATGAGCTAAATCCAGAAGATTTTATCAAGGGTGGTGGTTATTCTATATTGCGCAATCCATTAATCGCTGAGACGATGTATATGTCTGCAGATATTGAAAAATGGGCCAGTGGACTTAAAAGAATTTATGATGAGTGCGTGGCGGCTGGGATTAAAGTTGAATTTAAGCGTGTCAAGACGGGATTTGTTGTTTCTTTCTACAGGCCTAAATGGGAAGAGGGTGAGGGGATATCTAGTGGTCAGACAGGTGGTCAGACAGGTGGTCAGGGTGGAAAGTTGTTATTAAGCGAAAAGCAAAGAAAGATTCTTGAGATATTAAAGTTAAGACCGCAGATATCAAGAAAACAATTAGTGGAAGAATTAGGCATTAATCCTTCCGCAGTACAAAAATATTTTGCAAAATTAAAAGATGCCGGATATATAAAACGTATTGGACCTGATTATGGTGGCTATTGGGAGGTTAGTTAATCATATGCCACTTATCCGTCTAGCTTATTTATTTTTCTACTATGGCATAGCTTAGTAGCAACCAATAAAACTTTTACCTTGTTCTTTGATATGTCCCAAGAGCTCATCACAGACGCTGATTATCAAAAACTCCTCGACGCTGTCGCCCAACAGATTGAGTATGGCACCGCACGTATTCACGATGCGTATAAGGCCGAGGTTTTGCGTACCTCATGGAATGTCGGCCGCGTGATTGTCGAGACCCTGCCGCTTAATAAGCCGGGCGCTTTGTACAATGGGGTGGTTATCGCCAAGCTCGTCGAAAAGTTTAAACGGCCCGACACTTTCTTTTATAATGTGATCAAGTTTTATCGGCTTTATCCAACGCTTCCGCGGACTAATTTGAGCTGGTCGCATTATCAGTATTTGATTAGGATTGACGATCCTCTTGAACGCAGGCGTTTGGAACAAAAAGCCGTACGCGAAAAGATAAACACCAAAGATTTACGGGCTTATATTCCGGCACAACGTAAAACGTTGGTGTTAACAGATCAATCGACGGGGGATAAGATTGCATATGAGCGGGGAATGCTCTATCATTATCACATTCTCGAACCTGACGATAAACACGTCAAAGACGGCCGTATGCTCGTCGATGCAGGTTTTAGTGTCGAGCGCGATGTTCGTGCCGCAAAGACCAAAAGTTTGCGTTCTGGGCGGCTGATTCGTGCGGTTAAAGTCGGCGAAGATTACACTGTGCGTATTTCGCCCTATCAGACACAGCGGCTCTATACCTATGAGGCGCTGGTCAAACGCGTTATTGACGGCGATACGATGATTATGCGGGTCAACCTTGGGTTTAGAACATATATTACAAAAAAGATGCGCCTGCGCGGCATTGACGCGCCGGAGATTTCTAATGCTTTGGGGCGCAGGGCAAAGATTTTTGTCCAAGAGTTGATCGACCGCAACCCGCAGGTCGTGATCAAAACATATAAGGAAGAAAAATACGGCCGTTTTGTCGTCGATGTTTTTACCGGCCCAAAAGGACAAGACAGCGCTCTTATTGCGCAAGAAGGTCAATATCTTAACCAAACGCTTTTAGACAAAGGCCTTGCGGTTTTGATGATGTAACGAATATTCCCCCTCTTTTTCTTGTGGTTATTTATAACCATAAAGAGGGGGTTAGGGGGAGTTAAAAAACCTGTGAAATTTATCCGTCTAATTTGTTTATTTCTTTATTACGGCCTAGCCCAATATCTGCCGCCGTCGTATTGGTTTGGCGGAAAGCTTTGGAAGGCTTTGCGTGGCGCGCTTTGTCGTTCTTTGTTTGGGTCTTGCGGAAAGAATGTCAATGTCGAGTCACGCGCTTTTTTTCACTCGGGAAGAAATATCACCATAGGCGACAATTCGGGAATTGGCATTAATGCTTATTTGTCCGGCAAAGTTATCATTGGCAATAATGTGATGATGGCGCCAGATGTTGTTATTTTGACGCAGAACCATAAATTTGACCGGCTCGATGTCCCGATGGTTGAGCAGGGGTTTAAAGATGAACAGCCCGTTAAAATTTGTGATGATGTCTGGATTGGCGTGCGGGCGATTATCTTGCCGGGTGTTACGGTTGGGAAAGGCGCAATCATCGCCGCCGGCGCTGTTGTGACCAAAGATGTCCCGGAGTATGCAATCGTCGGCGGCAATCCGGCGAAGGTGATACGCAGTCGTAAACCAGAATAAATAGACACTAAAAGAAAATTTCTATGCGATCAAAAAAACTTGTCACAGGCGCTTTTTTAAACACGCTTAATCTGATGGCTCAGATTTTGTCGGGTTTTTATGTGATGCCACTGATGATCCATACTTTTGGTGATTCATTGTTCGGTATTTGGATTCTGGTGGCATCGTTTATGGGTTTTGCGGCTGTTCTGGATTTGGGGTTACCATCGGCGGTCAGTCGGTTCATTTCGCAGGCTATTGGTCGGGGCGGCAAAGAAGCTGATCAAGAGATTAAGTTTATTACGGCGACAGCCTTTTATATTTTTATTTTCATAACAATTTTAACTTTGTTGGCCATCTTTTTGATTATTGGTTTTGCGCCTACTTTTTTAAAGGATCCGTCGCAGATTGATATATTTAGAAAATTATTGCTTATTTTATGCCTTAATAATTTGTTTATTTTCCCGACTTCGATCTTTGAAGGGGTTTTGACCGCTAATTTACGCTATGACTTAATCAGTTCACGACGGATTGTCTTTACGGTGCTTAAAGTTGTTTTGACTATCGCGCTCGTCAAATGTCATTATGGGTTGATTGCGCTGGCGTGGGCTATAGTAGTATGCAATATCGCCGAGAATCTTGTGCGGGTTTTCTTGTCGTACAGGGTTGATAAGAGAGTCAGCATTGCTGTGACTAATTTTAAAATAGCAAAAGTAAAGCAGTTATTTGGCTACAGTATTTATACTTTTGTCGGGCGGATTGCGGACATGCTGCGCTTTCAGATTAATTCGTTTGTGATTACCGTATTTATTGATGTCGCTTTTGTTACGCCGTATAGAGTAGCTTCCCGTCTTATTGAATACTTTATACAGTTTATTGGTGAGATTGTTGGCGTTTTTAGCCCCTATTTTAGCCAGGAGGAAGGGAAAAATAACCACGAGGGAATCAAGGAAAAATTTCTTTTTATAACAAAAATTGTAACTTATATTGCCGCTTTTGCTGGGTTGATGCTACTTTTGTACGGAAAGAATTTTATTTACCGCTGGGTTGGCCCGCAATACTCTATTTCATACACGATTCTGGTAATTCTTGTCATTCCTATTACATTTGCTTTGATTCAAAGCACAGTGTTCCCGTTGCTGTATGGCATTTCAAAGCATAAATTTGTTGCGTATACTAATATTGGCGAGGGAGTGCTTAATTTGATTTTGAGCATCATCTTGGTCAAAAAGTTTGGAATTATCGGCGTGGCACTGGGGACGGCAATTCCGCTGGTGTTGACAAAATTCTTTATTCAGCCGTTTTATGTGACGAGGGTTTTAAAAATTTCTTTAGCAAAATATGTTTTTGTGATTTTGGTTCCCTTTTTTATAACGGTGTTAGCGGTTGGCATCCCGTGGTTAGCGATATCTAGATATTTGTTATCAAATTATATAAATTTGTTGTTTTTTGGGACGATTCAAACTTTAATTTTTGCTTTACTGGTATTTTTGTTTGGATTTACGAAGGTTGAAAAGACTTTTGTATTGGGTGTATTTAAGAGAAAGAAGTTATGAGCGAAAATCAAAAAGTTAAGACAAGTGGACCGACGGACATTAAACAACTTTTTAATACAGTTGTCCAAGGGGGTTATTGTATTGGTTGTGGAGCGTGTTCTTATCCCAAAGGCTCTCCGATTAAGATTGAATTTGATGAGCGCGGTTGTTTGCAGGCAAAACTAAATGACCCTGATAACGATTTTTCTTCGCAGGTAAAAGTTTTAGATGTTTGTCCTTTTTCAGAAAAGTCTATTGATGAGGACGTGCTTGGCCGTGAACTTTATCAAGCGGATTGCATGCATCATGACAAAATCGGATATTATTGGCAAACTTTCGCGGGATGTGGT
>CAZNNZ010000042.1:11804-12068 GCA_964574575.1 uncultured Planctomycetales bacterium
TGTTTTAGAAGGGGACTTTAGGGCTTCGGGCAGTTCTGGTGGTTTTGGTTCTTGGATTGCGTGCGAGCTCTTTAATCGCAAATTAATAGATGGCGTCATCCATATTAAAGAACGGGACTCTTTAGAGAACGATTCGCCGATGTTTTTATACGGCGTTTCGCTTTCGGTAGATCAAATCAGGGCTGGGGCAAAATCGAGATATTATCCTATTGAGATGTCTCAAGTTTTAAATTTTATTCGTGAAACCCCCGGTAAGTACGCTAT
>CAZNNZ010000042.1:12078-13446 GCA_964574575.1 uncultured Planctomycetales bacterium
AAAACAAGACCCGGTGATCAAGGAACGTGTTAAGTTCTGTGTCGGGATCGTTTGCGGACATTTAAAGAGCAAACGTTTTGCACAAATGTTTGCATGGCAATGTGGGATCACGCCGGATAAATTGCTTTCGATCAATTTTCGTAAAAAGATTGATGGGCAAGGTGCGAATCGTTATGGGATTGAAGTCAGCGGCAAGCAAGATGCCGGAGTCGTCACAAAATTTAAGACCAATGATGAATTTTATGGTCATGATTGGGGACAGGGCTTTTTTAAATATGAGCCCTGTGATTATTGTGATGATGTCTTAGCCGAAACTGCCGATGTGGCCATTGGAGATGCGTGGTTGCCTCAATATGTTGGTGATAGCAAGGGCACAAATGTTGTTGTTGTTCGTAACAAGGTAATCGCGCAATTGATTAACGACGCTGTATCTGGTGGGCGTATTTATATTGATCAAATTTCGCCTGATGAGCTTGCAGAATCGCAAGGGGGCGGATTGCGGCATCGTCGGGAAGGCTTGGCCTATCGTTTATATTTGAAGGACCAAAAAAAATTATGGCGTCCCACAAAGAGAGTAAAGGCAGATGATAAACATTTAGATAACCGCCAAAAGCAGATTCAAGAAACCAGAATTTTGTTGGCCGCCGAGAGTCATACGGCATTTTTAAAAGCGATCGCGGCAAATAATTTTGAGGTTTTCAAGGATGTTTTAGCGCCGATTGTGAAGAAATATCATGCGCTTTATCCTGCGCCAGCGGGGATTATTACGCGGGTTAAAAGAAAAATTAAAAAAATCTTAGGTTTGTCTAAGTAAAGCAAATTTTATGCAAAAACCATTATTCATTTTAGCTGGTAACGGACCGTATTTAAATCGTGGGTGTGAGGCCATTGTGCGTGGGACTGTGGAGATTATCCGGAAATATTACCAAGACCCTGTTTTTGTTGCCGCGGGTAATTTTAATAACGATGCTACTTTTTATAATCAGATCAAGTATGAGATTGATCCGTCTATAACACATAAGCGCATTCATTCATTATATTTTACAAATTTTCGGTTTTTTAACAAAGTGTTGGGTAGATCTTATAAGACATTTTATTCAAGTTCTAATGCTTGGATGCATCGGGACATTTTAAATGCTATCAATGAGGCAGAGGCTGTTTTGTCGGTTGGAGGCGATAATTATTCATTGGATTATGGGACGCTGGACAATTATGTACGACTCGACGATTACGTTAAGAGTAAAAAGAAGAAATTAATCATTTGGGGTGCTTCGGTCGGTCCATTTTCAGCGAATTCTAAATATGAGAACATGATGGGTCGGCATCTTAAAGAGCAAACAGGGATCTTTGTTCGTGAAACCGCTAGTC
>CAZNNZ010000043.1:0-12916 GCA_964574575.1 uncultured Planctomycetales bacterium
AAGATGTTGTTAAGAAATATGATTTTAAGATTAATCAAAAACATCTGGAAATCACGGATGATATTATTGAGAATGTTCAGAAAAGAAATCTTGGCGTCCATCTAACCGATTTAATAACTCGGGCCGGTTCCATTAGGGGATTCTTAGGTTGATACTATGATGTAAATTGCGTTTAAAGTTTTTTTGATAACTGGGAGTTAAAACATTGGCCCCTTTGGAAATATTTGTTGTAACCATAGCACTCGCCTATTAAAATAACCCAACCATGAATACCTCATCGATGTTTAAAGAATCCGAAACAATCGAATTTAAGAAATCCACCGCCGAGGTTAAGGCAGGGGTCGTTTCTATTGTGGCCATGCTCAATAAACATAATCGGGGCGAGGTGTATTTTGGTATTGATGATAATGGTAAAGTTTTAGGTCTGACTATTGGAAAGACAACGATTAAGGATGTAACGCAGGCGGTAGTCGATAATACCGAGCCTAAAATTTATCCTAAGGTTGAGGTGCGACGGATCGATGGCAAAGATTGCATTGTTGTTCAGGCGCAGGGGAGCAACAGTCCATATTTTGCGTATGGCCGGGCGTATATTCGCGTTGGTGAGTCTGACAAGGCCATGAGCGCTCACGAGATCGAAGTACGTATGCAGAACAAGAAGAAATTACTTTGGGAAAAAGAAATATCTGAAAAGACGGTGACTGATGTTAATGAGGAAGTAGTCAAGGAATACATGCGTAAGGCCAAGACAGCAAAACGGATTGACTTTAATTTTGTCGACGTCAAAAGCACTCTGCGCAAACTTGATCTTCTGTCCAAGAGCCAATTGACACATGCGGCGGAAGTTCTTTTTTGTGATCATAATTCGATGGAAGTTCAGGCGGCGATTTTTGCCGGGACGGATAAATTGACATTCTTGGATATCAAATCTTTCAAAGGCAATCTTTTTAGCTTACGTCAGCAGTCTGAGGTTTATGTTTTTGAACACATCAAGTGGCGTGCAGAAATAAAAATGGGGCCACGCAAGGAGATCCCTGAGATACCGGTTGAGGCCATCCGCGAGGCGGTTGGAAATTCATTATGCCATCGGGACTATACAAATCCTAAAGGCAATGAGGTGGCGATTTTTAAAGATAGAATTGAGATTTATAATCCGGGATTTTTTCCCGATGAGATTAACCCAGAAGATTTTTTCACCGGGGATGAGAAGTCGATTTTGCGCAATCCTTTGATCGCAGAAACGATGTATAAATCCAAGGACATTGAACGCTGGGGAAGCGGGATTAAGCGTATTCATGATGAATGCACTACCGCGGGCGTCCGGGTTGATTTTAGGCGGCTCAAAACCGGATTTGAAGTTATTTTCTACCGCCCGAAGTGGGAAGAAGGGGAAGGTTTGCCAGAGAGCGGGAAGAAAACTGTGGAGAAAAGTAGGGAGAAAAGTAGGGAGAAGAGTAGGGAGAAAATCCTTCGCCTTATAGGAGAGAATTCAGAAATCACGACAGAGCAGATGGCACAAGCTATTGGGTTAAGTATTAAAGGTGTTGAAAAAATCATTCGTTCATTAAAACAAGAAAAACGTTTACGCCGTATTGGCCCCGATAAAGGTGGACGCTGGGAGGCTGTAACTTAAAATATATCACCGTCTTTTAATCCCGGCTATTTGTTCTAAAAAATCAAAACCTGTTTTCCCGAAAGGGCGCAGGTTTTTCTCATCGGGACTCTACAATCATCTTATTTGACTTCGTATCTCTCGTCGAGAATAAGAGTGCAAATTTGATGTTTTTTTAGGATCTTTTTGCATAGAAAGCCAACAAATTCCTGTTGGGCGAGGGATACCAAAATTGGGAGTTAAAACATCTTCTTGTATAAGACTTAAGATTTCTATATACTTCTGCTTGTCAAAATGTTAAAAGTTTTTCGAATAGAAATTTCACCCAGATATAAAATCTTTCTAATTCTCGTATGATCATAACTAAAAACATTACAAAATACTTTGGCTCTTGCCACGTGCTTAAGGATGTTTCTTTTGAAATTAAAAAAGGAGAGATTGTTGGGTTTTTGGGGCAAAATGGCGCAGGCAAGACAACCTTGATGCGCATCTTGACATCTTATCTTCCTGCTTCGTCAGGGTCAGTTATAATCGACGGGAAAGATATAACTAAATATTCTTTATCGGTTCGTCGACAGATTGGGTATTTGCCGGAAACCCCGCCATTGTATATGAATATGACGGTCAAAGGCTATTTAAAATTTGCCGCACAGATCAAGGATGTTCTCAGCAATCGTTTAAATTTTCAAGTTGATAAAGTTTTGGAAGAATGCCAGCTGAATAATGTCAAGAACCAAACAATTGGGACTTTATCGAAAGGTTATAAACAGCGCGTGGGCATTGCTCAAGCTATCATTCATGAGCCCAAAATTCTTATTCTCGACGAGCCAACCAGTGGTCTTGACCCAATCCAGAATCTTCAAGTGCGTAAACTGATCAAGAGTCTCAAAGATGAACGCACCGTTATTTTAAGTACTCATATTTTGTCCGAAATCGAACAAATCGCCAAGCGTGTCATGATTATCAGGACCGGTCAGATCATTGTCGATGATGATCTTGATGTTATTCTTGGCAAAAACCAAGAAGACCCGTCTAAGCGTATAAGTTTGGAAGAGTTTTTTGTCCAATGCCACTGTCCTACAGGTGATGTCCATGAATAAAGTCATCGTTATTGCTAAAAAAGAATTAGCCGCTTATTTCAAATCTCCTATCGCTTATATTGTCCTGATTTTGATGATTTCGATTTTCAATATTTTCTTCTATATGATTATTGATCAGAACAGGGAAGTGGCATTGTCGGATGTTTTTCAAGTGATGGAGTTTATGTTTATTTTTTTGGTTCCTTTGCTGACTATGGGAATATTTTCTCAAGAAAAATCAACCGGAACCATGGAATTTTTGATGACTGCGCCGCTGACCAATACCGCGATCGTGTTGGGCAAATATGTGGGAGCTTTGACTTTTTTTTCTACCCTCATTGGCATGACTTTTATGTATTATGGCATCGTCGAATATTTTGGCACTCCTGACCGGATGGCGACTTTGACTGGTTATTTGGGTGTTTGGCTCGAGGGGGCGTTTTTTTTGGCTGTTGGGATGCTGACATCCTGTTGGACACGCAATCAAATTCTGGCTGCGATGACATCCTATGTGATTTTATTTCTTTTGTATTTCTCGACGAATTTCTTAAAATATTTGACCGGCCCGATTGAAGTCATGGTGCGGGCTCTGGGCACAGCAAGTCATTTGCAAAATCTGGCCGTTGGCATTATTACAATTTCGGATCTCGTCTACTATTTGAGCGGGATTTTGATATGTTTGTTTTTAATCCGTTTGAGCATTGAAAATAGATTGTGGCGATCATGAATTCTCATCAATTTAAAGAAGCTGTTTTTATTTTTATTTCTGCGCTCTTAGGTGTGTGTCTTTGGTTTGCAATAAATTATTCTATTTATTTACTTCCTTGGCAATGGGACGTCACGCGCACTAAACAACATTCTTTAAGCGCCCAGACGATCGCTGTTATCAAGAATTTAAATCAGGACGTTAAAGTTACTGCATTCTATGCCGGGATACCTCCTAAATATTTAGAAGATCTTTTCAAAGAGTACACAAAAGTTTCGCATGGAAAGATCGTTACGCAGATCATTGATCCTATTGAACAGATCGGTTACGCCGCTCAATTTGGAAATGTCATTAATGTCAAAGAGCGCAAGGTTTTTGTCACTTCAGGTCAGCAGAAAAAAGAAATTTATTTTACAGAGGCTCCTTTATCGCAAGAGCAGTTGACTAATGCTATTATGCGGGTCCATCAGGATAAGCGGTATGTGTATTTTCTCACCGGGCATGGAGAGTTTAATATTGAAAGCAAAGCAGATCAAGGTTTAAGCACTCTTTCTCAAATGCTGGATTCCAATAATTTTGAATCCAGAAATCTCATGTTGGCTGTGACCAAAGAAATTCCCAAAGACTGTTCTTTGCTTATTATTGCCGGCCCGACGAATGATTTAACAAAACAGGAGAGCCAGAGCGTTGAGGATTATTTAAAAAAAGGGGGGCGTGCGCTGTTTCTTGTCGAAAATATTATTGTCACAACACCGGATAAGCCTTTAACCGCAGAGCAGGTAGACAAGAACCCGTCTTTAAATGAGATTCTCAATCAATGGGGGCTTGATGTTAAATCCGACGTGGTGGTGGATTTAATCAGTCATGCCGGCCAAGACGTTGGCAGCCCAGCGACTAAGAATTATGGGAAACACAAATCCATCACACAAGGATTAGACTATACTTTTTATGTTCGTCCGCGTTCTATTTCTTCGCTTAAAGAGTATCGTCCGACGATTAAACAGGCGCCGGTTGTTTTGACGTCGTCTAAAAAAGAAAGCTGGGCCGAGACTGACCGGACATTACAAGTTCATTTTGATGCTGGTAAAGACACCCCCGGGCCGGTGGCAATAGCCTATGTGGTTTTTGAAGAAAAACAAAAAGGGGATTTGGCCGACACTCGCTTGGGCGTATTTACCGATGCGGATTTTTTATCCAATATTTATATTCATCAATATAGTAATGCTCAAATGGGATTAAATATGATCAATTGGCTGGCGGAAACTGACTACAAAGTTTTTGTTGATCAACAGCAAATTACCGTTGAGCGCTTAGATTTGACAAGTCAACAAAAACATAGCGTTGCTTTGATTCTATTTCTTATGCCTGTGTTTATTGGTTTGGGGGCAGTGATTGTTTGGGTTAAACAGTTGTTTTTTTACTTAGGAGGAAAAAATGAATAGTGAAAGCAAATGCCCGTTTGGCCATGGGGCGCAAAACAAAACAGGCAAAGGGACTTCTAATAAAGATTGGTGGCCCAATCAATTAAACTTAAATATTTTGCATCAACATTCAGACTTGTCTAATCCGATGGGCAAGGATTTTAATTATGCTAAGGAATTCAAAAGTCTTGATTTAAAAGCCGTGAAAAAAGATCTTTATGCGTTGATGACCGACTCGAAAGAGTGGTGGCCTGCTGACTATGGTCATTATGGTCCGCTTTTTATCCGCATGGCATGGCACAGTGCCGGCACTTATCGTTCAGCTGACGGGCGTGGTGGCGCGGGAAACGGCACACAGCGTTTTGCTCCTCTTAATAGTTGGCCGGATAATGTCAATCTTGATAAGGCGCGCAGATTATTATGGCCAATTAAACAAAAGTACGGTCGAAAACTTTCATGGGCTGATCTTATGATTCTCGCCGGTAATTGCGCATTAGAGTCGATGGGTTTTAAGACTTTTGGTTTTGCGGGCGGGCGCGAAGATGTTTGGCAGCCAGAAGAAGATATTTATTGGGGTTCTGAATCTAAATGGCTTGATGACAAACGTTACTCCGGGGATCGTGATCTTGAAAATCCTCTGGCTGCTGTTCAAATGGGTTTGATTTATGTCAATCCCGAGGGGCCCAATGGTAATCCTGATCCGGTCGCTTCCGGCCGTGATGTTCGCGAAACTTTCGCGCGCATGTCCATGAACGATGAGGAAACTGTCGCGCTTATTGCAGGAGGGCACACATTTGGAAAGTGTCATGGCGCCGCCAGCGCAACAAATGTCGGGCCCGAGCCTGAGGCTGCGGGTATCGAAGAGCAAGGACTTGGTTGGAAGAATAAGTTTGGCAGCGGTAAAGGGATAGACACGATTAGCAGTGGGATTGAAGGCGCTTGGAAACCGAATCCGACACAGTGGGACATGGGATATTTAAAGGTTTTGTTCAAGTACGAATGGGAATTGCTCAAGAGTCCGGCCGGTGCGCATCAGTGGTTGGCCAAAGATGTCGCAGCAGAGGATATGGTCATTGACGCTCATGATCCGTCAAAAAAGCATCGCCCGATGATGACTACGGCGGATCTTTCACTGCGGCATGACCCAATTTATGCGCCAATTGCTCGACGATATTTAAAAAATCCACAGCAGTTTGCAGAAGCATTTGCTCGTGCTTGGTTTAAACTGACGCATCGTGACATGGGGCCTCGTACGCGCTATTTGGGCAAGGAAGTTCCTGCAGAAGAACTTATCTGGCAAGATCCTATTCCTGCAGTTGATCATCCATTGGTCAATGAGAAAGATGTCGCCACTTTAAAGCGAAAGATTTTGGATTCAGGTTTGTCCGTCGCTCAGTTGGTTTCGACAGCGTGGGCGTCGGCGTCTACGTTTCGCGGCTCGGACGAGCGTGGGGGTGCTAATGGTGCGCGTATTCGTTTGGCACCGCAAAAGGATTGGGAAGTCAATGAGCCTAAGAAATTAGCGAAAGTGCTTAAAGTTTTCGAGGGCATTCAGAGCAAGTTTAACAGCGGGCGTAAAAAAATTTCTCTGGCTGATTTAATCGTCTTGGCCGGTTGTGCTGGCATTGAGAAAGCTGCTAAGAATGCTGGTTATAAAGTGAAAGTTCCTTTCAAGCCCGGCCGCATGGATGCTTCACAAGAGCAAACCGATGTGGCATCTTTCGCTGTTCTTGAACCAGTCGCTGACGGTTTTCGTAATTACCAAAAAACTAAATTTACCGTATCCGCCGAGGAAATGTTAATTGACAAAGCGCAGTTGTTGACGCTCACTGCGCCTGAAATGACGGTTCTCTTGGGAGGCATGCGCGTTTTAAATACCAATTGCGGTCAGACGCCCTATGGCGTTTTGACAAAAAGAAAAGAAGCGCTGACCAATGATTTTTTTGTGAACCTGCTGGATATGGGCACGGTTTGGACGGCGGCTTCAGAAGCCGGAAATTTATTTGAGGGCACTGATCGTAGAACTGGTAAAGTTAAGTGGATTGCCACACGTTTCGATTTGATTTTTGGGTCTAACTCTGTGCTTCGGGCTTTGGCGGAAGTTTACGGTTGTGCCGACGGGCAAAAGCCTTTTGTCGATGATTTTGTCGCGGCTTGGGATAAGGTTATGAACTTAGATCGTTTTGATTTGTTTTAGGTTTTGTGTTTTTGATGTTCCACTGACCGTGCTTGAGTAAGTCAGGGAATAAAATATTTAAGTGATTTGATAGAGAAAGGCTTGATCTATGGCTTGTCGGTTTCTTTAGAAAAGCAAATTAATCTTTTATAAGTCAGCTATCCTAATCTTAAACAGCATATTTTATGAAAATTGCTTATCAGGTAACTTTGTATTTTATTATTGTGGTTATTCTTGTTCTTTCGGCAATGGGAATAATGCTTAATCGCGTTTATGTGATGAATGTGGCTCATCAGCGTTTGATTGAGGAGTGGCAAGAGCTGCAATTGAGTATTAATTTCTTAGATCGTGTCGAAGAATTGCTCGCAATCACATCGATGCGTTCCGACGAGAATTTCCTTGATGTCTCGTATATGAATCAAATGGAAAGTTTGGTTCCCGTCCTTGAAAAAATTCGTCAAAATTCAACCCGGCGGGAAAAATTTGAGGACAAGTCACATGTTTTAACAGAAGAAAAAAAGTTTGTTGATATCCACGAGGGATTTGATGACTTTTTAAATACAGTTGGGCGTATAAAAACTAGTAATAATTTAAACGACACTACGAGTCGAACGATTATTTTAAAACAATTGGATATTTTGCGTCAGTTGGGCATGAAGTTGCAGGAATTTTATATGAAAAGTATGGGGGATGCGTCCGTATATGCCCAGCATGTTCGCCAACAGATTTTAAATCGGACAGTTCTTTTGTTTGGAGTTTTTCTTGTTTTATTGGGTTTTACAGCAACTTGGTTTGTTTATTTAATTAATAGAGATACGAAAGCGATGTTAGATCGCGAAAAAGGGTTAACCATTGGCTTGTTAGCCCAAAGTCTTGCTCATGAAATTCGCAATCCCTTGGGAATTATCAAATCGTCAGCATCCGTTATTCAAAAAAAGTTGCCGGTAAATTCAGAAGAATATGAAATTACCGGTTTTTTGGCCGATGAGGTAGATAGGATTGATCAATTGATCCATCAGCTTTTGCAATTGCGCAAAGAATCAAAAGAAGCGGTCAAATTGCAAGATCCGTTTCCATTAATTGAGCAGGTGACGCTTTTATTGGCAGGCGCCTGTCAGAAGGCGTCGGTAAAAATAAATTTAATTAATAATGCCGGCGAGCAAAAGATTTTATGTGATAGTAACCAGATCAAACAAGTTTTGATTAATATTGTTTTAAACGCTATCCAGGCATCTTTAGCTGACGGATATGTCGAAATATCGACGAGTGTCTCACATAAAACATATTATATTCATGTGCGTGATTATGGGGTTGGTTTTAATAAAGAAGCATTAAGAAAAGCGTATGATCCTTTTTATACGACAAAAGAAAATGGTTTAGGTTTAGGTTTGTTTGTTGTCAAAAATATTATTTCTGCTCATGGGGGAAGTATTGTTATCCAGCCGACAAATCCTCAAGGGGCAACTGTAATTATCGGATTTAAAATTCAAGGGTAAAGGGCGCATGACAAATAAAGAGCAAAGTCCTATTCGGATTCTCATTGTCGATGATGAGGAAAGGTTGTTGCGCGTGTTGAGACTGGGTCTTAAGCCAAAGGGTTTTGATGTTTTGACTGCGCCTAATGCCGAACAAGCCATCGATTATATTTTAAGCAAACCTTTGGATATTATTTTGACAGATATTCGTTTGGGCAAAATGTCGGGTATTGATTTGGTTTATGAGTTAGAGAGGCTCAATGTGAAACTGCCGATTATTGTGATGACGGCTTTTGCCGACGTAGAAACGGCGGTAAAAGCCTTTCGGCATGGGGCGCATGATTATATTCAAAAACCGTTTACGGTTGAAGAGCTCGACGAGCTTATTCGAAAGATCATCAAGAAATCTTTAACTGAAAAAAATGAAACTTCTCTGGTGCAGTCTTTAGATGAAGGGATTTCAGAAGCAGAAAAGGAATTGATTATAAAAGCTTTGGAAAATGCCGGCCATGTGAAGGCCAAGGCGGCTAAACTGCTTAAGATTTCAGAGCGCACCTTATGGTATAAACTCAAGAAATATAATCTGCAATAAGGGTCATTTTAGGCCTTGTTTTTAAAACCCTGCAAATCTTTGCGGGGTTTTTTGTGTTTTTGAAAGAATATGCAGGGAAATTGTTGTTAGAAATAGGATTCCTCCTGTGGTTCTTTTTAATGGGCTTGTATAATTAAAAACAAAAAAGGGAGGATATACCATGAAAGAAAAAGTTTTTATAATTTTAACTGCTGTTATGTTTTTGTGGGCGAGTGTTTCATCAGCGAAACAATCTGCTTATCAGATCGACGAGAATCAAAGCGCGCTCAAATTTTCGTTTAAGTCAACATTGCATTCAGTTGAGGGAACTGCAAAAAAGTTTGATGGCACTCTTTTGATTGATTCAGAGGGCGGGTTTTTGATTCATAGCGCAAATGTGGATTTTGATATTTCGTCTATGGATACAAAGAATTCCAAGCGTGATGAGGATATGAAAAAGATGTTTCAATCGGATCTTTATCCTAAAATAACATTTATTATGGCAGATCAAAGTTTTCCTGCCGCAAGCAATGAGGCTCTCTTAAGAGGCAAGTTGACGATTAGAAATATAAGCCAGCCTGTAGAAATCAACGCGCATTTAGAAAAGATCGAGGGTGGTTATATTTTAAGCGGAGAAGCGCAGTTGAGTTTAAAAGCGTTCTCTCTTAAGCCGCCGTCTGTTATTGGCCTTATTCGTGTGTTTGACCCGGTCAAAATTAAATTCAAAATTTTCCTAAAAGAAAGTTAATCATAGCAATGAATTCTTATGATGTCGTCGTTGTCGGGGCTGGGCCTGCGGGGATTGCCAGTAGCATTGAGTTAGCAGACGCCGGCTGGAGTGTTCTCTTAATAGATAAATCTTCTTTCCCAAGAGAAAAAGTTTGTGGAGGATTTATTGGTCCTGAGAATAAAGAATTACTGGCGCGCTACGATATTCTTGATCAGCTGACAAGCCAAGCAAAGAAAGTCACGCATATTCTGTTGAGCGCCCCGAATGGAGAAACGATCCATGTCCCTTTAAAGTATAAGGGTCGTGAAGATTACGGTTTGGGGTTAAGCCGCAAACAGTTAGACCAAGCTCTTTTGGGGCACGCGCAAAAAAAAGGTGTTGTTTTTATGGATAGGACGGTTATTGGCAATTTTGTTTATAATCAGCGACGGTACAAAATTAATTTAAAAAGAACAAGTTTTTTGCAAGACGAGGAAATTGTTTGCACCCATATGATTTATGCTAATGGCGCAGGAGTGCAGGCGAAAGGTTCAGGGCATCGGCTTTTTGGTGTTGCGGGGTTATTTGACTTGTGTCATGGAATTGATTCGAATGTCATTATGCATTTTATTGATCAGGGGCACGTCGGGATTAATCGTTTTGAGCAAAACAATATTAATGTTTGCTATGTCATTAAGGAAAGTTTATTTAAGAAATGCGCTGGAAGCTTCGACTTGATTTGGGAAAACTTTATGCAATCAAATCCTCGGTTGCGCCAACAGATGCAGTCTTCAAAACTTTTAAATAAATGGAAAGGCACATTTATTGATATGGACAGGCCACCGCGTTTTTTTGATGGCAATGCATTTTATGTCGGGGATGCCTGTAGTTTAATTCATCCTGTTGCCGGCGGGGGAATATCATTGGCATTAAGTGCAGGGATATTGTTAGGAACGCTCATGGGAAAATATCAGCCGAAGAATTTGCCGGATTTTCAAGTGGCTCGAGAGTATGAAATCCTTTGGAAGAAAAATTTTCAGGGCGCAATTGTTGCTTCCCGAATGCTGGGCGCCTTAGGCCATCACGCTGGCATAGCCAACGGAGTTATTAAACTTTTAAAAATCAGGCAGGGCACGGTCAATAATTTCTTTGATTCTGTGCATCAAACGTTTGCTTTTCCATTATCGAGGAGGACGCATGGATTCAATAAAAATAGTTGAAATTGCAACAGCCAACCCGTCTTTAAAAATGACGCAGGAAGAAATTTTAGAGCGCATCATGAAATCTCCGCTGCGATCCAGAAAAGAGAAAAAGTTGTATCGTCATTTCCTTTCGGAGCCGTCTATAAAGACGCGTTACGCGGCTATTGAAAATGATCCGGAAAAATTATTTGAAGAATCGCAGGACGACGCTATATTGCGCTTTCAACAGCAGGCCACAAAACTTGGAACAGAGGCCGTCAAAGATTTATTGAAAAAAAGGAATCTTAAACCCGGCGATATTGACGCTATTATTATCGCCACATGTACAGGATATCTTTGCCCGGGTTTAACGTCTTATATTTCTCAGGCAGTTGGTTTTAGCGAAAATATTCACACTGTGGATATGGTTGGCATAGGTTGCGGCGCTGCACTGCCGGCGATGAAATCAGCGTGGCAATTTTTGTCGGTTCATCCTAACGCGAATGTCATCGTTTTGGCCGTTGAGATTTGTACAGCCACGTCATTCTGGAATGAGAGTTTAAATCTTATTATTTCAAATTCGATCTTTGGCGACGGTGCCGCGGCATGCTTATTGACCAATAAGCCGCAAGTCGATGGATTGGAAATCCGGGAATTTAAATCAATTCTTTGGCCGCAATACCGTGATAATTTACGTTATGTCACAAAAAATGGCCGTTTGCACAATGTCCTTGATAAAGAAGTTCCAGTCATTGCCGCTAAAGCCTTTCATAATGTGCTTAAGCAAGTAACGCATGATTTTACAAAAAAGATCGATCATTATGCTGTGCATCCGGGAGGACGCAAAATTCTCGACGAGATTGAGGCGATCAGTGCTTTTGAAGTGCAAACATTGCAACGCTCACGCGATGTTTTGTTTGAGTATGGCAATATGTCATCTCCCAGTGTCTTGTATGTATTACGGGACATTATTCATAAAGATAATCTCAAAGACGGAGAAACCGTTGGTATTTTTTCTTTTGGCGCCGGACTTACGGCTTTTGGTGCGCTGACACAATGGAAAGCAAAAAGCAGTTTAAACAAAACATAAGGAGAATGCAGTGACGGAATTTTATACACAAAAAGATCAGCTCATTGAGAATACAGAATTTAATCAATATTTTAAAGCGGATCAATGGGCTGATTATAATCGCAAATTTTTTAATCAGTTGGCTCCCAAATACGATTATCTTAATGGGGTTATCACGATGGGAATGCAGACGCGTTATAAAACACAAGTCATTGAGCGCTCGCCGCTTAAGAATGGCGATCGGATTTTGGATATTTGTACCGGCAGCGGGGACATGGCTTTATTGATGGCCAAGATGTTTCCTAAAAGTCGTATCATCGGTGTGGATGTGGCCGAAAAAATGCTCGAGATTGCCAGTCGTAAGGCTGTGGGAATATCCAATGTTGAGTTTAAATCGGCTGATGCGATGGACTTGCCGTATCCGGATAAAGTATTTGATGTGACTATGATGAGTTATGGCTTGCGGAATTTAACAGATTTTAAAAAAGGAATATTTGAAATGCAGAGGGTGACAAAGCCCGGCGGCGCAATTATTATTGTTGATTTGGGCAAGCCCAGCGGCATTTTTAATAAGACAATTTATAAACTTTATTTCGAAACACTGATGCCATTTTTGGGGCGGCATATTTTTCATCGTGGCGAATTTAATTCATTTAAATATTTGCCGGAATCAAACAAGTATTTCCCTGATGCTTGCGCTTTGAAAGATATTTTGACGGAATGTGGACTTAAAAACGTTAAGACCCATACGCATATGATGGGGATTGTTTCACAGCAGATTGGGTTTGCCTAAATTTAGGGAAATAGAATGACAAAAACAGTGCTTATTACGGGGGCTTCCAGTGGCTTGGGAATGGAGCTTGCCAAAATTTTTGCTCGGCAAGGATATGATTTGATTCTTGTTGCCCGCCGCTTGG